>JANQJH010000604.1 GCA_028281705.1 Verrucomicrobiales bacterium
CCTCGATGGACCCACGGCTGAACGATTGGGTGCTCTGAGCCACCAGATGGCACCGGCGCCCGGCCCGGTGGAGCCGTCTTATCTCGCGGCGCCCTATATCACGAAGCCAAAGAAGTTAGCTCGAGAGTATCCGAAAAGGTAACTCTGTCGTCCTCGCCCTCCTACTCGTCCTCGGAAGAGTCAGCGACAATGCATATCATGAAATGTGAAATCCAATGGGCCAAAGGCCTTATTCTACCTACGACGGCTACGACTTGGCCAACGATCGCGTGCGATTGGATTTGCCCAACGGCACGCGCACTTTGCGCGACTTCGATCCTCGTCATCGGATCCAGCGCGAAACCGTGTGGTCGCCGGAAGCCGTGCCGGACCGATATCGCTGCACCGATAACCGCTATGCCTACGACGCGGTGAACAACGTGCGTAAGCAGGTGGAGCGTTTCAACGAAGGGGCCCCCAACGAAATCGCACACAATCGGGTGCTCGAATGCGTCTATGATGCCGTCTACCGGCTGACGAATCACCGTGACCACGATGTCACCGTATGACACCTACACCCATGGGGACGGGCGCCGTGAAGAAATGTTCGGGTTTGATGCCATCGGGAATCTCACGAGCAAGACCATCGAACTCGACGACATTGTCGATCACACGGTGACCTACGGCTATGCCGATGTCGGCCTGAGCCACAACAGCAATCAGCTTAGTTGGGAGGAAGCGAGTAACGCCGCCTATCGAACGTTCTATGATTACGACGCCTTCGGGAACCGCATCCAAACCGTTCTCGATGACGACGACGATTTGATGCCGGATCCCGACGATGCGGTTTTGGAATCGGTGAGTTACCATGACGAGAATCGCATTCTGACCTTGACCCAGGGGAGCGACGCCTCGAGCCGACATCCGCTTCATCCAGCAACTCCTGGGCCACGAGAACCTCGACACGACGACGATCTACACCCATGTCGAGATCCACAAATTACAGGAAATCCATAGCCGTTTTCATCCGGCCGAGCAGCCTCGCTCGACAAAAACCGACCCTGGCCTATCTTCCAGAGATGACTCTGCAACTACAGAAGAAGCTCGTAGTCGATGACCAAGGCTCTCCACAGGAAGTCATCATTCCGTATGCCCAGTTCGTCGAGCTTGAGGAAATCCTTGGGCTCGATCTAGACGAGGAAGCCGAAGAGGACTTGCGCCAAGGCCAGGCTGACCTCGAAGCCAGTAACGACGAGGCCTTCGTGAGCCTGGAGCAGGTAGAGCAAGAGCTTGGATGCACGAAGTAAGCTTCCACAAGCGAGCCCTCTGCTCGCTTAAACGTATTCCAACCGCTCGCCAGCGTCAGATCCTGGTCGCTGTAAAAGAACTGTCGGAAACCGAGGATCCGACTACTCACCGAAACGTCTGGGCGATGATGGGAGAATGGCGCGACCACTGGCGAATGCGTGTCGGTGACTACCGAGTCATCTTTCAGCTGCGACCGCTTGAGTCTGAAGGCGAGGCCAAGAGGTTCCGCATTTACATCACACACATCGGAACTCGAGGTGACATCTACTAGTTGCTTCTTTCCTTGGTCGGCTTCGGGCGCTAGCGTAAGCCCTATGTCCCGGCGACAGCTTCAAGCCCTGATCCTTCTCTCTCTCACCCTCTTGGCGAGTGCTGGTTCGCTGTGCGCCGAGTTCGACCGGAGCTCAAAAACCGCGTCTAGGGATTTTTGGGAGCCTGTTAGCGCAAGCGTCAGAGAAATCAGCTCGCCAACCCCTGAAACGCAGTGGGAAACTGCCTCTGTGTCTACGATCCTGTGTCGGGTCGCCCACTTTGGCTATCACCCGATCCCATCGGGGAAAGATGGGGGGCTTTCTCATAGATTTGATCACGTTATTCGTCCTATGGGGAACTTTGGCCCTGAGTTTCTCTTCTAAAGGATGTCTTCGGTCTTTCTAAATGAAGTCGGAAACTGCAAATTTCTTCAAGGTCCATAACGGATTGCCCGCGTTTGCGAGAATTACTGTCAAATGTGCGGAATCCGAAGGGATTCAGCTGGTGCTTTCCAGGAATCGCGATGGTGCGGTTGATGAGAAGAGCCACCCGGATTGGGTCGAAGCTGCTGTCAGAGGAGCGAGGAGAACGGTAGGCGAGCTTCATATGAAGGGTATAGGAGTTGTTATTACGGAGATCTTTGGGAGTAATGTTGATACTCGTCCTGACGCTGTCTATTGCGCAGCTGGTATCCCCACATGGCGGTTATATAAGGGCGATGCTGAGGGGGAACCCGACGTGATCTATGAATCCGAGTGGAAACTGAATTATTCTGCGACGTGGGCAGGTGAAAGATAGGGGATGAACAGGACACCTGTTACGTCCGCTGCTCTCCAACCCCGGCCAGCCGCCCACCAACGCGCTGTCGCGCCTTCTGCTTCATCACCGTAACACAACGGCGGTAAGGCAAAGTGACCGCCTCATCGGCCGGATCCTTCCCAGAGGGCACTGTCGTCCCGCTACGCCGCCACCCATCGAACGACGCCCCCCGGCCTCCGAGAACTCACGCGGTCGCCCCGTCCACCCTGCGCTCCCCCCCGCCAAGAAAATAATCATCGTTTTCGCGCAAGTTCTCGGCTCGGCGCGAAGTACCGTTTGTGAATGGACGATGCCAGCCTGATGCTTCGATTCTTGCGCCATGGCGACCAGCGGGCGTTTGCCGCCTTGGTGGACCGCTATCTGGGGCTGGTCTACGGCGTGATCTTTCGGCGCACGGGCCAGCGTGAGCTGTCGGAGGAACTGACGCAGAATGTGTTCGCCGTCCTGGCGAAAAAGGCCCACCAGCTGAACCCAAATGTGGTCGTCTCCGCCGGAAATTCGGAGGCATGCCGCCCTGGGGCTCTCCCGATCGTGGTCGAGGCAGAGTCCCGAGGAGGCCCATGAATGGTACCTGGCGGAGAAGGCCACGGGCGCGATTGGTCAGAAGGCGCTGCAGAGCGTGGCCAAGAACGTTTTCAGTGGCGCCCTTCGGGTGGATCCCGACACGGCGTTGGTGCAGTTTGAGGCCTTCGACTTCGACACTCAGAAGGCCGCGATTGGCGCGGTGACGCCGTACGCCGACGATGCGGAATTGGCTGCGCCCGTTGCCAAGGTCATCACCGGGATATCGGACGATCATTTGCAACTAACAGTGGTCGAGGAGTTTGGGGAACGGTGGGCTCGTCAGGGAGACGTTGCGGCGGTAACTGATTGGTACGACAGCATGGCGTTCTCGGACGAAGCTCGCGCCTTCGACGCGGCGGTCGAGATCAACTCGATCAAGACGGCGTCGGAGAGGGGCGGCTCTGACGGCGGTCTTTACGGATTACGGATTCGCGATCCCGAATAACCCGACTCTGGATTTGCGCATCACGGTCACGGGCGGCGTGAGCAGGGGGATGTCCGCTAGATCGTTAGAAATGGCGAATGGTTAGAGCATTAGAGCACGCAGTTGTTAGGTTGTCAAGTTTGTGTTCTTGTCTGTTTGGGCT
>JANQJH010000622.1 GCA_028281705.1 Verrucomicrobiales bacterium
CACGGCGATATCGGGAGCGCCAGGTTCCAACACGCTGAGCTATGACGACGACGGCAACCTGACGTCCAAGGCGAAGAGTGGCGTCCCACTCGTAGTTCACCGTCCCATCGCCACTCTTCGCCTTGGACGTCAGGTTGCCGTCGTCGTCATAGCTCAGCGTGTAGGAACCTGGCGCTCCCGATATCGCCGTGATCTGATTCCGGTCGTTCGGCGTGTAGTTCGTCACACTCGTGTTGTAGGTCTTCTTCGTTCGCGACCCGGCGGCGTCGTAGTCGAAGTTCCACGTGTTCAGCGTCGTGAGAAAAATGTTTTTCTCCGTCACCGTATCGAGCTGGTAAACATCGTCGTAGGTGTGATCAAAGTTTCGCGGTGACGAACTGCTTGCTGAACTGTTGTTCGGACGCTTTTGATACCAGCGGTCGATCCGGCCCGAGTCAGTGTAGGTGTAGGTGAAGTCGGACAGCGTCGATGTGCTGCTGTTCACCTTGAAGTTCTTGATCTGTTTCAGATAGCGCCCGTCACCGTGGGTGTGGTAGATATAGTCCGCCGTTTGCCCATTCGGATAATCGATCTCATCAATGAGGCCGCTCGCATTGACGAAGGTGTTGGAGAACGTGCCGATCCCCGTGATTACGTCTTCCACTCGGCCTAACTCGTCAAACACCCACTCCATGGTATGCTCTTGCGCCGCATCCGAGTTGTCGATCACGCGCTTCTTCACGCGACCCTGATTATCGTAGGTGTAACGAATCTCGTCGTAGCTCCAAGGTCCGTTGATCACGCTCAACTCACCACCGCCATCCGTCGTCCCATTCACCGGGTGATAGCTGTAACTCGTCGTGTAGCTGTAGCCGCTTCCCGCATCCACCCGCTGGGTCAGGCGATCGTAATCGTCGTCGTAAGTGAAGGTCGAGTCCACACCGGTGCTATCCGTGTAATCCATCTTGTAGAGATTGCCATCAGGCCAATAGAACTGCGCGTAGGTGTGATTGCTCGTTCCCTGATCCACCGGATTCGTCACCGTGCTCAGTTGCCCCGACTCGGGTTCGTAGTAATAGGTAAACTTCTCACCATCATCGTACTTCTTCTCCGTGACCCGCCCCAACATGTCCCGCGTCCACGTCGTGATGTTACCGTCCGGATCCGTCAACTTTTTCAGATCTCCGCAGGCGCACCAATCATAGATCGTGTCGTTCGTGTGCTCCGGATCGTCGACATTGGTCAATTGCCGATTCTTGTTGTACTCGTAAACAGTGTTCTTCCCCTCGCGATCGGTGTATTTCTGGAGCTCGACATACATCGTTGTCCCCACCTCGTAAGAGAAGTCTTCGTCCGTCCCGTCGGGATGGGTGATCTCGGTGACCCGGTCGAGGTCATCGTAAGTGTAGTCCAACTCGTAGCCATCGGCGTCTTCCACCGTCGCTGGACGCCAAAAGTTATCAAATGCCGTGACCTCATAGAGCGTCACCGTGCTCGGTGATCCCCCGGGATTCGTCCGCTCCACCTTGGTCAGGTAATCGTGGGTCGATGAGTAGGTGTAGGTCGTGACTTCGTTGTCCGGATTGGTGATCTTTGATATGCGTCCACCGGACTTATACTCCAACGTCGTCTTGTTATCCCCGGCATCATAGATGTACTTCGGCAGGTGATCCGTGTAGGTCTCGTAGCGGGCCACCGTCTCGTAGGACGAACCATTGTACTGCTTCACTTTGTGCAAGTCGATCCCGTTGCTGTGATAGTCATACTCTGTCTGCCGTCCCTCGGGATCCTTCTCCCACGTCACGTTGCCCTCACTGTTGTAGGTGTATTTGTGAAGCCGGGCGTCCATTTGCGAGGAGGTCGGACTCGTCACGCTGGGCAAGATGGTCTTGTCGCGCACCAGGGTCACCACATGTGAAGGTAGGTTGCTCGTTCCCGCGTAATATGTTTGCGACTGCCCGGGATAACGATACCACACGCGGAAGGTGAGTGGCGACCGCGTGCTTGCAACGACGGGCGTCACCAGGTCGTCGCCACCGGAGATATCCAGGCGCAACCAATGGGTCTGATGGGCGTAGTCTGCGTGCGAAAGCACATCGTCGATGCTGTCCACCGTGAGAATCTCTTCCTCCTCCATGTGGTGCACCGCGTTCTTCGTCCAGTGGAGCGAGAGACCTTCGTCCAACTGATAGTCATTCACATATCCCTCAGCCTGAAAGATGTTCGGTTTCTCGATGGCATCGGCCGTCCCGCTGGAGGTCACTCCGGGGAGATCCCCCACGCCATAGCTGCCACCATCGTAGACCACGACCTCTTTCAATCCTTCGGGGTCCTCGATCATCAATCCCGTCCCGTGTGAGGCAGTGTCACGGGTAAACTTGGTCGGCTTGTAAGGAGTTCCGTCCTTCCGTGAATAGGGTGTCTCCATTTCATCAATGAAATCGCTGCTCCCATCGTACTCGAAGTTGGTCACCATTCCCTCCGCATCCGTAATGCTATCCAGTCGATTAGAACCGTCATAAGTGATCGTCGCCACTTTATCAGTGGTGCTCCCTTTGACCGTGATCTTGTTGATGCGGCGAGAGCCGGTCACGTAGCCAAAGGTCACCTCACGCCCGAAACTGTCCTTGACATCATCAAGGTAGATGTTAGTGCTTCCGCTGTAGCTGTAATCCAGCGAGTAGTCATTGGGATAATCAATCTGATCCAACATGTAGATATGGTTCGTTCCGATGGTCTTGGTGAAGAGAAAGGTCATGACCGTTCCATCCGTGCTCGTCCGTTGATAGCCCACGCCGACCGGCGGATCGTATTCTTCAAGAGTCGCCAAGCTCTGGGGGTTGGTGTCAAAGGGATCACTTGCACTGTCGCGCTCAAAGGTTTCTTTACGCCCATCGGGAAGGATCACCGTCACATCAGGATCGCCGTTGGGTTTGAGCGCGTAGGAAATCCCACTCAACGCCCATCCTGCACCTAAGTTGGGCAATGCACTATAGGTTGGATCACCCAAAACGGAGGCGGAATCCTGCATGTAGGTCAGTGTCGGACCCTCGATACTCCCATTTGGGCTCTTGTAGTAGGCCGGCGTGTCCGTGATGACGAGGTTCGCCGAATAGCGGCTGAACGAATAGCCTGGCATTTTCAAATTTTTGCTGCAGTCCTCGGGACAATCCTGGTTGCGCTCATCTTGAGCCCAGCAGGGCGTCGTCTTCCCCCATACATCGTTCGTCTCCGCCGTCCTTGTCTGCTCCCAGCCGGCCGGCACTCGATCCGAGGGCACGAGGAAATGTCCGCTGGCCTCTTCGTCGAGGATCGCCTTACTCACGATCCACCGCCGTGCCAGCGCCGCATCCTTGACGACGTAGTCTTCCCCGGCCCGCCCCACCACGGTGGCGAAGTGACCAATCTTCCAATGCACCACGCTGGGCACCGGGACCTCGGCTCCCAGAGGCCTCCGGACCGTTTGCGTCCGTACTCCCAAATCATCGGCCAATCGCTTCACCATGGCCAGTGACAGCCCTCTGCCAGGAATCGATTGGAGCCCATTGACGAGCGCCGCCTCGGCCGCCAGTTTCTCCTCGTCCGTTTCCACGATCCCCAGAGACTTCCGCATCACCATCAGCGCGCTCAGTCCACAACGGTAGGCCCGCGTGGGATTGGCCGACATGTTGCCGTGTGCCTGGAGCAGACGCCGATAGGCTCGGGCCGGTGACCCGGAGAGTTCGGAGAGGTTCATTGTGCTCAACAGAGCGCCCAATTCACTGACCTTCCCTAACAAGGCGTACTGTTGTCCCAGATTCGTCTTCGCCTGGTTGATGAAAAACCGCTCATCCAAACTATCTCCCCGCGCGTTGAGCAGGCGCTGCGCGATCTTCTCATAGCGCGCCTCGGCGCGGCTGAACTGGCTCGCCTGGAATTCAAAGTGCGCTCCATTGGCCTCGGCCCACAACTCGTAGGCCGGGCTCTTCTTCGCCGCCTCGAGCAAGTCCTCCGGCGTCCCGCGCACCCCACGCTGCTTTTGACGGCTCAGGCCACGCAACATTTCCAAACGCTCGGCCGCGGATCCCTCGCCCTCCGTGAAGAGCGGCAGCGCCGCCACGTGCAGGTCCATCAGATCGCTCTCCCCTACCGCCACCATCCCGGTATCAAAGCCGTCGTGGATACCGTTGCCATCGCTGTCCACCTTGGCCGCGTCCGTGCCCGCAATGGCTTCCTGGAGATTGCTCAGCCCGTCGCCGTCGGCGTCCGCCTCACGCTCCGACGCACCACCCCACAAGGCCGCTCGCTCATCTGATAGACCGTCACGGTTCTCATCGGTAAACAAGGGGTTGCTCGCCCCGATCGAGACATCGTCCACGTGCAACGGGATCTTCGTGTGCCCCATCAAGGAGAAACGCTCCAACCAATCCGAACCCTCATCCCAGAATCCGAGGTCCGCCGCCCGCAGCTCGCCATTGATGAATATGTCCCACACCTTGGCCTGCGCTCGAAAATCCTGCCGCAAGGTGATCCGCGTCCACGGCCCCGCACCATTCTCCGCCAGAGGCATCTTCACCCCGGTGGAAATCCATTCGCCCCCGCGCTCCCCGTTGCCATCCAACACATAAAACTCGCCCTCCTCATCGATCCTGAAGAATCCCGAAATCGCCCCCTCTTGATCGAGAAACTCCCGGCCAGGCTCCGCCTCCGTGGCCGCCGGCATCATCCAAAAATCCGTAAACGCAATGTCATGCTGCAAATCCTTATCGAAGATCACACTCACCTGGCCAAAGGGATCCGTCGGAGCGATGACCAATCCATTGGAGTCATTGCGCCCTTCTCCCACTTCAATAGCAGCCTCACCTTGATCGACCCGCCAACCCTGCTGGCCGGCGACACTCCCTGGGACGTAGCCCTGTTGGGCCTCGAAGCTCGCGGCAAACGGCAAGGGTTGTTGAGCCAGCAAGGACGGGAGCAAAACGGCAGTGAGAGCGAGGCCCACAGCCCCCGCCCTCCGACAACACGAATGATATTTCAATTTCATAACAACAATAACAAAGCAATAATCACGTAAAGAAAAACATACCTATCGAACGCAGCAATTGCGCGAGATGAACCGCCCATGAGAGCGATCACCCAACCAGTGCGATAGATGACAAGAGCGGAATTCGAGAATTCCTCGAATCTTTCTAAGCATTCATCAAAGTCCAAAAATCAACACAATGGGCATCCAGATATCATCAAAAAAATTGGAATCACAATATCTCCAAAATCAGTCCTCTTAGATTCTTCTTCAGGAAATATCTACAAGCAGAACCAATCTCTGGTCAATTGCCTGGATAACATTCTTTTACGACAGCATCTGCTCTCACGAACTCGGCGTTACTCATTCAACAGGCACGCACTTTATTAGCATAGCCAAAGCCCAGATCAAGTTAAAAATCCAACCTTTTAATGACCGCGCAGCAGCGAAAAAGATTCGTCACGCACCGCCGCATCTTCCTGGAGTATTGATCAAACGGACGCTCCGTCGGGAACATCTCGAGCTTGCATCGATTTGAGAATATGGAGCCCCAACAAGCCAAAAAGCCAAAGGCTTGGTAGACAGACAAAATGCAAGGTCCCAATCAACCACGGCATGGCAGCCAGGCCGACGAAATCATTGCTCGCCCAGGTGGCGACGACTCCGACGATGACCAAACTACCGACGAGACCTAGACAAAGCATGCATAACAATAGATGGGCCTCCCCAATGCCCAACAGATGCTTGGTTAATCGCCCTGGTTTCTCCCGCCCATAGAGGAACATGGCGCAGCTAAACAAATAAAACTGGCTGCCGGCCAATCCAACCATGGCCAAGATCGCCTGGCTATGCACATCGAAGACATGCAGCCCAAGGAACTCCGCCGGTCCTACAAAAAGAACGAGCATTTGCAGCAGGGAGGCAAAAAGCAGTAGAGACAAACCGACGCACTCGAAGGCTCGAGGACGTTCCGAGAGAATGAGAATCAGATGCCGCATCCCATCGCGCCACGTGGAGAGATGCGGCGAACGATCCTTGGGACTACGCCGCAATCCTGAGGGGATCTCCACGATACGGGCCTTCGCTTTCAATGCGCGGACAATCATTTCCGAGGCGAACTCCATGCCCGACGCCTTGGTCCCCCACCCTTCAAAGGCAGCCTTCCTCACGCAACGAAACCCCGAATTACAATCCGTGACATGCCCGCAAAAGAGCAGATTGACAATCATGGTCAAAATAGGCGTTCCCACGAATCGATGGAGCCAGGGCATCGCTCCCGGTTCGATCCCCTTGCCGAATCGCGAGGCGATCGCCAGATCGGCCTTCGAATTCACCGCCGTCTCATACAAGCTGTAGGCATCCTCGAGATGGTAGGTACAATCCGCATCGGCAAAGACCACATGCTCGCCTCTTGCCGCGGCGATCCCGTGGCGCAGGGCCGAACCGTAACCGCGTTGAGGCACATGGACCAGGCGGGCGCCATTGTTCTCCGCGACGCTGGTCGAACCATCGTCACTTCCATTGTCCGCAACCACAATCTCGTACTCAAGATCGGGCGAAACATCGAAAGCGCCACGAATTGCCTGGATACATCGAGCCAAGGTGGCCTCTTCATTGAGACACGGCAGAACAAACGAAACGTGCATTGACATCCTATCAGTAACCCCTTTCTTTCTCTCTTATCGGCCTCCAACAAGGATCCACGATCTCCATGATTCACCCGCAAGCGCCCCGTTCATTGCGCAATCAATCATAATCGTCGTGGCCAGCGCACTCATGAAAAGACCCTACAATCCTCTATACAATAGAAATAAAAAAAGCGCACAGGAACTTCATCAGCCCTGTGCGCTCGTGAGACACTTACTTAATTATCGGTGCCTGCATAATAAGTCGGATTCGGATCTTGTACAGTAGGCTCCCAGAGAGCATAGGTACTAAGATTGTCATCTGTATAGACGAGGTGTCCACTATTCCCTAAGCTCCCATGACTATAGTACCACTCTTTCCCGTCATGGATCGTCCAATCCAGGGTAATGATCGCAGCACATCTCGCCGGCGCCGCCGGACCGTTCCGCAGATAATACATGTCATAGTCCGAACCACCCTTCACAAGCTCCCAGTCATAGAAAGGGTGACTCTGGACCGTCACAACGGCAGCCACAAGAGCACACAGGGCGCCCTTGACGATTGATTTTTTACTTAGTGTTTTCATAACAGCACTTTCACCACTAGCAAGATATCCTCACAAGTCAAATTCCAAAACCCGATCCCTACCAATATTTCCATTCACATCCCGAATACACTTTAACACTAACTGATCTGTATCCAAAACCCACAGAGAACGTCTTGAATAATAGTTACCCAATTCGGAAGAGTCATCCGCTCGATCAACTCTCGCCCAAATGATTCGCGAATCATCGATCCTCGCGTGATTATAGACCCACTCCAAACGTGGATCATGATCTCTCCCATAGGATACCAGGACAAGATGGTTCCCAGGCAGCACTTCAAGCTCCCGAACCATTACCGCACGCGCGTTCAACGGACCCTCCGGCCATCCGAATTTCCTCCCCCGAAACGCATGCTCGACGAACATCAGGGCGAGCACGACCAAGAGAACCCTACCCCCAGATTGCCGGAAGACGTTGCTTCGAGCTAACAAGAAGGCGAATAGAAGAAACAAAACGGGAGCTCCCGGCCCGGCATAATGACACAATGAAAACGTTGATACGCTTAATCCGACGCCACTGACCGCAAGCACCGCCAATAAGCTCTTTGCAGTCCTAGCAAGTGGCTGAGAAGCCAGCAGATAGAGCAACCCCAGCAATCCCACGGTCCCAAGGTAAAACACCCCGTATTTCAAGAGCTTCTCCAGACCATCCCTCCAGAGGCCAGGCCATCTTCTTCCCGCCGTATAGAGGGGACGATGACTGCTCTCATCGAAGGCCTGGATCTCCAGCACAGGACGCACCTTTTGCTGCCCCAATTCCTGAAAGAGAAACAGCGGCGTCCGGTAGTAGTCCTGCTGATGCCGCGTGTAAGGCATTTGCAGGACGTTTCCCGTTACCCGGTGATTGTAGAGCCCCTGAAAAAACACACCCGCACCAAAGGAAATCAATACCGCCGCGACCACGACTCTTGCCCCCGCACGTCTCTTGAAGAGCCTCTTCAAAAGCCATGCCGATGCGATAAGCGTCGCGGGCAAAGCGACCAAAAAACCCTCATAGGGCCGACTGAGCATGAGACCGCTCAATCCGGCCCCAAAGAGGATCCCGGTTCTCCATCCACCACCACCTCGCATTTGCCCCAGGCTCCCATAGACCCAACAGGCAAAAGTGAACCCGAGAAGACCGCCACCGGCATAGAAGTTCCCTCCCCAACTCATCAGGAGCTGGCCATGAAAAGCCAACGCCATTCCCCCGAGCAACGCCACTCCAGCCGGCACCCACTGACGCAACATCCAGACAAACGATCCAACCATCAATCCATAGCATAGCCAGATTCCATAGATCGGATCGCCCAGCCAGATACCCAAGGCCAGAGCAAGACCCGGGAGCGGCGGGTATTTGGACATGTAGCTCGGCTCTTGCAGAACACCGAACGTCTCGAAATAACGGTGGAGCGGATGGGTCGGATTGGTCAGCCGCCCCTCAGCAAACGTTTCACCAGCCAAGAGATAGCTGAATTCATCGTGGATGATCGGCCTGGGCCACCAGAAGAAGTGGGCAAGGCAAAAACAAGCCGCAATCGCCAGCACGGCGGGTAGGCACAGGGAAGGCCAGACCCGATCTTCGCCCCACCGTTTCCACCAGGGCGCCAATCGCCCTTCAGCAGACGCGCGGCTCATGGTATCAACCGCATCGGCATCTTGCCGATGATCTCCGCTCTCACCTCAGGTGTGAGATCCAGGGCATCCAGAGCTTCGAAAGCCTCTCCGCCGCGAGATCTCTCCCAACTGGAGAAGACGCGGGCGAGCGATCGGACACGCGTCTCTTCATTCTGAATCGACAGGGCCCAATCCGCCGCTGATTGAGGATCGATGCCCACGATGCGTTGGGCAAGCATGCAAGATCCTTGGTCGAGATTCTCGCCAGGAGGAACGGTGGCGAGCCATTCGGAGGCCGCCATGGGATCAATGGCGCTCCAGCCCTCAATCGCTTCCGCCACGACGTCTGCCGAAACGGTCTCAATGGCCGAATGTGAGCTCAACCACTCTGCCGCCCGCTGAGGCTCTGTCTTGGACCACGCTTTCACCAGCCCCAGCGAGAGTTCATTACGGCGTTCAACATCGGCCACGGAGTCCACATAGGCCGCCGCTTCATTTGGGTCACGCTCCACCCACCCTTTCATTAACGAAGCGACTGTCATCTCCCGATCATGGACCGGCGCTCGTTCGATCCATGCCTCGACATCTTCAGCCCGCCCCATCCGTCCGAGTTCTTCGGCGACGCCTTGCGAGAAGCCCGGCTTCAATTGAACCGGATGGACAACCTGGCTCCAATCCATCTCGTCGTAGAGCGCCATGGCGCCTTCGAGATCTTCAGAGGCCATTCGAGAAACGATGGCCGATGCGGCCCCCATGCGATGCGCCGTCGCTTCGATATCGAGATTGGTCAGCCAATTCCACGAAACCTCCGGAGCCTCATCCGCCAAGCGACCTCCGACAGAAGCGAAGTCCACAAAGGCAACCACCGACGAACCTCCTGCCCCCTCCGCAATACTCGCGACCCGCTGTGGCTGGGCCCCCATGCCGTCGCAAAGGAGTTCACTCATGATGGTGAATCGATCTCGCCCCACGAGTGAATCACTCACCCAAGCCATGGCTCCCTTGGCATCCTTGTTTATCCAATGCTTGGCAACCGTCTTGATGGCTCCGCTCTGAGCCGCCCAGTGAGGCTGCGCCTCCAATAGCACTTTCGCCTCAAGCGGAGAACGCCTCGCGAGTTCGGCCACGACAGCATCAACGGCAACCCCTCGAACACCCGCAGCTCCCAAGGCGAAAGCCTCCTCGATCGCCGCCTTTGGATCCTCCTTTGCTTTCTCGCCGAAGACACCGCGAACCAAAGCAACCACGGTCTCCCGAGGCAAGTCCCGTGTCTGGGACCAATCGATCTCATCGCCTTTTCCGGCCGCCAGTTGATCCCACAGCTCTTCGATGCCTTCAAGCGTTTCCGGAGAAGCGGAATCCAAATCAAACAGAATCGCCGTCCGAGGATCCCTCGCCGCGAGCCAGTTCTTAACGGCTTCGCTCGCAATGGATCGCGCGGGCTCAGCGAGCGCCAATGCCCTTCGCCTGGCCTCATCGGCATCCAGCCCAGCCCAGACCTCGAATAAATCTCCCCAGAACCTGGAACCAAAAACGGAATGGAGAGTGGTGGATTCAGCCTTCACATACTGCCAAACACCATCGGCATCCGCCTTCAACCAATGGTGCCACACCACCTTCACGCAGGCATTTTTCAGCGGTGCATCGGAGGACCGCCCCAATAAGTCTATCACAGCCGCAAAATCTTCGTTACTGCTCTTGGTGCCCAATAGGTGCGCAAAGGCACGCAAGGCGGCGCCATGGGGGCTCCTTTTCAAGGCTTCCTCCACTCCAAGCGGGGGCCCGATTGATTGCGTTCCAACAACATCGGGTGGGATACCCGGCCTCGAGAACTCTTCCGTCTTTGGCAGGCTCCGGGTCGAAGACCAACCAAAGGACGCCCACACTCCCGCAACAAATAGAATGACTGGTAGTACGTATTTCATCATCATATTATCAAAGTTCCCAAAAACGGTTCACTATCTGCCTTCCCAGGGTGACATCGCACCGTGCCCGCTCTTATGAATGATCTTATCGATCGTGGGTCTGTCTTCATCGGCAAATGGCGCTTGGGCCAAGACCTCAGCCACTCCGCTATGCCGCGGTAAATCGGCCAACATGTTCGTTAGAATATTCATCCGAAAATTGGCGTCACTTGCCCTGCTCGCCCACCGGAAAGCCGCCTCACGATCGGTCGCCATCAGGTTGTGCGCCAGACTCTGGATCGCTGAATCGGTGGCACGTGATTCGGGTAATTCCGCCACCCAAGACTCAACGCCTTGCGGATCGCTCTCCACCCAGGTTGTTACCAAACCACGAATCATCCACCAGCCCGATCCACTGTCGACCAAGCTATCCAACCGGCCCTCCATCCACTCGGCCGCTTCATTTGGACTTGTATCGGCCCAGTTACTCAAAGAATCCGCGATGATCCCAATGGTCTCCCGATCCTCCAGATCAAAGGCGCCGGATTCTAACACCGTCAACGCCATTTCAGGATCGGCCGAACTCATCCCAGCCGCCACGGCTGTAATCATCCCTTCCGCGTCATCCACCATCCCTTCCTCCTGGAGGCCTTCCATGTATTCCAGCGCCTCAGCCGGACTCTGCTCCGCCCAACCACGCAAGGCGGCCCGTACGCCATGTTCTGAAAACGCTCCCTCTTGAGCCATCGCCCAGTCCATCGCTCTCGCGGGATCCTCTTCTCCCCAACGAGCAACCAGACCTTCCAGGGCCTCGGGGCGGCGCTCGATGAGATCATTCTGGCTCAAGAGAAGATCGGCAAGTTCCTCCGGCTGCGAAACCGAGTTGACCCATGCATCCATCGCCTTGTCGAGCGCTAGACCGCTCACTTCATCGCCTATCCACGCCAGTGCGTCCTCGGGCGCCGAGGCCCCCCAAGCCTCAACCAGCTCTTCGATCACGGGGATCGACGACAGGGACTTTGGAAGCCCACTCACATGTTCCGCGCACTGCGCCGGGTCGTTGTTCGCCCACCGGCTCAGCACCAAGCGTGTCGACTCCTGCCGCAAGGCATCGGGACGCACCTCCTTGGCCCAGGTCAGCGCCGCTTGCGGCTCTGCCTCCGCCCACGCTCGAGCCACTCCACGTACGGCCTCCCGCCTGGCTCGACGATCCTCCAATTCCAAGGCCTGCTCCGCCGCCCCCTGGGGATCACTCTCCACCAATTCGGCAAAGGTACGGGCGATGAGACTCTGCTCCTCAAGCTCTGCACGATAGGAGTCGAGCCGCTCACTCACACGATCCTCCTTCCAGATGCTCATGTTCTTGTCTGTCAGCAAGCCCTTGTGCCCCAGGTCCAGTGCCGCCCGAACCGAGCTCTCCGGCCCCTCCTCTTCAGCCAAATGCGCTAGCGCTTTCGCCGCCAAATCCTCGCATTCGTCGATGTGCCATTTGGCATAAGCCAAGGCTCCACGCGGGTCTCTCAGGGCCCAATAGCCCTCGATGGCGCGCATCAGCCCGTAGGCCCCCTCCAGACGAGCCCTCTCATAGGCACCCGCCAGAGCGTCATCACTCAAGCCGGCCAAGAACTCCAGCTCCGCTAACAAATCTCGATCTGCCTCCGGACATGTTAGGAGACGATCAAGTTCTCCGTTAGAAGTTAGGGAGAGCACGGAATAGGGCGTCTCGGGCTCCAACTCAAGAGGAGGATCTGAAGTCAGCCGGGATTCTCCCAAGAAGAGGATTCCCCCAATCCACCCCAGAGGGAAGGCCGCCAGTGTCAATACTATCGTGGATCGCTGCATCATTTCCCCCGGTTCAAGATGGCTTTCATTTGGCGCACAATGACCCTGACTTTCGCGATATCTCGATCAATCAAGCCCTCCTCGATCCCCTCCACGAGGCGGGCGAGCCGCTCATAATCCATGACCGGCTGTCTTGAATTTTCCAGCCGCCTTGTTTTCTCCAGGCGTTTCTCATGACCGGGACCCGTACGAACGCGCTTTTGCGGGCCTTCATCAGCGGCCTGATAGGCCACCGCCGAGTTTAGACTGGACTCATCGAGCACTCGCCGCACGAGATCGTAGGAGACCGCCACCCCTTCGCGCTCAGAAGCGGCGACGACTCGTTCCCACATGTTCGCCCTCGCCCTGGGATCGGGAAGCCTCGCCAGAAGCCGCAACTGTCTCTCGTTCTCCGGCAGCACGGTCGATTTGTCTACCATGGTAGACAAATCATGAAACACCACGCTCGCATTGATTAATTGGTAGGCACGCGGCCGAGATAGTTCCCATCTCTCCCGCACGTAGCTTTCGAACGTCGGGTGACTACCACGATAGAGCTTCTTGTCGCGCACCATGAGAAGCGCTCGCCCCATGTCCATACTCGCTCGTAGCCCTTTGGCTATCAAAGACTCACACTTCTTCAACTGCGCTATCTCATCAAGCGAAAGCTCGGCGCCACCGCCGACGACCGGGTCGTCTTTCACATTCACCAAAGTCGCTTCTATCGCACTATTGGTGCAGTTTCCGACGCCTTCAGGCGATGTTAGTTCAAGATCGACGACATCATTGGAGATATAAGAACTCATCTAAGCAAACCCATTTACTAATTCATTAACACTCGATACCTAGATGACCGTAAGGCCACCTGCACCACGCACGCCCCAGCAAAGGCTTCAATCGCATTGAGACATCATGAAAACGCCGTAAATATAACGTTATTCCCAAGCTCCCATTCAATCTGCACGTAGTTAGATCGAACAGGACATATAGACGGACATCATTTGATGCAATGCTTTTTTGGCGAATGTTGCGGACATTAGTCATTTCAACAAAATACGCTAAGCAAATAACGATTAAATCCATGCATTTCACCCAAGCAAGCAGTATTAAAAAAAACAAATTGATAAGAATCTCGAACAAGAGGCGAAGCCGATTGACTAACTTCACAATCCATCGACGCATCTTGCCGCCGAAAATTCAGAAAACTCAAACACAAGAACAAAGGCATCCAATGCCCTCTTAACCAATGCCTCTCTTCCACTAAAGAAAAGATACCCAATATCCCCTCACACAAACTTGCCCCCCGGAGATCTCCCGCCTTGATTCCAAGTCGAATCGAATCGAATCGGATCGATTCAAGTCGAGTCAGGTAGGCAAAAGGCCTCCCACCGCCAACGCTTCACTCACACGGCAGGGAACAACACCACGCGCGCGAAGTGAAATCTCACCTCTCTCTTTCCTCTCTCTTTCCTCTCTCTCTACGAGGGCGGAGGCATCCCTGACCGGTCAGATTGACGCCGATTCAGGAAACAGAGAGTGCCGTGACAGAAGTCGCCTTCGACTTTGAACTCTAAGGCAACCCGCCGTTCGGGTTTCGAGATCAAGAGACGGAATTCGGTCGCTAGGAAAGTCATACAGTAATTCGGAATGTCTAGGTCCGGGTTTGGGGTTAGCCATGGACTTGGCAACCCGAACCGTCCACCCGTATTATCGCGATTCAGGAGTAAAGGAAACGGAAAAGTTTGAATAATCGCAAGAATCTCATATAGGCAGCCGCTAGCAAAAATGTCTGGGTTCCCAGACATTTTTGAACTTCGTCAGAGCGACAGAAGCGGATTTGTTTCCACGAGTGCTCGCATCACCGTCACCACCAAGCACTTGTCAAAAACTTGGCGGTCTCTCTTTCTTCTAATGGACAACCTCCATCACCAGGATGGTCTCCGTTTCCTCAAACGCCGCCACGAGAAGCGCCCTCCCGTCTCGACGTTGACCGGCAGGAATGAACCGCAGCGACTCGGGAGATTCGTGACCCATCGGGAGGGCGAAGACCACAGCCTTGAGGGTCGGCCTCTCTGGTTGGGTGGCGTCAAAGGCGTAGATCGTATGGTAGCGCTCGGCGGCCATGAAGAGGATCGCCCGTCGCCCGATGTTCGCGCTCGTGATGGCCTCGATCTCGGCACCCTTGTCGTTCGCACGCAGGTCAAATTCAGCCGGCTCTCCATCGCTCACATTGTGATAGGCACCGACGAGATGCTCGCGAGTGTAGTCCTCGAAAAAACTGCCCGAATCGTAAACCCTCTGCCCCGTCCTGCCGTCGAGGATCGTGAAACTGCGGGATCCAAAGGTCGTCAGCCGGTCGATGTCGCCATCACCGTCGGTGTCGCCGTCAATCTTGGAGACTTCGAGTTCGCCAAAATTCTCTTCCAGCAAGGGATCACTCCCATACCGCGCCCAAAGTCGCTCGCGATAATCCCGATCAAGCCGCGGCCACCAAAACCGCGCACGCTTGGCCAGCATCAGGTCCTGATCGTTTTCCAGGGCATCCCCTTCGCTCGCCGTGGCCACGTAGACGCGACCGCCCACTTGGAACGTGCAAAGCCCATCCGGCATCGGCATTCCTTGGACCCAGTCCTCCAGGGCCATGAGCCGCCCTCCGTAGGGACCGTCGCTGGAGGAATCGACCGTCACCGGTAACTGCCCCATGGGAAATGTCTGCTGCCACCTGGCGGCCGCGATATCGAAGACACCGACGGCGTTGTTCTCCTGCAGACTGACAAAAGCCTGGTTTCCATGGACTGCGATGTACTCCGGTTCCACGTCGAGAAATCGCGCCTCTGGGAGGCGACCCACCACGGGAAACCTCAGTTTCCTCAGGAGAACCGGGTCCGTCAGCGTGACCGTCTTCACAACGCTCTGGTCGAGTGTTTCGAGGTCGTCGGTCGTCCTCACCGATCCCAAATCAATGCGGCTGAGGGAACCCGGAGCCGGCCGGCGGGGGAAGCCGACGTGTTCCCCTTCATTGGCCACGAGCACATAGCGGCCTGAGGGATCGAAGACGACGCAATCCGGGTGATAGCCCACCCGAACCGTCTTCACTAGGCGATTACTTCGAAGATCGATAAGCGCCACACAGCCGACCCGGCGGTGGCTTTTCCGTGGAATCAGAGCGGCGACGGCAAAGCCGCGACCTCGCGGATCCACCGCCACCGAACTCACGGCATCAATGGCGAAGGAAGCGTCCGCCTTCGTGATGGGAATGAAACCGAGCGAGGCGGGGGCGCTGGGGTCCTCGAGATCGATGACCTGAAGGCCGAACAGTGGAGCGCTCTCGGACTCGGGATCCGAGTCGCTCACCGTCGATAGTAGCCGGGAGGATCTCCGATCGTAGTCGATGATCTCTGCGCCGCCGGTCATCATGCGGAGGGCGCCCACGGGACGAAGCTCCACGGCCAAGGCCGATTCCAGGAGCAACGCACTCGCGAGGAAGATTGCCAGCCCACGCAGTTTCGATCTCACTCGACAGTGACTCACGAGGAAACGCCATTCTCGATCGATCGCCGGTAACGATTCCGCCATGTTCAACATCATCTTTTTGCTCGTCGGGCGGACTCTCGCGCAAGCCTTCAGGGAATGCAAACCACCGGCAGGTAAGGTTCCCCGGGGGAGAGAAACCTCAAATTGGAGCGATTGGCGCAGATTCTTCGTTAGTTTGGGTTGTGGCCGGCGCGTTTGGATCCTGGCAAAAACAGCGTTCCAAAGGAGCATGAAAGGGACTGAAGTCCCTACCACTTTCCAGATCATGTAAAATCAGCGCCCATCCGCCTCATCTGCGGTCCCCCTTCTACCGCAAATCCAATGGCTCACTCACCGATATCTTCATTCCACAGCTCAGGATGGTTCTCAATAAACCCCTCCATGAGCCGGCGACACTCTTCATTCCGTTCAACGACCACTTCCACACCGCGCGATCTCACATAGTCCTCAGGACCGCGAAAGGTCTGATTTTCTCCCACAATCACTTTGGGAATGCCGTAGAGCAACACAGCGCCGCTACACATATCACAGGGAGAGAGGGTGGAATACAAGATGGCTCGCCGATAATCAGACGCTTTGATTCGTCCGGCATTCTCCAAACAATCCATCTCCGCGTGCAAGACGGCGCTTCCCTGCTGTACTCGCCGGTTGTGACCGCGTCCGACGATCTTGTCGTCGATCACGAGCACTGATCCGATGGGAATCCCGCCTTCGGCGAGTCCCTTTCTGGCCTCGTCGATGGCTGCCTCAAGATAGGGGTCCATGTGAATTGTCTAACTATTCTCCTACCCTCACGTCACCGCTACAAGAGCCCGGGGATCGGCTCACCGCCGGTAATCGTCCGGGCCACATCACGCGGCAGATGATCCAGGAGGCGCACCTGAGTCACATCAAACAAGGTGTGCATGATCGTGCTAATGAGATCTGCCTTGGTCACCGCTTCACTGTTAGGTTCTCCGGCATCACGCGTGGACTCTCCGATGACCTGGCCCATCTCCAAGCCGCCGCCCGAGAGGAGCAAGGGCGCCAGCTTGCCCCAGTGATCACGTCCGGCGCGATTGTTCAGTTTCGGCGTCCGGCCCATTTCACCGCAGCAGACGAGGAGGATTTTCTCGCTCAGACCGCGCTGAGCCACGTCCTCGATGAAAGCCGAAACCGCATGGTCGAAGGGGAGGCCGACGTAGCGCATGCCTTCCTCCATCGTCGCGTTGTTCTTGTCGGCATGCATGTCCCAGACAAAATTCGTCGTCACCGTGACGAATCCGCAGCCGCGTTCACAGAGACGCCGCGCCATGAGCATGAGCTTGCCCAGGGACTGGCCGTGGTCACGGTAGTTCTTGTGATTGTTCCACACTTTTCGAATGGAACTGGGCGGCACCAGTGAACTCGTGTCATAGCGCGCCACCACACCCGGATCTTCTTGACTCAAATCAAAGGCATCGGAAACGCCGCCGATGATGGTTTCGAAAGCCTGTTCTTGGAAGCGCGACATGCCACCGCCGCCCGTGAGGTCCAGGTCACGCTTCCAGCGATCGAGTTGGCCTAACAAGAGACGCCGGTCATCCAAACGCTCCCGCGCCAAGTGCAGGGTCATGTCCGATTGCAGATCGCCGCCGGATCCCGGCATGAAGGGCGCGTAAGCCGAACCCACGGGGCCCGTGGAATCAAATTTACCAAACTGCATCGTGACTTCCTGCGCCGCCTCGTCCACCGCACGCGGGAGGAGGGCCACGTTGGTCGGCATGCCGCTCTCGGAGCGCGTGGCGCCGGCGACCCTGGCATAGAGCGAACCCAGATTGGCGCCTAACGAATCTTTCCCCACGATGGGTTTGATATCGTGATTCCCATCACCGGTAGCAAAGGACCGCACAATGGCACAACAATGCGCCTGCTTGGCCAAACGGGTGAAGGTCCCGCCATAGGTCACTCCGGGGATGGTCGTCTTCACTTCTCCCGTGACACTCCGAATCTCCGACGGTGCCGTCATCTTGGGATCAAAAGTCTCGGTCTGCGACGGGCCGCCGTGCATGAATAAAAAAACGACCGACTTGTCCTTGAGCGAGGCCCCCAAGGCGTTTGCTGCCGCCTGGGCCTGATAGACTTGAGGAAGGGCCAAACCTCCCAGCGCAAGGCTGCCAACCTGGAGAAAACTCCGACGCGTGTGGCCACACCTCGAGGTGGGATCATGAAAGCTCAGCATGTCAGCCGCCAATGAACCACAAAGCCCCCAAGATGTCGAGCCCCCATAAAATCTAGGCAGGTCACAGCACCTCACCCGCTTATTCATTTAGGATCAACAACGCCCCGCCTGATATGGTAAGCTCGGGCATGCCTTCTTTCGATCGCCGCCAATTCCTCGCGCTCACCTCCTCGGCCGCCGCCGGCTCTCTATACGTGACCGGTCCATCGGCTCAGGCCAGTCCCATGCCCGAGGTCGATCTCGGAGAACGCCCGCAACAGGATCCCAAGGTTGTGGTGCTCAATCCGCATGGCCGCGTGCCCGTGTCCTTCATCATCGACGATTCTACCTGTTTGGTGAACATGGGTTATTTCTGCCTGCCCCAATTCAAAGAAGCCTGGCCTAACCGAAAAAACGGGGCCTATGACAAACCATGGAAGACCTGGCCTCGAGAGATCCCCGACAGCTTCGTGCGTGAGTTTGGCGAGTTCTGCAATGAACACGGCGTGAAGGGCAAGTATTCCATCGTGCCCTACCCGGCCTGTGTCGGCTGGCTTGATCGATCGCTTCCCGGTTGGAGCCGGCGCGATCTGCGGGCCAGTTTGGATCTGGTCCGCAAACTCATGCTGCCTAACTGGGACATCCATCCCGAGATGATCTCTCACACTCGTGTCATCGATATCAAATCAGGCAGGCCACTTCCCCAAAATGCCGACGGTTCCTACTGGATGGAAAACGGCGGTTGGTGTGCCAGTCGAAGCCGGGACGAGATCGCGAATTACATCGCCTACGCACTCCAACTGATCAAGAATCTGGACTTGCCTTGTGAAGGGTTCACCACACCGGGAGGCTTTGGCAATCCCGCCAAACAGCATCTTTCCAAGGGCGGCTTGCAGGCTATCCGTTCCGTGCTTGGCGCGGAGGTTCCACACTACTTCAAGTACGTGGTGACAAACATCGCACACAGCACGCAGCCTCAAGTGGAGGCTGCCCGAGGCATCTCGGGTGATGCTGCCGAGTGCATCGTCAATATCCCCTCGTGCACCGGTGACTATCTCGGCACCTGGGACGGCGCCTCTCCCAATCCGACGGCAGAGACCGTCGAAGCCCATGTCTCCGCCGATTTCCAATCGGGACGGCTCGTCGACGTCATCCGCAAGGGCGAGCCCGCCTGTTTCCTGACACATTGGCCGGGAATGTACGCCAATGGAACGGGCATCGCCTTCAATACGTTCAAGGAGACTGTCAAACGTCTCAATGCGGGATTCAAGGATCGCATCCGCTGGATGAAGCTGACGGAGATCGCACGCTACTGGGCGGCGAAGGAACTCACGGAGATCACCCTTCGCGACGATATCGTGCATCTCGGGGCGCCCTTTGCCACCAAGGGATTCACGATCGAGATCCCGCGAACGAGGCCGGCCCTCACTCTGCGACAGAGCGGGACAGCGCATCGGCTAACACGTGCCGAATCCGTCAGAGAGCTGCGCCCCGGAACCTGGGTTCCCTCGGGAGACGCGGAGGCGAAGCGGGCCATCGTTTGTTTTGATCTCGAAAAAGGGGAGACGACCATCGCTCCAACATAAATCGTGGAACGGGTCTTTTGGGACCGGCGGGACCGGTCTCACGTTTCTAGCCTCCACAAAAAGTTCGCCTCTCGCTGCTCTGCGGAGTTGTATTTTCTCCTAATCGCCGAAGGATGCCACTCGTATGAATCGAGAGCTACCTTTGATGATCGTGGGGCACAAGAATCCCGATACGGATTCGATCTGTTCGGCGATTGCCTACGCCCATTTCAAGCAAGAGATCCTGAAGGAACCGGCCCGGCCCTACCGCGCCGGCAGCTTGAATCCGCAGACAGCCTTTGTCTTGGAGCGCTTTGGAGTGACCGAGCCCGATCTGCTACACGATCTGCATCCCAAGCTGCGCGACATCATGATCCCCGAATCGGAACTCCTGGTGCTGGACTCCAAGGCCCCCCTCCTCAAAGCCCAGTCGGCGATGTGTGAGTATGGATTCACCTTTCTGCCCGTGGCCGATGACGAGGGAAAGCTGGCGGGCAAGATCACAGCGCTGAAGCTAGCAGAGATGCCCAACGAGGTCGCCTCGATGGGACGGCGCGAACGCGTGGAGATCGATCTCTCGGCCTTTCGAGAGGCGGTGAACGGGACCAGTGTCACGCAAAAGGAGCTGCCACCGCAGTTCTCCGGGCGACTGGCGATTCACGGAATCGAGGGACAGGACCGCGACTACAAGAACGGTGGCGACGTCATGCTCATCACCCCCAAGAGTGACGCCCAACGCATCGACGAAGCCATCGCCACCGGAACGGGCATCATCATCGTCACCGCCTGCGAGGAGATCGATAGCGCGGTGGTGGAGAAGGCGGGCGGCGCCGGCATCTGTGTGATGACTTCCCCGGAAAATCTGCTAGAGGTGGTGGTTCGTGCCACTCTCTGCATGCCTGTGGAGTCGTATCTCCAGACGGAGTTTCCCACCTTTCAATGTGACGATCGGGTGCGGCAGGTGCAAAAGGACATCGGACAGTACCATGAGGGCGGGTTTATCGTCGTGGACGATGACAAGCGAATCAGAGGGATCGTGACCCGTTCGAGTTTTATCAATGAGCACCGGTTCAAGGTCGCTCTTGTCGATCACAACGAGTTCGGACAGGCGGTCGACGGCATCCACGATGCCGAGGTGACGGAGATCATCGATCATCACCGCCTGGGCAACGCCAATACGGACACCCCAATCACCTTCATCAACAAGACGGTGGGCTGCACGGCGACAATCATTGCTGAAATGTACCGCGTCAAAGGCATCGATCCCGAGGCCTCCATCGCCGGCCTCATGCTCTCCGCCATCCTCTCGGATACCGTGGTGCTGCGTTCCCCAACGACGACTGCGGTGGACATCGAGGTGGCCCAGTGGCTTGCCGGCTTGGCGGGCGTGGACTGCGAGAAGTACGGCTCGGAGATGTTTGCCGCCGGCAGTTCCCTCTCAGATGTGTCGGCCGAGGAAATCGTCGGCCGGGACATGAAGGGCTACGAGGAACTCGGTTGGAAGTTCAGCGTGAGTCAAATTGAGACCGTTGGCCTGTCGTTCTTCGAGGAACGCAAGGAGAGCTTGGAAGCCGCCCTTCAAGCCTCGGTTCAAGCGAATGGCAGGGATTTTGCCGGGCTCATGGTGACTGACATCACGCGAGAAACGAGCCTTCTGCTCTTCTTCGGAGCGAAGCAAGTTCACGATGCCATCCCCTTTCCCGAGATCGCCGAGAACGTGTTCGAAATGAAATCGGTGCTCTCGCGCAAGAAACAGGCCCTGCCTTCCATCCTCGATTGCCTGCGATCGCTCGAGTAGAGGTTCCGTCAGAGGACACTTGGCAGCGGACGCCGGAATTCGTAGGATCCGTGCCTATGAATCGCGGATTTCTCCCTTGCATCCTACTGGCCACCGTTTGGCTTTCTCTTGGCACGGCCCAGGCGGCAACCTTGAGCGGTGTCCAGTCCATCCGCATCACCAACACACGCGCGGACTGGTTCTACCTGGAAGAGCTGCAAGTCCTCAACGACCAAGGTGAAGATGTCGCCTCGGTCGATTTCGGAGCCACGGCGATGTCCTCCGAAACCCCAGGATTTTTCTCGCCGCTCGAAGGCGCGATTGACGATCTACGGGGCGCCTGCTGCGAGAGCGGCTGGCATTCGTCTTCCAGCGGGGGAGGCCAGAGCTACACCATCACGCTGCCCTCGGCCCAGGTTCTCGAGGGTGAAGTCACTGTCTGGGATCGAGAAGAACAGTGCTGTTTTCAGCGTCTCGACGGCATGCTCTTTGAATTTTTCGACGGCCCCGAGGCCACGGGGGAACTCATCGCGGCGACTCAAGTGGATCTGCTGGCGACGGATAGTTTTGGCGATATCAATACCGAGATCGGCGCCTCCTTTCCCCTGCCCAACCCTGACGCGGATACCGACGGCGACGGCCTGGTGGATCGCTACGAAGAGGCCAATGGCCTCGATCCCACCGACGCCACGGGAGATAACGGCGCCGATGGTGATCCTGACAAGGATGCCTCCACCAATCTGGAGGAGTTCCTTCGCGAAACCGATCCTCAGGAACCTGACAGTGATGCTGACGGCGTCCTCGACGGCGCGGAGTCGGGGACAGGGCTGTGGGTGAGCGCAGACGACACTGGAACCGACCCGCTCAATCCCGATTCGGACGGCGATGGTCTGCTCGATGGTATCGAGTCGAACTCCATGGTCTTTGTCAGTGCGGAGGATCCCGGCACCAGCCCTCTTCTGAATGACTCGGCCGAGGATGGCATTTTCGATCACCGCGAACTCTTCTTCCAAACGGACCCCAATGATGCCGCGAGCAAGCCGGTCATCGC
>JANQJH010000632.1 GCA_028281705.1 Verrucomicrobiales bacterium
CAGTATTTGATGTGAAACAGTATTTGATGTGATTGTGTAGGGTGCTGATGATGAAAGAGTTAACTTCGAAATCAGCCGCTAAAATGGTGAAAAGTTCGGTCTAGAAGTTCCAATCGAGGATGGACGGTCACAGTGAGGGATTCGAATCCCATCGTGCGTTGGAAGTCAGACTCGTCTTCGACGCGTTCAACGGCGTCCACCAGAGTCAAGGCATTCACTTTTTGGCTCATCTTTTTGAGGAGCGTGCGGAGAAGGAGACGGGCGTGGGCGGCACCGAGGCAGAGATGCGAGCCTGCACCGAAGGCCATGTGCGGGTTCGGTTTGCGGTCCAGCCTGGTCTCGTGCGGAGCGTCAAAGGCGGTTTCGTCGTGATTCGCCGAGGCCCAACAAAGCGAAACCCGGCCCTTGGGTTTCACCGGGACACCATGGACTGAAGTTGGCAGCGGGCAGACCCGGCCTATATGCGTGAGCGGTGAAATGACGCGGAAGAACTCCTCCGAAGCGTTGACGGTCCGTCTTGGGTCCTCTCGCAGAAAGGCGAGGGCTTCCGGGTGCTTGCTGAAGTAATCGAAGACCGATGAGATGGTGTGAATGATGGTGTCGCGACCGCCGGCGAAGGTGAGGTTGGCAAAGCCCATCATCTCGTCGCGCGTCAGCGGCCGATCGTTGTAGGTCGCCTTGGTCAGGGCCGTGAAAAAGTCGTCTCCAGGGTTGTCCCGAGCCGCATCGAATCGTCTCCCGAGATAGGCTTCGAAGGCGGCGCCTCTTTTTGAGCCGTCAGCCCCGTCGCGAAAGATGTGCGTGCCCCACTCGATCCACGTCGCCGCCTCGCTCTCCGGCACCTTGAGCAGGTAGGTCAGCGCATACGATTGCAATGGAAGGGCGAACTCGCGTACGACTTCAATGGCGGGCCGGTCCATCGCCTCTTCGAGGAGACGGTCGACCAACGATTCGACTTGTGAAATCATGTCAGGATTTCTGGCTCTCTTGAAGAACGGTTCCACAATCCTGCGGTAGACCGTGTGCTCGGGCGGATCGGTCTCAATGGGGAGTTGCCGCATGGTGCGGACGTCTTCCTCCGAGGGAATGGGAATGCGAAACGGGGCATTTGAACTGTACGTCTTCCAATCCTTGGCCGCGGCCCGAACGTCGGCATGGCGCAGGATCATGGGTACGGTTTCGCCGGCAAAGGCACAGGGGAGGACACCCTCTCTACGGCGGCTTTCTCTGAATGGATCGTTCATCGGTTCGCTTTTTCCGGGATCACAGACTTAGGGCGATCGAGGCCGGTTGGCTTGCAGCAAACGCTCAATTGCTTGTATTTTCCGATCATTGAATTTACAAGGGCTTGTCAAGCCCGTGGCAGCCCGTAAGCTTGGGCATGGCGACGGCGAATTTCAAAGTGATCCCGAGCGAGCGGGAACTGTCGGCAACGGAGCGCGATCTTCGATTTCATCCCAGCCAGACCGAGGCGCCAGGCGCCTTGACTCCGGAGCAGATTCGAACCTTCAATGACGAGGGCTATGTCGCCGGTCTTCCGGTTTATCGCTCTGAGGAGATTGCCGCCATTCGCAGCTATTTTGACGGTCTTCTCCATCGAATCATGGCCCAGGGCGGTGATAGCTACTCCATCAGCTCGGCGCACCTGAGCTACGGACCGGTCTATGATATCCTCACAGAGCCACGCATCGTCGCCTATGTGAAGGATCTATTGGGTGAAAATGTCATCGGCTGGGGATCTCATTTCTTCTGCAAGCTCCCCCATGACGGCAAGACGGTGGCCTGGCATCAGGACGCCAGCTATTGGCCGCTCTCGCCTTCCAAGACCGTCACCGTGTGGCTCGCCATCGACGATGCCGATGTGGAGAATGCCTGCATGCGATTCATTGCAGGTTCGCATTGGAAAGGGCATCTCACCTACCGCCCGAGCACGCCGGAGGAACACAATGTCCTCAGCCAGACCATCGATAATCCCGAACAGTATGGCGAAGCTCGAGACAATGTCCTGTCCGCCGGAGAAATCTCCATCCATTCGGATCTTCTATTGCACGGCTCCGAAGCCAATGCCTCGGATCGCCGGCGGTGTGCCCTCACATTGCGTTACTGCACGCCCGATGTGCGCGCGGAACAGGACTGGAACCAGAAGGGTGTCATTGTCAGTGGCCGGGACGATAGCGGTCACTGGGCCAATCCTTCCCGGCCGGAAGCATCTTAGTTGGCCTGCCAACGCGCGGTCAACGTCTGCCGGGCCCCTCCAATGATGAATGGCGATAGGCTGAGGGGGTGAGCCCCATTTGCTGCTTGAATATCCGGCAGAAATGCGCGTGATCGTGGAAGCCGCATTCCAAGGCGATTTCCGCCACGGTGCGATCGGTTTCTTTGAGCATTCGGCATGAAGATTCGACCCGAACGCCGATGAGGTAGCGTTTGGGAGAGGTCCCGAAGGCCGCGCGAAATGTGCGCTCGAAATGACTCTCTGACAGAGCAGCCATCCGCGCGAGTTCGCCGGTGGTGATCCGCTCGGAAAAATGATCGTGAATGTGGGCCACGACTCGAGCGAACCGCTTCGCCGTCTGCGACGATGCGGTGAGACGCCGGTCGACCTGCCGGGAGATCCCGAAGACGCCGATGACGCCGCCTTTCTCGTCGTGAAGAGGCAGTTTGCTGGTCATGACGAGCCGTGGAGATCCGTCGGGCTCGGGCGCACTTTCGATCCGGTTGATGATCGGTTGGTCGGAACGCATCACCGCCAAGTCATCCTCACGATAGGCGTCCGCCCGTCGCTTGGGAAAAAAATCGTGATCGGTCTTGCCCACCACCTCCTGCGCGTTGCCCGCCTGACAGTACTCGGCGCCGCGCCGGTTGACCGCGATGAAGCGGCATTGGCGGTCCTTGAGAAAAAAGGAAACGTCCGGCAGGAGATCAAAGGCGCGCAACAGTTCTTCACCTGTCCCGATGCGCTGGAAGAACGCCCGGCGTGTTCTTGTAGAATTCATCTCCGTTTCTTACACCGATTTGCCGCGGGGCGGAACCGGTTTCCGCCACGCTGGGGCATCCG
Organism: Verrucomicrobiales bacterium; assembly: GCA_028281705.1. Classification (GTDB taxonomy): domain Bacteria; phylum Verrucomicrobiota; class Verrucomicrobiia; order Verrucomicrobiales; family DEV007; genus JAACDM01. The sequence continues at coordinate 3,059 of JANQJH010000632.1, forward strand.
CGCTACCCGGCGAAGGCATAGGTAGGCGATCCCGTTTGGTCGACGGGATAGTGCAAAAGATGCCCCGAATCGGTGTATTCGGCTTGCTGCTCGGGAGAGAGATCGACTCGCGCCGTGGTCACATAGAGATCCCTCAGTTCGGAGCCGCCGAAGCAGCAGGCGCTGGTTTGGAAGGCTTTGGTGTTCAGGGTGGCGAGGCACTCTCCCGTCTGAGGATGGCGTTTTGTGAGGCGGGCGCCGCCCCAGTGGGCGATCCATAAATTCCCCTCGGCGTCCGATGTCATTCCGTCAGGAAAACCCTCGTCCTCGCTGAACTCTACGAGAGGACGCCGATTGCCGATCCGCCCGCTCTCCGGATCCATGTCGAACACATCCACGCGGCGCGTGGGCGAATCGATGTAGTACATCCGGCGCTCGTCAGGCGACCACGTCATCCCGTTGGACACACCGATGCCATCGGCCCACTGCTCAATCCGGCCCGAAGCGTCCATGCAGTAGAGCCCTCCGATGGCCTCCTTCTCTTCGAGATCCATCGATCCGACCCAGAAACGGCCCCTGGGATCACACTTGCCGTCGTTGAGGCGCGTTTTGGGGTTGGGGTCGACGGTGACGAGACTCTTCAGGTTCCCTGTTGCGGGATCGAAGGAGGCGACGTCGTTGTGCAGGCCCAGGATCAGGCCGCCGGATCGGCGTGGCGCGACCGTCCCGGCCATTTCCGGCAAGTCCCACGACGCGGTGTCGCTCTCTCCGGGATCGTGGCGGTGCAACCGGCGCCCCAGAATATCGACCCAATAGAGGACTTGCTCTTCAGCGTGCCAACAGGGTCCTTCTCCAAGAATGGCGGCTTCTTGACTCAGCCGTACAAAACTCACCTCGGTCGAGACGTTGTTAGCTTAGCCTTTTAGCGGCTTTCGGTCGCACCGAAGTCGGCGTGCGCGACGACGACAGCTTGCATGCCGTTGGCCTGAGCTTGGGAACGAGCGGCCGCTATGGCCTTGGCCCAGTCCTGGCTCCCAGCGGCACGAACGCCATCTTCTTCCGCCGCGGCGAAGTCAGGCTTGTAACTCTGACATTGGCAGAGGAATGCGGAAGCGATCAAGGCGAGGAGGGATTGGCGAATAGGCATGAACCACAGCATCTCAAGCATGCCGGTGGGGACAAGGTGGAAACGAGGGAAACGCGATCCGCGGTTTGGTGATGCCAGA
>JANQJH010000633.1 GCA_028281705.1 Verrucomicrobiales bacterium
ACTTCGATTGGGTATCGGCGTAGTCCGCATGGCCGTAGACGCTGCGCATCTGTTGGGGGTCTTTCTCCAGATCGTAGAGTTCCCACTCATCGGTCTCATAAAAATGTGCTAGGGTATAGCGCTCGCTGCGCAAGCCGTAATGCCGGGCCACCCCATGGCCGCGGTCGTAGTAGTGATAGTAGACGCTCTGACGCCAATCGACCGGAGTCTTTCCTTGCAAGATGGGAACGAGGGAACGGCCGTGACGTCCGTCGGGCGCGGTGCTTCCGGCGATCTCGACAAAGGTGGAGGCGTAATCGATGTTCTGCACGAGCTGCGTGAACCTGCTTCCCGGTTTGACCACGCCGGGCCAGCGGACGATGAGCGGCATGTGGAGGGATTCCTCGTAGATCCACCGTTTGTCGAACCAGCCGTGCTCGCCCATGTAGAATCCCTGGTCGGAGGAGTAGATAAAGACGGTGTTCTCCGCCAGGCCCTCGTCTTCCAGGTAGTCCGCGATGCGGCCGACGCCGTCATCCACCGCCTTGATGCAGCGGAGATAGTCTTTGAGATACTCCTGATACTTCCAGCGCACCAGGTCCTTGCCCTCCAGATTGGCCTTGAAGAAGGCTTCATTGCGCGGGCCGAAGGCCGAGAGCCACTCGGCGCGTTCCGTCTCATCCAGCCGGTTCAATTGACCGGCCCACTGGCCCTTTTTCAAAACCTTGAGGTCGGTGGGCAAGTTCATGTGGCGGTCGATTTCCATCTTCTGATTGTGGGCCGGTGAGGTTCTTCCCTCGTAGTCGTCGAACAAGGTTTCCGGCTCGGGAACCTCGACATCGGCCAACCATTTGTAGTAGCGCGCGGGGGGTGAGAAAGGCCGGTGCGGCGCCTTGTGCTGCACCATGAGCATGAACGGTTTAGATTTGTCTCGCTGACCTAACCAATCCAATCCCATTTGGGTGATGACATCCGTGGCATAACCGCGTCGCTGTTTGGTGCCCTTGGGCCCCATGAAGTTGGGGTGATAATACTCTCCTTGACCTCTGAGCAATCGCCAGTAGTCCGTCTTGGTGGGCGTGTCTCCGAGATGCCATTTGCCGACGACTGCCGTCTGGTATCCCGCCTCTTTGACCGTCTCGGGGTAGGTCCAGAGTCCCTTGGTGATCGGCCGGCCCAGGGTCATGACGCCGTTGGCGTGTCCGTGAAGTCCTGTGAGGATGGCGGCGCGGCTCGGTGAACAGAGCGAGTTGGCGCAGAGACTGTTGACGAAGAGTCCGCCTTCGCCGGCCAGTCTGTCGAGGTTAGGCGTGATGTCGTGTTCCTTGCGGAACGCGGAGAGCCTGCCGCCATAGGCGCCGATAGTTGAGATGGCGTGGTCGTCGGTGAAAACGAAGACAATGTTGGGCTGCTTTTCCTGACTCAGGGCACTGAAGTGACATTGCAGGAGGGCGGCGAAGGCGATCAGCAGGCATTTCATGGGCTTCCGGAAGCACTACAGGGATGGCGAGGGGAGATCAATCATTCATCGGTTGGCGGGAGTTGCTTGACTTGACGACAACTGTCTACTAATATGACGACTAATGTCGTCAAATGATCTACCCAAACTCGCTACGGCCGAGATTCCCATCATGGATGTCATCTGGGATCGCGGGCCCATTTCCGTCCGGGACGTGGTTGTCGCGGTGAACGAAACCAGGGACACGCCGATTGTGCGGAACACCGTGCTGAAGCAAATCCAGCGTCTGGAGGAGAAGGGATGGCTGCGGCGAGTCGCGGGCAAGCGGCCGGCGATGTACCTGGCGGCGGCGAATCGGCATGTGGCCGAGCGGGCCATGGCGGCCTCGTTGCGAGACACGCTCTTTGGCGGGTCACCGCTAGCCTTGGTGCGGTCGCTCATCGGGGACGGCTCGCTCACTCCGGGGCAAGTCGCGGAGTTGCGGCAGTTAATCGATGAGGCCGAGAGCGCACAGACAAAGGAGGCAAAATGAAGACGATGATCGCGATTCAAGAAGGCATGGCCTGGTGGCTGGGCGTGACCTTACCGGTGGTTCTGGGGCTGACGTTGTTGAGTTGGTTCATCGTCTCGGAGACGCGCCGGGCGTCCTGGCGTGTTCAGGGTAGGCTCATGGCGGGATTACTGGGGGCTTTTGGTGTCGTGCTTGGGGCGCCGCTGGTTCCTTGGAACGCTCTTGATTCCGCATCGGCTGCGCTGGGGGACGCCGTTCCGGCGATCGCAGGGACGAGAGCGGTGATGCCGCAGTCTCTGGACCCGCATTTTCAGTGGTTGGGCCTGGCTCTCGCGTTGTTCGGCGGCCTGTGGGTCCTCGGCATGCTTTGGGCTTTTGGCAGGCTTCTGGCGGAACAGCGTCGTCTTGGCCGGTTGTTGAAGTGTTCGCAGGAGTGCGACGGTGCTGCGCTGAGGGATCTGTTAGGTGACGCCTGCGGCAATGCATTGAATCGGTCGGGAGTGCGGGTCTGGTTCTGTGCGGAAGAGATTTCTCCCTGCTGTCTGGGCCTTCGGCCGGGCAACATTGTGCTGCCGGAGAACTTCATCCGGTCGCTCTCGCTCTCCGATCGGCGCTTGGTCGTCCATCATGAATGGCAGCACTTGCGCCGCCACGACTTGGTCTTGCTCTATTTCCAGCGGATCTTGGAAGGGATCTATTGGTGGAATCCGATGGTGTCGAAGGTGAGCGCGCGATTGGACTTGGCGCGTGAAGGCAGGTGCGACGAGGCCCTCGTGGAAGGTGGTGAAGATCCGCGTGCCTACGCCGAACTCTTGGTGCGTTTGGGAGAGCGATTTGCTGTGCCGGGTCATCGGGTGATGCTCTCGGCGACGCCCTTGTTCGAAAGTTTGAAAGCTCGCGTGGAGCGCGTATTGAAAAGCGGGAAGGAGGAGCGGCGCTGCGGATCGCTGATGGCCACGGGGGCGGCCGTGATGATGTTGGTGGTTTCGGCCGTGGGCGTGGCCTTGCTCGTTTCCATGATTGGCGAGCGATGGCCCGCGCGCCCGGCTTCGCCGGGAGGGGCGGACCCGAGGATCGCGTATCACACGGAGATCGATAACCTAGCCTGGGGACTGGTTGGCAAAGAGGGGAACACCACCTGGATTCAGGGCGGGACGCTGTTCGAAGAACTGCATCCCGTGCCGCCGATACTTCTCAGGCCCTCGAACGGTCCCGCGATCGGAGTGCGTCCGGCGTGGCCCGTCATCGAGGATCTCCAATTTTCCCGCCGGGTGCTGGATAGTCAGTTAGAAGAGTTGAATCGAGGTTATCCGAAGAGTGGAGGGCATCCCTACTACTTTGAGGGAGATCGATCGGGCTTGGTGAAGGAATAGTATCTTTCTAGGGCGAACCGCAGATGACGACTGTTTGGCGAGTGTGGGTGAACCGCAGATGAACACAGATTGGCGCAGATGATGGGATTGAGGGAGATTGACTTCTTGGTGGTGGAGTTAGGTGGTTGGTGAGAAGGCGATCAATTCTCTCCATTTCTCTTCTATCTATCTTTTGAATCAATGATCTGCGCCAATCGGCGCGCATCTGTGGTTCACCCAAGAGCGGGCGAGGCGGTCCGCATCACGAGCCGCGCATGGAGACGGCGGCGGCGACCATGTTTTTCAGGGCAGCGTGGACTTCGCTTCCGCCGCGGGTTTTGAGGCCGCAGTCGGGATTGACCCAGAGTTGATCCGCCGGGAGGAATTTCAGGGTTTTGCCGAGGCGCTCTTTGATTTCTTCGACGGTGGGAACTCGCGGGGAGTGGATGTCGTAGACGCCGGGGCCGATTTCGTTGGGATAGCGGAACTCGGTGAAGGCATCGAGCAGCTCGAGGTTGGAGCGCGCGGTTTCGATGGTGATGACGTCGGCATCGAGTTCGGCGATCGCTTCGATGATGTCGTTAAACTCACAATAGCACATATGGGTGTGGATCTGCGTGGCGTCCTGGACGCCGCTGCTCGAGAGGCGGAAGGCCTTCACGGCCCAGTCGAGATAGTCCGGCCAATCGGATTTTGTCAGAGGGAGTCCTTCTCGCAGCGCAGGCTCGTCGATTTGGATGACTTGCAGGCCGGCCTGCTCTAGATCGTTGACCTCGTCGCGAATGGCGAGGGCGATCTGCATGGCGGTGTCGCGTCGTGGTTGGTCGTCGCGCACGAAGCTCCATTGGAGGATGGTGACGGGGCCGGTGAGCATTCCTTTGACGGGTCGCTCGGTCTTCGATTGAGCGAACTTGGACCACTCCACGGTCATGGGTTTGGGCCGGGAGACGTCGCCGAAGATGATCGGTGGTTTGACGCATCGCGTGCCATAACTCTGGACCCAGCCATTGGCGGTGAAGGCGAAGCCTTCGAGTTTCTCGCCAAAGTATTCCACCATGTCATTGCGCTCGAATTCGCCATGCACGATGACATCAATGCCTAACGACTCTTGAAGGTCGACGCATTCCGAGGTCTTGAGGCGAAGGAAGGTGTCATATTGCGAGTCCGTCCATTCGCCCTTTCGATGCTTGGCGCGGGCCTTCCGCACTTCCTTGGTTTGGGGAAAGGAGCCAATGGTGGTGGTGGGAAAGGCGGGAAGCCGGAGCGCGGCGCGCTGCAGGGGCTGCCGTTCGGCGAAGGCCGTGGGCCGGCGAAACTGGTCGTCCCGGATGGCAGCGACGCGGGCCTGCACTTTGGGATGGTGCACCTCACGACTTTGGCGGCGACGATGGAGGGCGGTTTCATTGGCCAGGAGCTCGGGCGTGGATTTCCCTGCCTCCAGGGCGCGTTTGAGGATACCGAGTTCCTCGAGCTTCTCGTCAGCGAAGGCGAGCCAGTCTCGTAGTTGGGGGTCGATCTGTGACTCTCCCTCGAGGGAAACGGGTACATGCAGGAGGGAACAGGAGGGGGCGAGGACGAGGTATTCGCTGTCGAGTTTGCTCAGGAATGGCCGCAGCTTGGCCATCACCGCGCTGAGATCCGTTTTCCAAATGTTGCGTCCGTCGATCACGCCGAGCGAGATCACTTGCTGTGGAGAACGGTGTTCGATGATGCGTTCGACCTCGGAACCTCCTCGAACGGCATCCATGTGAATGCCGGCGAGAGGAAGATTCAAGACGGTCTCAAAATTGTCTCCCAGAGCGCCGAAGTAGGTGGCGAGCATGATCTTCAGATCGGGAAAGTCGCCGGCGAAACTGGCATAGGCGGTGCGCAACATCTCGCGATGGTGATCGGAGAGATCGAGGGCAAGAATGGGCTCGTCCAACTGCACCCATTCCGCGCCTCTGTCTAACAAACGCTGTAACGTTTCCGAATAGACCGGGAGCAGGCGGTCAAGGAGGTCGAACCGGCTGAATCCTTCCCGGGCATCGATTTCCTTACCCAGGGTCAGGTAAGTGAGAGGCCCGATGAGCACCGGCTTGGCGGAAATGCCTTGTGAATGGGCTTCTGCTAGTTCATCGAAGATTTTGTTGGAGGAGAGGCGGAACGACGTTTCTTCGTTGAACTCGGGGACAATGTAGTGATAGTTGGTGTCGAACCACTTCGTCATTTCGCAGGCGAACGAGGCGGCGTGGTGGTTCGTGTGGTGACAGCCGGTGGCTTTCGCTTCGTTCTTCTCGGCTCGGGCGCCCCGGGCCATGGTGAACATGAGGTCGAGATCAATCTCCCCGCCATCCCAGGCGTAGCGCTGGGGGACGTTGCCCAGAAGGCATGTCATGTCGAGCATCTGGTCGTAGAAGCTGAAATCGTTGCAGGGAATGAGGTCGATTCCGGCCTCCTTCTGCCGTCGCCAGTTGCGCTGCCGGATCTCGGCTGCCGTGGAATGCAAGGCATCCGTCGAAAGCCTGCCTTGCCAGTAGGATTCCGTCGCCCGCTTGAGTTCCCGGCGATCGCCGATTCGAGGAAAACCAAGAGTCTGTGTCCGAATGGATGTCGTCATGGGGGAGATTGTAGCTACCCAATGGACGTGAACCAAACGCAAGGTTTTCACATTGAACTTGAGTTTGATTCAAGTTCCTCCAGCCTCCAGGAATGCTGGAACTACGCCATTTAGAGACCCTCATCGCCATCGCCGAGACGGGCAGCATGGCGGCTGCTGCACGCCGGGTGGCCCTCACGCAATCGGCCCTGTCCCACCAGATCAAGGCCCTGGAGGCGCATTATGAGAACGCCTTCTTTTCTCGCAGGACGTCCCCCATCCGCTGGTCGCCCGTGGGCGAACGGCTGGTCGCCCTGGCCTATGACGTGAGGCGTGCCTTGGCGGATGCCGAACGGGATGTCGTTCGCATTCGCGAGGGAAAGGCGGGACAGATCCGCATCGCGGTCGAATGTCATTCGTGTTTCGAATGGCTCATGCCAGCGATGGATCATTTCCGTGCTCGATGGCCGGAGATCGAGCTGGACCTGGTCTCCGGCTTTCATCCCGATCCCGTGGATTTGTTAGCGGAGAATCGAGCGGATCTCGTCATTGTGTCGCACCAGCGCCGATGCCGGGATGTGGCCTTTCATTCGCTGTTTCGTTACAAGATGTTAGGGATCATGGCGAACGGACACGCCTTGACGGCGAAATCGTACCTGGTGGCGAGCGACTTCACCCAGGATGTGCTCATCACCTATCCGATTCCCGATCAGCGACTGGATCTCCTGCGCCAGCTGCTCATACCGGCGGGGATCAGTCCCGAGCGAAGAACGGCCACACTGACGGAGGCCATCCTTCAATTGGTGGCGAGCGGCAGAGGGATCGCGGCACTTCCAGGATGGGCCATTCAGCCCTTCCTCGATCGCGCCTATGTGGCGAGCCGGCCGATCACGAAACAGGGTCTCTGGTGCGAACTCTTTGCCGCGACGACCAAGTCGGCGGCGGCGTTGGATTTCATTCGTGACTTCGTCGCGACCATGCTCAAGGTCTGTGCCGATCAGCTCCAGGCGATTGAGATCGCAGGTGGTGGGTGATTGGCGCAATGAGATGGGTCAGACGGGGGTCAGACGGGGGTCGGACGGGTCGGACGGGTCGGACGGGTCGGACGGGTCGGACGGGTCGGACGGGTCGGGCGGGTCGGACGGGTGAGCGAGGGTTTGGGCGCGAAACTGTTGGCGACCAAGAGCAGAGTTATCTTAGTTTATCTCAACCGAACAAGCAGAGCGTTGCTGGCTTAGATGCAATTTCGATGATTATGATAATTTTCAGATATACAAGGAAGAGCCTCCGTTGGGTGATGCGAGGTGTCTCGCACTTGCTGGGCGCGTTCCTGGCGTTGATCGCCGCGTGCGGCTCCGGATACGGGCAGGTCGTGATCAACGAAATCCACTACGATCCGGAGCCGAAGGAGGAATTCGTCGAGTTCATCGAGCTCTTCAATGCGGGTGAGGACCCGGTGGATCTCAGTGGTTGGCGGTTCTCGCGGGGGATCGAATACGTTTTTCCTCAAGGGTCGTCTCTGGATCCGAGCGCCTACCTGGTGCTGGTGGAGGATACCGTGGCCTACAATCGAAAGTTCGGGTCGATCTTCGTGGGCGGGGCCAAGGCCTTTGATCAATGGGCGGGCGGTCAGTTGTCCAACCAAGGGGACACGCTGACTCTTCTCGATGCCGAGGGGCTGGAGATGGACGAGGTGGATTACCGCGTTGGCTTTCCCTGGCCGGTGGCGCCCAATGAGGCCTTGGGACTTTCCATGGAGCTTCTGCACCCATCGCTGGACAACGAGTTGGGGAGCAGTTGGCGGCCGGCGCTGAGCAAACCGACACCCGGAGATCCTAACGGTGTTCTGACGGAGGATGCGCCGCCGAACATCCGGCAGGTGGACCACGATCCGCGGTCGCCGCGCGCGGGGGAGGCGGTGACGGTAACGGCGAAGATCACGGACCCGGATGGAGTGGGAACGGTAAACCTGGAGTACCAGGTGGTGGATCCGGGGCAGTACATCCGTCTCACCGATGAGGCTTATGAAACGGACTGGACTCCCATCGAAATGACTCCTGCGACCGAGGGTTCGGATTTCTTTGCCGTCGAACTCCCGGGCGAGATCCAGGAACACCGGCATCTGGTGCGCTACCGCATCGTGTTTCAGGATCAGTTAGGCAACCAGGCGAGGGCTCCCTTCGAGGACGATCCCACGCCTAACTTCGCCTACTTCTGCTACAACGGTGTCCCGGCGTGGACGGGGGCGACGATTCCCGGGGAGACCCCGGCCAAGGTCTTCGGGCCGGATGTGTTGGAGTCGCTTCCCATCTATCACTTGATTTCCCAGGAAGAGGACGTGCTCGACTGTCAGTACAACCCGGCACACAACAACAAGGTCTACCGTTTTCTCGGAACGCTGGTTTATGACGGCGTGGTCTACGACCACATGCGCTACCGGATTCGAGGGCATGGTTCGACCTACAACACGGGGAAGAACAAGTGGAAATGGCGTTTCAATCGAGGAAATCTCTTTCAGGGACGGGACAACTTTGGCCGCAAGTATCGAGAGCCGGTGCGGACATTGAATATCAGTGCCCTGGCCACGGCGTGGAATCCGGCGAACCGGGGAATCTGCGGGCTTGATGAAGCCCTGGCTTTCCGTCTCTGGCAAATGGTCGGTGTGCCTGCGGTGAATACCCATTACTTCCACTTTCGCATCATTGACGGCGCCACGGAAACCGACGCCAATGATCAATACGAGGGCGATCTCTGGGGGCCCTATCTGGCGATCGAGCAGTTTGACGGCCGGGCCTTGCGGGAGCGTGATCTGCCCGACGGCAATGTCTACAACATGCATTTTGCCAACTCGAATTATCTCAACCAGGGGCGTGGGCAGGTCACGGACCGCTCGGACCTCACGGAGTTCACCAGTAGCCGGGGCTACAACAAGAGAAGTCCGATCCAGGAAGTTTCGTGGTGGCGGGAGAATGTGGAATTGGATTGGTATTACAGCTATCGCTGTGTTTGGGAAGCGGTGAACCATTCTGATCAGCGCGACCAGGAGAACTCGCATTATTACCACAATCCGGTGACGGGAAAATGGTCGATCCACCCTTGGGATGTCGATCTGCTCTATGAGGAGTTCGATCGCTGGGGGCCGGACGCGGTGCAGACGGTGGTGGCCTTTGAACAATTTCGCAAATGCCTCGAGCACGACGAACTGAACGCGGAGTTTCAGAGTCGCGCGCGTGAGCTGCAGGACCTCTTGTTGAACGACGACCAGTTGTGGCATCTGATCGATGAATTTGCCTCCTTCGTGGGCACGCAATCGGGCGGCGGGGAATCCTTGGCCATCACGGCATTGGATCGCTCCGGCGTGGTCGCGGTGGCCACGACCGCGGTTCCTCACGGATTCACCGAGGGGCAGACGGTTTACGTCAAAGGGGCCCTGCCATTTTCTTACAGCGGGGAGAAGGTGATTGAATCGATCTCTTCTCCGACCACGTTTGCTTACAAAGCGTCGATCTTTGCTCCCCAACCGGAAATGCCCGGAGCGGAAACAGTGGTGTCGGCCGCTCCCGATGGAGGCGGTTGGTGGGAAATTGATCAGGCGCGTTGGGATCGGCATCCGGAGTCGAAATCGATCGAGGGGCCCAGCCGGAATACTGGGAGTTTCTACGTCAATCCCTTTCGCTACACGCGTTTCCCCGGCAAGGTTCGCGAACTCATTTCGCCCGATTTTCCCGGCATGGTGGACTGGGTCAAGCGCTTCACCGTTCCCGGCGGATTCGGGGGAACCCAGTTGCAGGTCCTGGCCGACGGGGGGCTGAAGGAACCGGAGAAGCCCACCATCACCTATACGGGTCCCGACGGGTTTCCCATCGATGCCCTTTCCTTCGCCAGTTCGGACTTTGCCGGGGGCTCACTCTTTGTCAGTCAGGAATTCACGGCGATGCAGTGGCGCGTGGGTGAGATCCGCAACCCGTCGACGCCTAACTACGTGCCGGGGCAGCCCATGATATTCGAGATCGATCCCGTGTGGGAGAGTGGCGTCTTGACCGCGTTTGCGCCTGACATTGTCGTCCCTGCGGATGTCATTGATCCCGATGGCACGTATCGGGTGCGCGTGAGGCACCAGAATCAGTTAGGGCACTGGAGCCACTGGTCGGATCCCATCGAGTTCATGGCCACGGCGGACGTTTCTCCCTACGAGAATCTCGTGATCAGTGAGATCATGTATCATCCGGCGTCGGTGACGGCGGCCGAAGTCGCGGAAGGCTACGAGGAGTCAGATTTCGAGTATGTGGAACTGTGGAATCGCGGGGAGACGCCGATTGAGGTGACGTCCTTGCGTTTTACGAAGGGAATCGATTTCGACCTGGGCGATCTGGCGGACACGGTGATGGAGGGCGGTGAACGATGGGTCTTGGCGAGAACGCCGGCGGCCTTTGCCTTGCGCTATGGCGAGGAGATCGCGGTGGCCGGGGGGTGGGGCACGGACCGGTTGAGCAATGGGGGCGAACGGCTGAAGTTGTCCCTCGGTGGTGGTGCTCCGGTGATTGATTTCACCTATGATGATGCGGCCCCGTGGCCGGCGGAGGCCGATGGCCAGGGGCATGCCTTGGAATTCGACGGCGTAGGGGAGATCTCGGACGGGGCGGCCTGGACCTCGAGTGTGTTGGGCGGCAGCCCGGGAGAAGAAGGTGAACCGGCGCCGGAGAGCATCGACTGGGTCCGGGTCGACTTCTCCGAGGACGAGGTTTTCTTGGAGTGGCGCAGTGTCGTCGAGCGGGGTTATCGGCTGGAGATGTCCGTCGATCTCGAGGAGTGGCAGCCGGTGGGCGAAGTCATTCCCGGAGAGGAGGGGACCACGTCCGCGAGGCAGACGTTGACCGCTGGAGAGCGGGCTTTGGAGGGCTATTTCCGGGTGCGCGAAGAGCGTTAGCGCCTCTGGGGAGCGCTTTTTTCGCGAGAAACTGCGATTTCTCGATGGGGAATGGTGTTTACTTGAGGCAAGATCCTGTGTTGAAACCATGTCTAGCGTGAAAAAGGTGGTCTCTCTTCTCCTTCTGGCAGCGGTTGGTGCTCAGGCGGAGACGCGTTTGGCGGAAGGGAGTGCCTCGGGAGAAGCCTATTTCGAGAAGCGGATCCGGCCGCTGCTGGCGACGCATTGTTACGAGTGTCATTCGGAAGAATCGGGCAAGCAGAAGGGGGGATTGCGGCTCGACCTTCGCGCGGGATGGGAGACGGGGGGCGATCATGGACCAGCGATCATTCCAGGGGAGCCAGATCGCAGCCTGCTCCTGCGTGCCGTGAGCTACGCGGATTCGGATCTGCAGATGCCTCCGGAGAAACGTCTCTCGGAGGAGGAACAATCTTATTTGCGGGAGTGGATCTCCCTGGGCGCGCCGGATCCTCGATCGGGGTCCGTGGAAGTGTCTGAGGTGGCGAACGATGCGGCCGCAAGGGCACACTGGGCCTTTCAACCAATGGAGGTCGCACCCGTGCCGAAGATTTCTGACTCGTCCTGGGCGCACTCTCCGGCGGACCGGTTTGTCGAGCAGCGCCGGCGTGAGGCGGGGCTTCAAGCGGCGGCAGATGCGGATGTCCATACCCTCTTGCGGCGGTATCATGTGACGCTGACGGGCCTGACGCCGACGGTGGAGCAGATCAGGACGTTTCTCGGGGAGGAGCAGACGGCGGATCGGCAGCATTCCTGGGGCCGTCTGGTGGATCGGCTCCTGGCCTCGCCGCGGTTTGGCGAGCACTGGGGACGGCACTGGCTGGACGTGACGCGATTTGCCGAGTCGAGCGGCGGGGGGCGAAGTCTGATGTTCAAGAACGCCTGGCATTTTCGCGACTATGCGATCCGGGCGTTCAACGATGACGTGCCCTACGATGTCCTGGTGCGGGAGCATGTGGCGGGGGACTTGTTGTTCCGTCAGGAACCCTTGAATGCGGCGCGTCAGCGCGATCGACTGATTGGCAGCGGATTTCTGGCCTTGGGGCCGACGAATTACGAACTGCAGGACAAGGAGCTTCTGCGGATGGAGGTGGTGGATGAACAGATCGATTCGGTTGGCCGGGCGTTTCTCGGAATGACGCTGGGTTGTGCCCGCTGTCATGATCACAAGTTTGATCCCATCTCGACGGAGGAGTACTACGCCTTGGCGGGTATCTTTCGCAGTACGAAAACGATCACGCCGGGTAATGTATCGGGCTATGTGGAGACGCCACTGCCGGGGCCGGGCTATGAAGAGCGGCAGACCTATGAACGTCAATTGGAGAAGCTCAAGGGCGATCTCGAGCTGGCGGAGAATCGCAAGAAAAAGCGCGCCGATCTTTTGAAGACCGGCTCGGGAGTTCCGAGGATTTCGGTGGGTCAGTTGAAGAAGGAGCTGGAGGCCTTGAAGAAGACGGCGCCCCCGGCACTCCCGATGGCGATGAGTGTGCGCGACGAGACGGGCGACGAGGTGGCCGATTCACCGGTGCATATTCGCGGAGCGATTCGCAGCCTGGGGGAACGCGTTCCGCGAGGTTTTCTCACGGTGGCGACTCCGGAGGGCGTTCCCGCGACGCCGAATTTGGGGCCAAGTGAGAGTGGCCGTCTGGCCTTGGCCGACTGGATCATGCATCGGCAGCATCCCCTGACCGCTCGGGTCTATGTCAATCGGTTATGGCATCACGTCATGGGCTCGGGCATCGTGCGCACGGTGGATAATTTCGGGCTCACCGGTGAAGCGCCGTCGCATCCTCAACTGCTCGATGATCTCGCGCACGACTTTGTCGCGAGAGGCAGCTGGTCGGCCAAACGTATGATCCGGATGATGGTGTTGTCCCGCACGTTTCAGTTAGGCGGCGCTGGCTCCTCGGCCGTCGCTGGAGACCGTGGGGAGATCGATCCGGAGAATCGCCTGCTCTGGCGGGCGCATGAGAGGCAACTTTCGGCCGAGAGTTTGCGTGATAGTTTGCTTCAGCTCTCAGATGAACTGGATCTGGCGGTGGGCGGCCTCACGATCGAGAAATTCAGCGCCTATGACAACGGCTATCAGTTTGGCGATTTTCGGCGGCGCACCGTGTATGCGCCGGCTTTTCGCAATGCCAGGCTCGAGATTCTCAATCTCTTTGATGCGGCGAATCCCAACATGGTCCAGGGGCGCCGGACCCAGACCACGCTGGCGACCCAGGCGCTCTACCTGATGAACAGTGACTTCGTCATGCAGCGGGCCGAACGTTTTGCCAGACGTCTCCTGCGTGAGAGATCTTCGAATGACGAGCGGCTGACGAGGGCCTATCTGGAGATCCTCGGGCGTCCGCCGGTCGATGTTGAACGAGAGCTCGTCGAAGCCTTTCTCACGGAGTTTACATCGGAGGAGGCTTGGGCTACCTTGGCGCACAGCCTGCTCGCCTCGGTGGACTTTCGCCAATTGAACTGATCAAGCAACCAAGCAACGACCGCAGCCCTTCATCATGCCCTCGCCCGCTCTCAGTCGTCGACAGATGTTGCAGCAGGTTTCCTGCGGATTTGGTGGATTGGCCCTGGCTGGTTTGCAGCAGCAGGAAGCCCAGGCCCGGACGGCGGCGGGAGACAGCTCGCTCATGCCGCGGCTCGGTCTCCACGGGCCGCGAGCCAAGCGGGTGATCTTTATTTTCATGCAGGGGGGGCCTAGCCAGGTCGATTCCTTCGACTACAAACCGGCTTTGGTGGAGGCGGATGGGAAGGGATACGATTTCGTCGGGGTGCGTTTTGGCACTTTTGGGGAAAAGAGTCAGCGTCGGTTGATGAAGCCCTTGTGGGACTTTCAGCAGCGCGGGAATTGCGGGCAGTGGGTCTCGGAACTCTTTCCCGAGATTGGGAAGCACGTGGATGATCTTTGTTTTCTCCATGGCATGCACACGGAAGGCGTGGCTCACGGGCCGTCGACGCTCTTCCTCCATACGGGAGCGACCAACCTGGTGCGCCCGTCGATGGGGAGCTGGATCAGTTATGGCCTGGGTACGGAAAACCAAAACGTGCCCGGCTTTATCACGATCAATCCGGCGGATAGCAAGGGGGGCCCGCGCAACTACTCCAACGCCTTTCTTCCCGCTGTCCACCAAGGTACCGCCATTGGGAAGGCGGGTCAGTCAGCTGTGAACGCGCGTTTCCAGAACATCGCCAACGCGCAGCTGACGCGCTCCGTGCAAGAGCGTCAGTTTGAACTGCTGCAGCAATTGAACCGGGCGCAGCAGCAGCGCCGTGCGTTGCGCAACAGCCACCAGGCTGCCAACGATTCTCTCGAGGCCATGATCGAGTCTTACGAGCTGGCCTGGCGGATGCAGATGAACGCGCCCGAACTCACGGATTTGAGCGGCGAGAGCCGCGAGACCCAGGCGCTGTATGGGATTGGCGAGAAGAAGACGGATGATTTTGGCCGCCAGTGTCTTCTCGCGAGAAGGATGGCGGAGGCGGGTGTGCGCTTCATCCAGGTGAACTACTCGGACGAATCTCCCACGCCGCGCTGGGATCAGCACAGCAACATGCCCAAGCATCTCGAGCACGCCCGCGCCACGGACAAACCGGTGGCCGGCCTTCTGGCCGATCTCAAGGCGAGGGGACTCTTGGAAGACACGCTCGTCTGGTGGGGAGGGGAGTTTGGCCGGACGCCGTTCTCACAGAACAACGACGGACGGGATCACAACCCGCGCGGCTTCACCGTGTGGCTGGCCGGAGGCGGGGTCAGGCCCGGGATGGCCTACGGCGCCACGGATGAACTCGGTGACACGGCGGTCGATGGCCGGGTGCACATGCACGATCTCCATGCCACCATCCTCCATTTGCTGGGTCTGGATCACGAGAAACTGACCTACCGTTATGCGGGGAGAGATTTCCGTCTGACAGATCTACACGGCCGGGTGGTGAAGGATATCCTGGCTTAGAACGATTGTCCGACGAGTCCGACAACAAAAAGAGCCGCGTCTCAAAACGAGGGCGGCTCTTTCGAGAAGAAGATCTAGCCTAGCCTTTGGCGGCGGCGTAGCGTTGGGCCACGGCGTCCCAGTCGACGATGTTCCAGAAGGCGTTGATGTAGTCGGGGCGGCGATTCTGATAGTTCAGGTAATAGGCGTGCTCCCAGACATCGAGTCCGAGGATGGGGGTGGCGCCTTCCATGAGAGGGCTGTCTTGATTGGGGGTCGAGCTGACGGC
>JANQJH010000634.1 GCA_028281705.1 Verrucomicrobiales bacterium
CTTAGAGATCCGGTGGCGCCCCGGGGATGGATTCACTTGTGTAACGGCGGTCCACAGAGCGTTTGGCCCAGCGCTCTTTCTCCAGGTCGCTCATGAGAAAACGGACGGTTTCCCGGCGGTGGTAGTAGACCTCACCCTGGCCTAACAAGGACTCGATACCGGCGTAGAAGGCTTCCATTTCCTCGAGGAAATGAAAGCCTTGAGTGAGGGCCAGCCGCTGGCCGGCGATGGGCGTGACGAGGCCGGCGGCGACCTTGGAAGCGGTGGTCGATCGGACTTCATCAATGATGCGAAAGGGGATGCCGCGCTGGTGGCAGCGCCATGCCAGGGCGGTCCCCGCCAGGCCCTGGCCCACGATGTGCAGCGGCAGGGGCGTCCTCATGCTGTCCTCTCTCGTGGCGGCCCGAAATCGTCAAGTGAGGAAGAGGCCTTTTCAAGTTCCGGGGAAGGCGCTAAGCATGCCCTGATGAAACCCATTGTTCAGATTTCGCTCGACCTCACCAACATCGATGAAGCCCTGGAAACCGCCGAGATGGCCCTGCGTGCCGGGGTCGACTGGCTCGAGGCCGGGACACCGCTCATACTCGCCGAGGGCTTGCACGGGGTGCGCGCCTTGCGCGAGCGTTTCCCCGACACGCCGATCGTGGCTGATCTCAAGACGATGGATGGCGGCTACCTCGAGGCGGAAATGATGGCCAAGGCGGGGGCGACACAGGTGGTGGTCATGGCGCGGGCGCACGAGGAGACGATCAAGTGCGTCGTCCAGGCGGGGAAAGACTTTGGAGCGGAGGTGATGGGAGACAACCTGGCCTGCCCCAGCATGGTGGACGGGGCGAAGCGGCTGGAAGACCTCGGTTGCGATTACATCGTGCACCACATCGGCTACGACGAGCGCCGGGGCATCGCGGCCCGGGGTGAGCGCATGCCCAATCCGCTGGACGAGCTGCGCGAGGTGGTCGGAGCCGTCTCCATTCCCGTCCAGGCCGTGGGCGGGCTCTCCATCGAGCAGGCAGTGCAATGCCCGGATTACGGAGCGCCTCTCGTGGTCTTGGGGGCTCCGTTGACCATTGATGCCGACTCCTTCAAGACGGCGGATGGCGATCTCGAATCGTCGCTCCGTCTCATTTGTCAACGGGTACATGCCAAGTCCGCCTAACGAACCCATCATCATTCCATGAAACATCCTGCAGTGGTCAACTACGCGGAGGAGCCCCATAGTGTGGAGCTCCGTGAACTGGAAAAACCCGAGATCGGTCCGGACGAGGTTTTGTTAGCCGTCGCCGCCGTGGGGGTCTGTGGGAGTGATCTGCACCAGTGGACCTCTCAGCACAGCTGGCCGGTGAACTATCCCGTGGTTCTGGGCCACGAGTTTGGCGGTGTCATTGCCGAAGTGGGGAAGAACGTGTCGTCCTGGAGTGAAGGCGATCGCGTGGTGAGTGAAACGGCGGCGGTGGTCGATCCGGACAACCCCATGACGCGACGCGGTCTCTACAATCTGGACACCACGCGCAAGGGATTCGGTTACGGGGTCAACGGCGCCATGACGCCCTATGTGCGGGTGCCGGCGCGGTGTCTCCACGCCGTCCCTGAAGGACTGGCCCTGGAGAAGGCGGCGCTGACGGAGCCCTGTTGCGTGGCCTACAACGCCACGATCAAGAACACCCGCATTGAGCCTGGCGATCGCGTGCTCGTGCTCGGTCCCGGGACCATCGGCATCCTCTGTGCCGCCATGGCTCGTCAGGCCGGCGCGGAGGTGGCCATCGCGGGACTTCCACAGGACGCGGGGCGCTTGGAAATCGCCCGGACCTATGGATGCGAGACCATCATTGGCGATGCCCTGCCCTGGGCGCTGGAGCGCGATGGTCTGGGGGCCGACGTTGTCATCGATGCCGCGGGGGTTTCTCCGACGCTCAAGGTGGCCATCGATGCGGTACGCCCGGCGGGGTGGATCACCAAGGTCGGCTGGGGACCCAAGCCGCTGGATTTCAATATCGATCCCCTGGTGCAGAAGAACGTCACTCTCCAGGGAAGCTTCAGCCATTACTGGCCCATCTGGGAGCGCGTCCTGGCCTTGTTGGCTTCGGGACAATTGGATGTCGATCCCATCATCGGCGGCCAGTGGTCGCTGGGGGAGTGGGAGACGGCCTTTTCCAAGATGCACCACGGGGAGGTGGTGAAATCGGTTCTCATTCCGAGTGCCTAACCGGATCTTATTTATGAAACTGAAAGACAAGGCGGTCATCGTCACGGGGAGCACCATGGGTATCGGCAAGGCCATTGCGCGGCGTGCCGTGGCCGAGGGGGCGCGGGTGGTGGTTCACGGACTTGAGCGGGAGGCGGGGGAAGTCGTTTGCCGGGAATTGGGTGGCGAGGAGCATTGCGCTTTACATATCGATGATTTGTCAGAGTCGGAGGCGGCCCCGCCGACGGTGGCGGCGGCGGTGGAGGCTTGGGGAAGCTCGATGCCCTGGTGAACAATGCCGGCATGGTGGTCACCGGGC
>JANQJH010000639.1 GCA_028281705.1 Verrucomicrobiales bacterium
GGAAGGGGCCGCTCCCGGCCGTCCCGCCGGATGGAAGGCGCAGGGTGATGGGGCAGGGGACTCCGGTGCGCCAGAAGTGCGTTCCCGCCTGATTGATGATCTGGTTGAAGCCGACCGAGGAAAAATCGGCGAACTGCATTTCCACGATGGGGCGCATCCCTTCGATGGCAGCTCCAATGGCGAGACCGACCATGGCATCTTCACTGATGGGCGCGTCCAGGACGCGTCCGGGAAACTCATCGATCAGGCCCTTGGTCGCCTTGAACGCGCCGCCGAAGGTCGCGACGTCTTGGCCGTAGATGAAGACGGAGGAATCTTCTCGTAGCGCCTTGGCTTGAGCTTCACGAATGGCACTCAGGTAGGTGGTGCTCATAGGGCGCGCCCCTCCACGAGGCGCCTTGTCGCGAGCGCATCCCAAGTTTCCTCGATTGCACTGGGAGCCTGTTCATTTTGCACCTGGGCGATGGCCTCAGACACCTCTTGCGAGGTTTCCTCCTGCCACTGGGTCACCTCTGCCTCGGTGGCCAGTGCCGAGTCCACAACGTGCGATCGGGAAACATCCAGAGGATCCCGCCCGGAGGCTTCTTGCTGGAGCGAGCGATCCACATACCAGGCATCGTCGTGCTCGCCGTGGCCGGACAACCGGAGCATCTTTCCCACGACCATTTGGGGTTTCTGGGTCTCCAAGGCGGCCTTCACCGCGCGGTCGAAGACCTCGATGCAGGCGCCGAGATCGGTTCCATCGACCGAATGACCGGCAACGCCATAGCCGGCGGCCCGGTCGACCAAATCCTCACAGGCATACTGGCGTTCGGTGGGGGTGGAGTAGGCGTACTGGTTGTTGGCCACGCCGACCACCAGGGGCAAGCCTTCCACCGCGGCCAGATTCAGCGCCTCATGAAAGGATCCGGTTGAGGTGGCCCCGTCGCCGACACAGGTCGCTCCGACGCAGGGAGGCGCCTGGCGAAACCGTCTCGCCATGAGCATGCCGCAGACGACGGAGACGAGGCTTCCCAGGTGGCTGATCATCGCGGGCATCCCTTCGCTGGGCCGCCCACGATGGATGTTGCCGTCGCGGCCGCGCATTGGTCCCTTGGCGGATCCAAGGTAGGTGCGAACGGGATCAAGGAGAGGTTCGCCGAAGGCCAGGCGGCCCGCCATGTCCCGGATGAGACCGCCGAAGACGTCGCCCCGATCTTTCGAGAGGGCGGTGCCCAGGGCTGCACTGAAGGCTTCTTGGCCTCGCCCGAGATACACCCCACCGACGATCTTTCCGCCGGCTCGATAGAGGCCGGCAATGCGATCTTCCAAGGCTCGTGCGAGGAGCATCCAGCGGAAGGCGGCGAGATACCTTGCGGATGCTGCAGTAGAGGGGGTGGCCATGGATGAGGTCTTGCCACTCTCTAGCATGAGCGGCTCAAGACGCAAAAAAAACGTTGGGAATCACTGGGGCAAACGACTCACAGGGCGACGACGCCAAGGGGATGGTGTCACGTGTCGGTGGCTTCGAGGAGTCGAGCTTTGGCGGGCCTGAGCGTGGAAAGAAGAGCTGGCTATTTTTATGAAAACCGCGTTAAATCAATTGATTATCCGTTGGTAACAAGTGATTTGTGGCTCAGGATAAGATGTCGTGAAGGATGTTTCCGTGGACGTCGGTGAGCCGGACGTTGCGGCCTGCGTAGAGGTAGGTCAGTTCCTCGTGATCGAGGCCCAACTGATGGAGAACGGTGGCCCAGAGATCGTAGACGGTGGTGGGTTTCTCGGTCACGTGGTAGCCGAAATCATCCGTGGCGCCGTAGACGCAGCCTCCGCGAAAACCGCCGCCGGCCAACCAGACGGAGAAGCCGAAGGGGTTGTGATCCCGTCCGTTGCTTCCTTGCGAGAATGGCGTTCGGCCGAATTCCCCAGCCCAGACGACGATGGTTTCGTCCAGCAGGCCGCGCTGCTTGAGGTCGACGATGAGGGCGGCGATGGGCTGATCCACTTGGTCGCCCATGGCGCGATGCCCGCGCTCGAGGTCGCCGTGCTGATCCCATGGGTTGGCTGCGCCGCCCGCCCCGATGTTCTCCGTGAGGCAGCTGAGTTCGACGAAGCGAACCCCGCGTTCGATGAGCCGGCGAGCCAGGAGGCACTGTCTGCCGTAGGCGGCTTTCTGCCGGTGGGAGTCATTGAGCCCGTACATGGCCTTGGTGGCTTCGGATTCTTCGGAGAGATCGACCAGTTCCGGGACGGCGGCCTGCATACGATAGGCGGTCTCGTAATTGCGCACCGCAGCTTCGATCTGGGCGTTCTCTCGAGTCCGCTGGCGAAACTGTTGGTCGAGTTCCCGAATGAAGCTGAGACGGCGCTTCTGGGCCTGGTCCCGTTCCCGGGGCTTGATGTTGGCCACAGGCTCTGGATCGTCGCACTGGATCATGGAGGCCTGGTGCTGGGCGGGGAGGAACCCACTGCTGAAGAGGCCGACCCCTCCGTGGGGTACGATGGAGCCACCGCTTTGCAGGACGACGTAGCCGGGGACATCGCGGTTCGCCGTGCCGAGGCCGTAATTGATCCAGGCGCCTGCGCTGGGGTGTCCAATGAAGGGAAATCCCGTGTGCATGACGAAATTTCCCTGGGCGTGCTCGTTGACGGCAGAGATCATCGAGCGGATCACGGCCAGATCGTCGGCGCACCATTCGCCGAGCTTGGGAAACATGGAGCTCACCGGGAGGCCGCTCTGTCCGAACTCTTTGAAGGTGAACGGACTAGGAAAGATATTTCCGTTATTATTGAATTGCGTTCTCTCGACCTTCACGGGCATGGGTTGCCCCCCATAGCGATCCAGCATTGGCTTGGGATCGAACGAATCCAGGTGGGAGACACCTCCCGACATGAAGCAGAAGATCACATTCTTCGCCTTGGGGGCGCTGTGGGCCAACGGGTGCCGGCTCTTCCGTTGCTCCGCCTGGAGCAAGCCTGAGAGGGCCATGAGACCAAACCCCGTGGAACTCTGGGCCAGCATCTGACGGCGGGACAGGACTGGTGACGACTTCATGGTGTGTGCGGTGGGGTTAGCGGATGTAGAGGAACTCTTTGAGATTGAACAGGGCGTGTGCCAGATCGGCCCATCCGGTCGGGCCGGCGCGATCGGAATCGAGGGCCTTGAGTTCGGATTGGAGGGCGCTGATTTCTTCCTTGAGGGACGTTTCCCGCGCGCGCTCGACTCCGCTCATGGCCGCCACTTGCTGGGCGCGGGAAACGTGATTCGGATCTCCCGATGCCGAGGCGGCGATGTCTTCCTCCGTGAGTGCGCGGTCGTAGAGCGCCGCCTTATCGATGCGTCCTCCGAGCATGTGATTGCCGGTGGGCTCGCCATGGCGATTGCCGAAGAGGACTTGAGCGGATCCCTTGCCGAAGGGGACGGGTCCGCGGCTTTGATAGGATTTGCCATAGCGTTTTCCCTGCCGGTAGCCCGTGATGCTGCCATCAGCGGCGTAGACGATCGCAATGTGCACGAACTGTTCCACGGCCTGGTTTTCGGGTCCGCCTTCAAAGGACTCGGTTCGCCGGAAACCGTCGCTCCCTGCCATCCAGTGTCCCCGTTTCTGCTCGCCGAAAACGATGGCGTCGAACGTGATCCCCTTGAGATCCTGCACACTGAGGACACCGCCACCTTGCTGCCTGAGGTTGTCCAGTTTGACCCAGGCTTCCAGGGTTTTCTCCCGCAACGGGCGATCGAGCGGTGGCGTGGAGACGTAGTTTCCCGCTTTTCCGTTGAGGACGAGATGGCCGCCCGCCACGTGGGCACTGCCGTGCGCCTTCCCGTGGAGTGTGCCCGCCGCATCCTGCAAATCGCCGTCAAAGTTCCAGGAGGCGATGGGCTGGGGAAGGCTTGCGGCGGCTCGGTCTGCGGCGGCCGGGCTGGTCTGGCCTCGTTTGGCCAGCACGCGGTTCTTGACCGTTTCGGTCAGCTTGGCCAGCTCGCTGGTGAGTTGAGACTCCCGCTCGGAGAGGGATCGCTGCCGGTTCTCCAGTACGCGCGCTTCTTCCAGCGAGTGGTCGAGAAATTGCCTGGCGGCCCTCGTTTCCTCTGCGGATGGGAGACGTCCCAAGCCCTGGAGAAACATCGTGGGGATGCGGTCCCTCTCCGGCACTGATTCGAGCGCCTCAGCCCAATCATTCGCCATGCGGATGACAAAGGCGTCGTTGAGCAAGGTGAGGGATTGGCTGGGGACGTTGGTCACGTCCCGCCTCCCCTTGGTGCTTGCGGGAACGGGGGCATCGAAGGTGCTGAGAAAGGGATCGAGATCGTTGCGCTTCACCCGGAGATAGACACTCCGTCGCGGTGAGTCCCCGCGAACAGGAGGGCCGTGCATGGTTTCACGGTCCAGTTCGCCGGCGACGGCGAGCAGCGTATCGCGGATGGCCTCCGCCTCGAGTCGTCGCACCGGTGCGTGACTGAGCAGGCGGTTGTCGGGATCGATCGCTGCCGCGAGGTCGGAAGGCGTGCTCGCCGCCTTCCATGTGGACGAGGTGACGAGATAGCGGATCAGTTCTTTGATCGAATAACCCGTCTCCTCAAACCGGATCGCCAGATGGTCCAGCAGCCGGGGATGGGAAGGCTTCTCGCCGAGCCGCCCGAGATTGTCGGGAGTTCTCACCAGACCTTCGCCGAAGACGTGATGCCAGATCCGGTTGACGATGACGCGTCGCGATAGGGGATTGTCGGCCCGAAAGAAATCCTGGGCGAGAGCCTGGCGTCCGCTCAGGGGTGTCTGATAGGGGCGCCCGTCCAGCGCATCGAGAAAATGGCGGGGAACGGGCTCTCCTGCGTCTTTGTGGTTGCCTCGGTGAAAAAGCGGTTGGTCGTAGGCATCTTTTTCCAAGACGCCGGGAGCTCGAGTGGGTATCGGCAAACTGCGCTCTTTCTCTCGATACGTTGCCACTCGTGATTGGATCACCGATGGCAGCTCATCCAGCGTGTTGGGCAGGAGTCCTGCGCGGAGGGCTTTGCCGAGGAAGAGTGCTTGAGAATCCGTGAGGATGTTGTTCTGCCAGGACGTCAGGCAAGCGTTCAGTGCTGATTGATAGGCTTTGTTCAGAGAAAGGTCCGGCGTGTATGCTTCTGTGAGAGGTAGAGCAAAGGCGTGCTCATTCCTTGGAGGCGATTGTCCCTTCTTGGTGATGACGACGCGCCGAACACCAATCCAGGAGCGATCAGCGCCAGTATCGGCGAGAACGGGCTGGTCGGCTGCGGTGGTGAGTTCGACGTGGATGAAATCGCCCTTCCAGTAGTCGAGGCCGTAGCGCTGCCATCGCCAATGGCCGTCATTGAGACGTCCGACGGGATAGACCGTTCCGTTGCGCGGGTAGTTTTGCACGGCGTAGCGCATGAAGGCGCCGCCATCTCCCGCCAATTCCATCCAGAGATCGTATTCGCCGGCGAGCTCGAACCGGGGCGAGAGAAGGACGGCTCGATCCTTCTCGCTGATGAGATGGGAATAGACCCCTGCGGGGTAGATTCCCGTGAGAACGTCTTCGCCTTCGGGAGCGATGGCGAAGACGCCGCTCCGGCTGGTCTGAGAGGCCGTATTTCCGTCCGCTCTCCAGTCCTTCAAGTCTTTGGTGTGCTTAAAGTTCCATTGTTTAATAACGGAATTTTCGTTGTTGGTTTGGCGATTGCTTGCTCGCCAGGAGTCGATGGTTTTCTCCACATTGCCGCCCTCGCGCGCGACCCAGAGCGGGTGGAGGAGATCACGGAGATCCTTCGCTTGGGCAACCGCCTCGTCCAGGTCGCCTCCCTCCGCCAAGCGCTCTTCAAGCTCTGGGAGCCCCTCCATCCACGCCTCGATGAGGCCCGCCTGAATCTCCGACTTGAGAGCCGTCATCGACGTGCGTGTGGCCTTCGATTCCTCTGACGGGGCGTCGACGGCGATGGAGGCCGGCGGGCAGGATGCGAAGATGCCGTACCAGCCGTAGAAGTCCCGTTGGCTGATGGGATCGAACTTGTGATCGTGACAGCGTGCGCAGGAGACGGTGAGACCGAGGAAGGCCTTGGACACCACGTTGATCTGATCGTCGGTGAAGCGCACCTGTTCATCGAGCGCGTCCGTTGGGGCAAATCCGTGGAACACCATGCGGAGGTGGGCCGGCCCGATAGCGGATTCGTTGAGGCCCAGGTCGCGATTGATTCTTGGAGACTCCATCAGATCGCCCGCGAGGTGTTCTCGCACAAGTTGATCGTAGGAAACGTCGCTGTTCAGCGCCCGGATGAGGTAGTCGCGAAATCGCCAGGCGTAGGGAATGGCGGGATCTCCTTCACTGCCGTGAGAATCGGCGTAGCGGATCCAATCCATCCAGTGGCGCGCCCAGCGCTCGCCAAACTGGGGAGAATCGAGAAACTGGTTCACCAGGGAGGTGTAGGCCATTTGCGAGGGATCTCTGGTGAACTGCTCGATCTCCTCTGGCGTGGGTGGGAGGCCGCGCAAGACAAAACTCAGCCTTCTGAGAAGCGTGTGAGGGTCCGCAGGACCGGCCGGTTCGAGCTTGGCTGGGTCGAGCCGGGCCCGAATGAAGCGATCGACGGGATGGGCGTGTTCGTCTTCGGGCAGATCACCCAATGCCGTTTCCCCGAGAGGGCGGAAGCTCCACCAGCGCTTTCGGCGTTCCATGACGGCTTCCCAATCGGTGTCCTGCGCGAGCACCTCGGCGCTCGGTGGGGCCTCCCTGGGATCGGGAGCTCCCATCGAGATCCATTCCTCAAAGTCTGCCAGGACCCGATCCTCAAGTTTGGCGCCGGATTTGGGCATTTTGAGGTCCTCGTCCGAGTGGCGGATGGCCCGCATCAGGAGGCTCGATTGGGGATCGCCCGGAATGATGACCGGGCCGGAGTCTCCTCCCTTCATGAGGGCCCGGCGATGATCGACTGCGAGTCCGCCCTTACGTTTTCCGCCTGGGACCGAGGCATGGCATTCGTAGCAGTCCTGGGCCAGGACGGGACGAATCCGGGTCTCGAAGAACTCACGTTGAGCGGGCGAGAACGAACTCGGGGAATCGGCGGCGTGGGCGATTCCGAGAAGGGCGGCACCGATGGCGAACGTCGCGGTGCGCCGGGAAACGAGCTTCTTCATCAGATGCATGATTGGGCGTTGTCGTCCTCGTTGAGGAGAACTCTTGGATCTCGAGGATAGGAATCTAAGAGGGAACCCCGGAGATTCTGAAGCTGATTCTGCGAAATCTCGCGCCCGCCTAAACGGTCCCCGAAATAAGCATGCGCTCGATGAGGTCCTCGAAGACGGCGCGCTCCGCTTCATCGTTAGACTGGTGAAAGGCGCGCTCCAGATTGCGCAGGACGCGGAGTAGAATGGCCTCTGGGGAAGCCTCCCTGAGGAGGGTTTCACGCAGGTCGGTCGACTCGTTTACCGTGGAGTCGATGAGGTCCTCCGCGGTGACGAGCTGACCTCCGTTGAAGCAATCGACCAGAACGGGACTCTCGCCTCGGGGAATCAAGGCGAGGAAATGACCGGGATAGTTGCACCCGCCGATCTGGTAGCCCAGTCGCCGGCCGAGGAGAATGAGAAGACAGGAGAGGCTAATGGGATTGCCTTCGCCGCCCTGGACGACTGAGAGTAGGCTGCTGTTCTCCGGCGCGTAGTAATCGATGCGATTGCCGGTGAACCGGCCCTGGGTGAAGAGGATATCAACCAAGGCGAGCGCCGTGGTCGCCAGGGGGCGGATCTCGTTCGCCAGATCATCCAGTTCTTGTTGGAGCCGGCCGGAGCGCAATCGGCTTCGATCCAAGTAGTCCGAGAGGAGGCCAAGCGCTTCTTCGAGACGCCGCAAGGGTTCCGTTTCCGTGAGGGCGTCTTCCCAGTGATCGACCAACGTCTCGCACTTCGCCTCGCGGATGAGGCGATTCATCAGAGCGAAAATATCGGTGGCGGGAAGGGGATCGAGCTGGGAAATGAAGTCTGGAAGTTCGTCCTCGTAGTCCAGAAGACGTTTGGCCACTGCACTGCGCACGGGCTCGGATTCATCATCGAGCAGCCTGACGAGCGAGGCGAACTCCGCAGGGCTACGCTTCATCGTCTAGATCCTCCCTCGGGTTGCAGAAATGGTGCGCGATACAGGAGTTGAACCTTGGGCCCCCGCCGTGTCAAGTGTCTCGAAGACGTTGTTAGCGGGGGCAGATGAAGAGGGCTCTTGGACGAGGAGGTACAAGATCGCGAACTCTCTCCGGATCGATCCATGACCTCAGAATGAATCAGGAAACTGAGGTTCGTTCAAGAGTTTCCATAACTTCCAAAAAAGGAGCTCGTTCATCGATCGCTGATGGCACTCCGTGTTTGCGGGTTCAAGCTCCAACAGATTTTGGAGGATTGCAGAAAATGCGGAAAAAAGTATGACTCCAAGAATCCGTTCTGAGTTGGTGTTGTAGATACAGGCAAACGCTCTCGACTTTGCCCTCTTCAGCTCATTTCTCTCAGACTCGCATTTCAGGAACGTTAGGCACAGCGTTGTTCTCGCAGCCTATCGGGAGGCCCACTTTGGAAGAGAGCCAATCAGTTCCCACAAGGCTCAATTCAAGGGCCAATCTCGCGCTTCAAGAGGTCGACCTTTTGCTGAGCTCTCGATTCCGATTCCAATCCCGTCCGGTTGCGAATCATGGCGCCAGCCGAATCTCGAAGACCGCTGACTCACAATGACTGAACCATACAATAAATGAACAAACGAATAATACCTCTACGTAAAGAATCCCACTCGGCTGGAGGGCATTGGTTGTCCACCGGAAGGATTCCGCTCTCACTGCGCTTCGCCTCCTGGCTCGCAGGCTTGGCGCTATTTGGCGTCCTTTCAACCACGAAGGCCACAGAGTTTATGTACGACGGTTTGAGCTACTCGACGATCGACTGGACCGCCAATGGTACATCCCAGGCCGACGGCTTCCTGACTGAGGATAACTCGATCATCGTCACTTACAATACCGTCAACTTGAGCGGAATTGGGCAGCGCTCATGGAGCAATGCCAATGTACGCTATGATGCCATTGATTGGGGGTCCGGCGTAACATCTGACGTTGCGGCGGTGAGTGGCCCCGGGGCCGAATCTGTGGAGTTCTCGTCTCCAGTTGAGTCGCTGATGTTCATCATAGGCTCGCCCGCGACCGGTGCCGGCTCGATGCGCCAATGGCACACCATTGATTTCCCTGATGACTGGACCGTTACCATCGTCGACGGGGATCTCATCCTCGAACCGGGAAATGTGGTTCGTGGAGATGGAGCGCCGCCGCATTACATCTCGCTTGGCGCGTTCCGAGTACAAGCCCCGGGAGGTTCCTCTTTTACTACCGCGAATTGGGATCAAACGCTCGACGGTGTTAGCTTCACCATGGGCGCTGCGATAGCGAACGCCGAACCGGTTTCCTGTATCTTCGATACTGGCTTTGCCGCCACGCCATTGACCGGGACCTTTGGTCAAAAAATCACGATGCCCGCCGGAACGGGTGCTCACTCCATTGAGTTTGAAATTTTCACTCAGGGTGGCCTCGGAACCGCAGATGGAACTCTCTACCTGCTCAGTCAAGAATACGTTGGAACGCCGGCTGGATTATCTTCGAGCGTGCCCGGATTCATCGCGAGTGCGATCAATCCGGTTGGCAATAAATGGACTTTCAATACCTCTGTTGCCCTGCTACCCGGAACTGCGTACTGGTTCTACAATGATACCAATTCAACCTGGGGAGATGGAGCCAGTGCTTCGAGTGTAGGAGGTTCTGAGTATCGGGCAACAGGGCATGGTGCGGGTCCCGGAGGCACTTTTGCTGAGCCATTCGGTGGTAACTTCGCCATGAACTTCAAGCTCGCGGGAGTCACCAGCGCTTCTACCGCACCCGAGATCCAAGTCTACGACGGCCCTGGCACGACCGATCCGGAACTCACCGACGGACAAGCTGCGCCGGTCGATTTCGGAGTCGTCGTCACCGGCTCGAATGTTTCTCGTGACATCACCATCCGCAACGCGGGAAATGCCGACTTGACCATCAGCTCGATCGATCTGAGCGGTACCCACGCAGGCGACTACACGGTGCAGAATGCGCCGGCTACCATTGCGGCTGGTGTGAGCGCCACCTTCCAGGTCGAGTTCGCTCCTGGCGACGGCGGAGCGCGGGGCGCTACGCTAACCATCAACAGCAATGACGACGACGAGGCATCTTTCGACCTCCCGCTCGTCGGCTCCGGAGATGATAGCCTCGATGACGACGATCTCGACGGCGTGCCCAATGGGCAAGACGTAGATCCCAACGACCCGAACAGTGACAGCGATGGTGACGGAATCTCCGATCTCGCCGAAACCACCGGCGGCACTGATCCGCTCAATCCCGACACCGATGGTGATGGGGTCAACGATGGTGTGGATGCCTTCCCGAACAACTCGGGCGAAACCACAGACACGGATGGCGATGGCACCGGCGACAATGCCGACACCGACGACGACAATGATGGCGTGGCCGATGTCGACGACGCCTTCCCCTTGGATCCCAGCGAGTCCAACGACAACGACAGCGACGGTACGGGTGACAATGCCGATACCGACGATGACAATGATGGCGTGGCCGATGTCGACGACGCCTTCCCCTTTGATCCGAATGAAACCACCGACACCGACCTCGATGGGATTGGCAACAATGCCGACACTGATGATGACAACGACGGCGTCGCGGACGGCTCCGATGCCTTCCCACTCGACCCCGGCGAGTCGAACGACAACGACGGCGACGGAATTGGTGATAACGCGGACACCGACGACAACGACGGCGTCGTGGACGGCTCCGATGCTTTCCCCCTGGATCCCAGCGAATCTTCGGACAACGACGGCGACGGCCTCGGCGACAATGCTGACACGGATGACGACAATGACGGCATCGCCGACGTGGACGACGCCTTCCCCTTGGATCCCAGCGAAACGACCGATACCGACGGCGATGGCCTTGGCAACAATGCTGACCTCGACGACGACAACGACGGTGTGCTCGACGGAGACGACGCCTTTCCGTTCGATCCAAATGAATCCTCGGACAACGACGGCGACGGCCTCGGCGACAATGCCGACACCGACGACGACAATGACGGTGTGGCCGACGTGGACGACGCTGATCCGCTTGATCCCAACAGCGACAGTGATGGGGACGGCATCAGCGACAGCGACGAAAGCACCAACGGGACCAACCCGCTGAGTGCCGACACTGACAACGATGGAGTCGATGATCTTGACGATGCCTTCCCGAATGATCCCGGCGAATCCTCGGATAACGATGGGGATGGAGTTGGCGACAACGCCGATACCGATGATGACAATGACGGGGTGGCCGATGGAGATGATGCGTTTCCATTCGATCCCGCCGAGTCTTCGGATAACGACGGCGACGGTGTGGGAGACAATGCTGATACGGATGACGACAACGACGGTCTCAGCGACACTGACGAAGGTACCGCCGGCACCGATCCGCTGGTGGCGGACACCGATGACGACGGCGTCAATGACGGCACTGAGGTCACCAATGGCACCGATCCGCTCGACGCCGACAGCGACGACGACGGGTTGACCGATGGTAACGAAGAGGCCTTGGAAACCGATCCGCTCGATGCCGACAGTGATGACGACGGCGCCAATGATGGAGATGAAGCCGATCAGGGCAGCAACCCGCTCGATGCGGACACCGACGACGATGGTGTCCTCGATGGAGCCGATCCGACGCCGACTGAACCCGGCGTCCCGAGCGACTTCATCCAGCAGGGGCTTTGCAGTTTGGAAGGCACCATCCGCGGCTACCCATTGAGCGAGTTCAAGGGCAACCATCACGGTTGGGGTTGGTGGAATTGGTGGTCCAAGCACATCAAACGCCACCAACTGGCTTCGAAAGTGCGGTGCGCCTGCAAGAAAGTTAGGAGGGGCCACTACAACGCGGCGTGCTATATGATCAATAGCGCCCTCAGGCGCGTGGACGGTGAGCACCGGCCCAAAGACTGGATGGTCGACGGTCAGGCCAAAGACCACGTCAAGGCAGAACTCGAACTCTACAAGAGCCTCCTGGAATTGCTCTAAGACAGGAAGTCCACGACTCTCAGGTACAAAGGGGCGCCGTCCTATTCCCAATGGGCGGCGCCCCACATTTCCCCAATAAGGGCACAGTAAATCAAGGACAGCGCGCTGCGAGAGGAAGGGTTACTTCAAATCGCCTACGAATGGCTTCACGCAATCCGGACGAACTTCTGGCCTGGCTGCCCGAGAGCGGGGGTTGATCAGGATGTAGTCTGAGAGAGTTGGTTCGAAGGCATGAGAGTCTATTCCCGGAGGGCTCCACCGTCTGGACTCTAAATGGTTCTGGGCACATGAGCTGCCGGGCTGAGCGTGGTCTCTATCATTCCGCTACGCGCGGCGTAAACTGGAAGGGATGGACCGCGGAAAGACTGAGTGTTCAAGGGAAGGCTCAGATTGGACGCGTGCTTCAGATTGCCGAATATGTCGCCAGAGCTCACGGTATTTCAGTTGTCGACCTTCTAGGCCGAAAACGCTCTGATCCAGTGGTTCAAGCACGCGCGGAAGCGATGCAAGTGGCGCGTAACGAGGGCTATGAGCATGCCGTAATCGGAAGCGCATTCAAGCGGACACAGGGCGCGGTGTCCTATGCGATCAACAAGATCGGAGTTAGGCCTGATCCCCAGGCGAGCCAGGGTTCGCCACCCGCCTCGATTCGTTGATTCGGCGTCACTTTATGCCAAGGATTGCGATTGGATTATTAGATCAGTCGAAAAAGCGAGAAGCGGGGCCTGGCCGGTCTACGGCTCTCCAGCGATTCCAAAGTTAGGCCTCGTGATCCATAGGATTTCACGAGGCGGAAGATTTGGTCGACTTCCACTTTCCGTGATGGGAAACAGTTCCTATTGACTGTCGTTCTTATGGTGACCCCCAAGGCCATCTCCGCTCGTAACTATTTGATCATCAGTCATTAAGGGTGGTGATCAGAATTGCGTTCCCACTTTAGCAATCGCCATTTCTCCCGAATTGACACGAGGACTAAGGAAAGTTGCTGGCTCGGCGCGAGCTCGGAACTCGCGAGGCCTCCCTCAACCTCCTCAGATGCGTCCTCTGCCGCTCCCACATCTTGTCTGACTTCCTCCTGTTCAGCGTCCGCGGCATGAACTCGAAATTCCCGATCTAGTTGGCGAACTCCGGTGCCACGGTCACCGCACGATGTGATCAACCTCCGCCGGCTCACCAGCGTACGGCCCATGGGTGATGGTTGGTGCCTGTCCCGTAGCTCACTTCGGATTCACAGCGTTCGTGCCAGCAACAGAACTAGAGCCCGGAAACTCATGGCAATCTCTTACAGAATCCGCCGCCGATTAATAATGCCGTAAAGCGTTGCTAGGATTAATTCGCAATATCCGAAGTGCTGGTGGGCAGCAAGCGATGATTGCGCTGACCAGTATGGCTGCCGATACCGTAGCAAGCGTCTGCGGATCAATTGCCCGGATACCAAAGAGATGAACCGCTAAAGAGCGCGCCGCGGCAAGTGCGCCTGCCAAGCCTACCAGAATTCCGATAATCACCCACTGCACTCCTTGAAAAATGACCTTTGTTAATAAAGACGTGCGTGTTGCGCCGATTGCCATCCGAATGCCAAGCTCCCGCGTTCGTTGGGTCACAGTGTGATAGATCATCCCGACGATACCCAACAACGCAAGCCCCAAGGTGATTCCAGCGAATGTGAGAACGAGAACGAGAACGAGCCTCCGAGTGCCGAGTGATCTATTGGCAATGTCGTCCATGGTGTGTACCTGAGCGATACTTTGATACGGATCGATATCGCTGATGATTCGTCGAAGATCTCTTGAAATGACCGCGGGATTCTCCGTTACTCGCATAGCCATATACATTGAACTTGTGGGTAACGACAGTTGACTGTGGGGCACATAACAGAGGAACTTTGATGGTCGGTCGAGTCCCGTTTGCTTGATATGGCGCACGACTCCAATCACTGTGCGCTGAACACCGTCTTCGAATCCCGACACCATCACCTGCTTGCCTATCGGGCTCTCGTGGGGCCAAAGTAATTGAGCCATTTTTTCATCAACAATGGCCACCGGGGTTGTCGTATTATCGTCAGCGCGATGGAATGGCCTGCCCTGAAGGATGGGGATTCCCATTGCTTTTAGGTATCCAGGACTCACAGGGTTGAGCATTCCGTGTGGCCGAGATTCTGCTACATGTGGGCGATGGAGGACTGAGAACAACGTGGTGGGAGCAGATCCTATCAACGGAATCACAGTCGCTAGTCCGCCAGCAGTGACCCCGGGCAGTGCCATCAATCGGTCTTCTACTGCCTGATAAAATGCTCGCACTTTCGCTTTAGAATCGTAGCGAGACTTTGGCAGATTGAGCTGCGCGGTCAGCACAGAGGCGGAATCAAATCCAGGATCTGATTTTATTGCGGACAAAAAACTCCTGAGTAAGAGAGCTGTCGTCGACATCAACACTAACGTCAGGGCCACTTGACTCACGACCATCCATCGGTGCCAGCACGTTGAGAGCTGATCGGAGCTCTTCGTCCGGCAACATCCAATCTGCTTGGCCAATTGATGCCTTCCAATGCGAAGGAGCGGAAGGAGGCCGAGTAAACAGCTGATGACAACAGTGTATCCAATAATGGCCATCACTGTGACACTGTCCAAAGGAGCCAGTTGCTGCCAACCAGGTAGCGATTCTGTCCACTCTCGAGGGATCCGGTAAACAGCCAACTGACGGATCCAGGAAGCAACAAGTAGCCCAAAGATCCCGCCGACAGTTGCTAGCATGGCCGATTCTATCAATGATTGACGAACGATTCTTGTGTAGCCTGATCCCAGGGCGATACGCATGGCCCATTCACCTGACCGTTCGATGGATCTTGCCAATTGAAAACCAGCAATATTGGCAAAGATGACCATCAACACCACCGCGGTCGAAATGGCAACCAACATAATCGATGGTCGGAACTCTGCTCTCATTGTTATCAGCGCTTCATGAAGTGGAATCGCATTGATACGCCAACGACTATCCTCACTGAAAAATTTCGATCGAAGTTCATCCCCTAGAGCAGCCAATGCAGATTGGGCGCCTGTAAAATTGATCCCTGGCTTCAGCCGCCCAATGACTTCGAGGTACTCAACGTGCGGTTCCATCTCTGGCATCAGACTCGGGCGCTGCTCAGGCGTGAAGGCTAACGGTATCCAGAAATCGCTTTGGCGCGTCATTTTGAACCCACGAGGCATCACACCAAGGATCTCCATCGATTCGCCATTGATCCGAATGGGCTCGCCAATAATAGATCGTGATCGGGCAAATCGCTCGCGCCAGAGTTTGTGGCTAATCACGACGACACGATGATTCCCAGGTACGTCCTCTTCATCTACGAAGGTCCGGCCGATCTCTGCGCTAATCTTCAGCGTCCGGAAGAAATTACCGGAAACCAAAGCCCCTTGAATAGACGTGGTTTCACCATCATCAGAAAGATGACCTTGCCAACTCACAGATGCAGAGAGTGACTCGAAAACTCGGTTTCGTTCTTCATACTCTCGGTAGAGCCGGGGAGATATGGGAGCCCTCTGGAGATTGAATTCCGGGTAGACATGGGCTAGCTGAACAAGTTGGTTAGGATCACCGAAGGCAAGAGGCTTCAAGAAAATTGCATACAGTAAACTAACAAGCGCCCCATTTGCGCCGATGCCCAAAGCGAACGTGGTTATGATGACCAGACTCATCAATGGCCGCCTAGTGAGCATGCGAAATCCACAACGTAAATCTGTAAACGTTCCTTTCATCATACGATCCGGGGGCTTCTATTCGTTTTGAAATGAGGAGATGTGGCCAACCTCGAGCAATTCACATGCCATCCGCAACCTCAGCATAAAGTGCCTCTTATCAATCTCTTACGAGTAGATCTTCATTGGCCATCGGTGTTCTTATGTCCGCTGGCGACACGCCAGCGTCCATCTGCGGACATGATGCTCTTAGATCGCCTTGAGCCATGGCCTGCTCAAACTCGCTCAACCACGAGGCATCCGACCCCGCGAGCATCGTGAACCCCGGGAGAAGCACCGTGCCCAGCCAGGGAATCTCGGCCGGCATTTCCGTTCACTCGTCACCGGCAGTGAATCCCGTATGGCGCTCAACGAACTCGAAATGGCGCTCCAAGCCATCTCCGTGGCCATTGGATCCCAGCTCGCCATGATCACTAGGTGGTTCTTGGCTTTCAGCCGGAAGTAGAATTCAATCGCTCTTGCGGGACGCGTACTGGTGTGGTTTTCTCCACGGGAATGTTTCATTTGAATGCCTTGCAAGACTCCATTTTTGAAGTCCATTCAATGGGTCGGCAGTTTCTTAATAGCCGTCTTTTCCGTTGGTTGCGCCGCGCGGCTGACACCCATGCCCCCGCTACAGCAGCAAAGTTACCAGAGTATCCTCAGATGGGCTCACGAAAACGGTGCTCCTGGGGCGATTCTCTTTGTCCGGACGCCGCACGAAGAGTTCCTGGAAGCGATTGGGGTGGCTGACGCCAAGCGCGGGAGCCCCATGCGAATCGACCACGCTTTCAGGATTGGAAGCGTCACCAAAATGTTCACCGGCGTTGTGATCGCACAACTAGTTGCAGAAGGAGACCTGAGCCTGGACGATTTCATTGTCGTTCATTTGCCCCCCTGCATCGCAGATCACATCACCAATAGCGGTCAAATCACTGTGCGGCATCTCCTGCGTCATCAGAGCGGGATCTACGACTATGACAAGAACCTGTGCTACAACGTTAGGAGGTACATCTTTGAAAGGAAGGAAGCGTGGTCTCCCCTGCGGACCGTTGAATATGCCTTTGATCGGCCCGCCGCATTTTCCCCGGGAAGTCAATGGCGTTATTGCAATTCCAATTTCCTGCTCGCGGGATTCCTGATCGACCAGCTGTCCGGACGTCACCATTCGGTGGAAATTCGGGAACGGGTCCTGAATTCGCTCGGCCTAAAACACACGTATTACGAGCGATACGAATCTCCTACCAGCGAACTGGCCCATGGCTACTCGGATTTTGGATTATGGCAGTACGATGCGCGGGATTCGACTGCCCTTGTGGGCGGAGAAGCCGGATTGGTAAGTACGGTTTCCGACCTGGCTGTTTTCGCCCGTTCCGCTCTCCGCGAAAGTGATTTCTTGACCGATTCCGTTTGGAGAATCCGACGAGGTGAGCCGAATCCGCTCCTGGACGAGCAGATCTTGCCCGTCGAATTCTATCCGGTTTTGCGGAATGACTTTGGCGTAATTCTCAACCGGGCTAGTAGCGAGGGCAGCCCCTGGTTCTTCGGTCACTTTGGCGGAATCTCGGGTTATTCCTGTTTTGTTTGGTATGAACCGACGCATGATATCGTGGCAAGCTTTTTCCAGTCGAAGATGTCCATTTCAGGCAAGTATGACAGAATCGCGCAGGAGGCTGCCAGGGCCTTGTTTGACCTATCGGTGCAACGCTGCAAGGCGGTGAACTCGACGGGATTCCTGGGCCCCGAAGGATCTAGTGGCGGCGGGAGGGGGCGTAGGTGATGGCGTACGTGGGCACGCTGCGAGCCTACTGTTTGTTCGCTCAAACAACATGCCAGGCGATCGTGTTTTACTTCCCCTTGCCGTGGCAACGTTTCCATTTCTTGCTGCTTTCGCACGGGCACGGAGCATTACGGCGCCCTTTGGGCGTGGGATCGGAGTCTCAGCCACAAAATCAGTTACGCGACTTGGTGGCATCTGGAATGACATTGTGGTCTGCCCGCCATGATTTGAGATACACAAGTCACCCATTCGAATCACACCCATCCCCTATCAATAGCTGAAAATGACGACCCGGAATTCACTCAGTCTTCGACACGTCCTATTTCGATTGCCGCCTCCGCAAGCCCGCTGCGCCCAAAGCCAGGGCTAGAAATCTGAGGTAGAAAAGATACCCAAGGCAAGC
This sequence comes from Verrucomicrobiales bacterium, assembly GCA_028281705.1. Lineage (GTDB taxonomy): Bacteria > Verrucomicrobiota > Verrucomicrobiia > Verrucomicrobiales > DEV007 > JAACDM01. The sequence goes on from JANQJH010000639.1 coordinate 18,002, forward strand.
TGACGAGAAATGACCGTCCGCGAACGAACAGATCGTGTATCACCCCTTGAAAAGTTCACTCTCTTGGCGAGTGAAGTGGACGCGATCCGAGACCGTCTTGCCATGATGACGCGGGAGCAGTCCGTTGACCAACTTCTCGAACTGGTTGAAGTCGAAACCTTTGCCCGCGATTTTGACGTTTTCTCAAGAGACGATGAGAAGCGACTGGTCCGTGCCCGGGGTAAGGTGTTCAAGCTCGGGAAAAAGCAGATCATTCGGAAAGTGAACTTGCTGGAAGTGATGGAGTCGTTGGAGCGTGATGAGAGCCTCGTTGCGTAGTTCTCAACTCTTGCCGAGATCGGATTCCGGCGGGAGGATGGCCCAGTAGAGCTGGGCTTCCTCTACTGTCCGGTCATTCCGGTAATGTTGTTCGTAGGTTTTGAAGGTTGAGTGGTCCATGTTGTAGCTGAGGGATTCGCGGCAGCCGGGTTCGGTGCGGTGCGCGGCTTCCCAAGTTCCCGGGCTTTTGCCTCGGCTTTCTCCTTTGAAGGAAAGTACTCCTGGGCACGTTTTCCGGTGCGGGATAGGACCGGCGGCACGGACAGATACCACAGAGATTCTCCCTTCAGATAGGATGGTTTCAGAGTGGCTGTACGTCCCATGAGCTAGGCCCAAAACTAGAGAAACTGAGCCGTTTTCCCAGGGAATTTCTGTGGAGGTCGTAGCGCTGCCAGAGACCTCAAATCTCCGTAACTCGTTGATAGTAAATGGTGCGCGATACTGGATTTGAACCAGTGACCCCCACCGTGTCAAGGTGGTGCTCTACCCCTGAGCTAACCGCGCTCGCCGTTGCAGGGCTGCCAGCATAGTGGGCTGGATCTGGATCGCAACCCTTTTCTTGGCGATGTCTGAGGGTGTTCATTTGGCCGGCTTGTCCGGGGAAGCTTCACCCGAAATGGGGGACCAGTTCAAGGCTCCATGTTTGAGGCGGCGACACTCGTGGTCGTAGACCACGTCCTCGGAATAGGGCTGCATGAAGGCGGCGGTGGCGATGAGGTAGTTCGCCATGGCCCGGTCGAGTGGCTTGCTCTCTCGCAGTTGTTTGGCCCGCTGGTAAAGGAGTTGGGCCAGGAGTTCCGGTGCATGCTCCGATTCCATCACGGGGAGGGGCTGTCGCCCGGCCAGGGCACGATCGGTGAGCAGGGCTCGCGGGTTCTGCGGATGCAGGGTGAGGGCGAGTCCGAGAAGGCGCCGAGCCCAGAGGTGGCGGTCAGTTTGACGGCGCTTGCTCCGCACGAGGGTGTTGGCCACGTAGGCCGCGAGATGGTTGGCCATCCGTTCCCGCTCGAGGGCGAGCATGGTCAGATCCCGCTCGTCGAGCCAGCGATCGTCAGGCTGGGCGGACCGGTATTCGTCTGCCGCCCCGGCCATCCCAGTGATGGCCAAGAGAAGGCAAGTCGAGGCTCGGATCCATGTCCTGACAGTCATCGAATGAATTGCTCGTGGCGTCTGATTTGGCTGAAATCTAACGGTTTTCCTTCGTGCAAGACATGGATGCGGTGGGAGAGCCCCAAGCCGCCCGCATGGTAGACGAGCCTCTCCAGCGGCTCGTGCATGGGTTCGCCCCCGAGGGGAAAGGAACCAAAGTGCATCGGCACCATGCCGGTGGCGCCCAGGGCGACAAAGGCGTTCACCGCCTCCTCCGGATTCATGTGTACTTCGCGACCGCTCGGTGCTTCGTAGGCACCGATAGGCATGAGTGCTAGATCGATGTCGAATTGTTTCCCAATTTCCTCGAAGCCTTCGAAGGCCGCGCTATCTCCGCAGTGGAACAGGGTTCGATCCGAACTCTCAATCGCATAGCCACCAAAACCGCGATGGACGTCGTGAACATAACGGGCGCCCCAGTGTCTGGCCGGGGTGAAGGTCACCCGGAGATCTCCGAGTGAATAGTCGTCCCACCAATCCATTTCGATGGCATTGACATGGTAGCGTTGGACGAGTTTACCCACTCCTCTTGGAACCAGGATGGGCTGGCCCTGGGCGATCTTTTCCAGAGATTTCAAATGGAGATGATCGTGATGGGCGTGGGTCACGAGAATGAGGTCGATCTCCGGGAGCTGGTCCAAAACCAAGCCAGGACGGCGGACGCGTTTGATGATGCTGTGCCACATGGCCCAGTTGGGGTCGATGAGAATGTTGCGGCCACCGAGCTGCACAAGGAAAGTCGCATGACCGATCCAGGTGACGTGATCGAGACTCTCGGCCAAGACGATGCCGGATGACCTGGCGTTACCCACGCGCTGGGCGAACATCGACGGGATGACGATATTTCGGAGAAATTGATAATTTCGCTGGCGCCAGCCTTCTGAGGGAAGGAGTCCAATCTGGTTGGTGTTTCTCGAATCGAGGCCACCTTGACGGAGAGAGCGCCCCTTTTCTCGGACTTGGCGGACGAGCTTGTTCAGTCGGGTGGGTTCAGAGGGGATGACCACGAGAGTGAGCCTGCTTGGAGATTTATTCTAACTTGTATGAAAAATCGTGACATATCAAGTATTAAGCGGACACAGCGCCAGGGAGTGCGTCGATCGCTTCGTGCCATGGACGCGAATTCACGCCTGACGGCGTCGGATCGCATTGTGCGCCGGCTGGAGGGGATGCTGCATTCATGGTCTTCGCGGGGGGTGGTCCTACTGTATGCAGCTCTATCTCGGGAGGCAAATTTGCGGGAATTGGTCTCGCGCTGTCCGGATTTTTCCTACCTCTTACCGAGGGTCGTCGCGGGCCGTGAATCTCTCTTGGAACTTCGTGAGGTTACCGACTGGAATCAGGATCTGGCGCCGGGAGCCTATGGCATCGAAGAACCACTTCCCCAACGTTGTCCACTGGTTTCCCTGGACGCCGTGGATCTCGTTCTCGTTCCCGGCATGGCCTTCACGCCGAGAGGGCATCGTCTGGGAAAAGGCGGAGGCTACTACGATCGCTTGTTAGGCCATCCCGAGTTTCGGGCACGGCGCGTCGGCGTTTGCTTTGACTGTCAAATCGTCGAAGAGATCGAGGTGGAGGAGCACGATGAACCGGTCGATGTGGTGGTGACGGAGGAACGGGTTTTCGGGTCGTTCGGGTGAAGTGGGTGTACCTGTTTTACATTAGTTAGCACCCCAACCCTACGGATCTCCTCCCGGAAATTACGAAGAAACCAAAGCCCCTGCCACTTTCCCGGAATGTGGGAGGGACTTCAGTCCCTCAGCTAATCGTCAAAGGGACACACCGCGTTTCCAGGGAATGAAATCGTCTTGGCCCAGGCGTTGGGCGCAGGTGAGGTAGCGGCCGCTGGCGGTATCGATGAGCATCTGCAAGAGACTGTCCGCGAGATCTTCCAGAGTGGCGCTCCCGGCGATCACGGGGCCGGTGTCGAAGTCAATGATGTCGGAGAGTTTCGTCGCGATGGTGGAGTTGCTCGAAATCTTGACGACTGGCGTCACGGGATTGCCCGTGGGTGTGCCCAGACCGGTGGAGAAGACCATCAAGGTGGCGCCGGCGCCGGCCATGGCGGTGGTCGATTCCACGTCGTTGCCGGGGGAGCAGACGAGATTGAGACCGGAGCGGGTGACCCAGCCAGGGTAGTCGTGGACGTCTCGAACCGGGGAGGAACCTCCTTTGCGGGCGGCGCCAGCGGATTTCATGGCGTCGGTGATGAGCCCGTCGGCGATGTTTCCGTAGGAGGGATTCTGGTCGAAGCCCGAGCCCACCCGCTGGGCTGCGGATTGGTAGGCGGCCATGATGTCGAGAAAGCGCCGGCCGAGTTCGGGCGTCTCACAACGGTCGACGAGGTTTTGCTCCGCGCCGCAAAGTTCGGGAAATTCCGAGAGGATGACACTCGATTGCAATGCCGCCAGACGATCGGAGATGAGGCCAATGACAGGGTTGGCGGAAATGCCAGAGAAACCGTCCGAGCCGCCGCATTCCACGCCGAGAACGAGTTTGCTCAACGGGGCCGGCCGGCGCTCGATCTGGTTTGCCTGAGCAATGCCTTGGAACGTCGCTTTGAGCGCGCGCCCGATCATTTGTCTTTCCGACTGGCTCTTTTGCTGTTCGAAAAAGTGGATCGGTTTGGAGAAGGCGGGATCGCGCTTCCGGATCTCCTCGTGGAGCTGGTCGATCTGCGTTTTTTGGCAGCCGAGACTGAGTATGGTGGCCCCGGCGACGTTGGGGTGGGCGATGTAGCCCGCCAGTAGACCGGCGAGGGAATCGCAGTCGCGATTGGTCCCGCCGCAGCCCATGTTGTGTGCGAGAAACTTCACCCCGCTGACGTTGGGGAAGAGACGGTGGGCTGCAGAACCGGCTTCCCCTGGGTGGGGGTCGATCTCCGGCAGGTCCGCACCCGAGGCGTGGGCCCGGGTCAGTTGATGCACGTACTCGGCGTAGGAACTGCCCGGCGCCGAGGCAAACCCGAGTGGGCCCAGAAGGGCCTCTTTCATCTGCATCAGGTTGCGGTTCTCGCAGAATACCAATGGGACGACAATCCAGTGATTGGCCGTGCCGACCGTGCCGTTGGCTCGGTGGAAGCCATCGAAGGTCGTGTTCGTCCAGCGGCTGACATCCGGAGGGCTCCAGACGGGCGGCGCGTTTCCGATCGTTGCCGGATGGACGGCATGCGTGACGTTCGCCGTCGTGATCCGGGATCCCTGCGAGATGGGTGACTCTGCCCGGCCGACAGTGAGACCGTACATCGTGACGGTGCCGCCGGCGGGAAGGTCGGCGTCGGTGAACTTGTGCTTTGCCGGGATGGCTTCGCTCGGGGTGTACTCCGTTCCGTTGACGGTGACGGTCTCCCCCGGAGCGAGATCGCGCAGGGCGACGATGACGTTGTCTTGAGGATGGACTCGGAGGGCTTTGATGGGAGCGGTATCGGGCATGGCGGGAAATGGGAATGCACGATGCAGAACGAAGCGGGTGTCGACAAGCGGCTTTGAGTCGGCTAGGGGCAGGGAATGAGGAAGGTATTCGGGACCATGACGAATCTATTCGCCCTCTGGGTCGTGCTCGGCTCCATCTGGGCCATTGTCGCCCCCGAGCAGATCACGTGGTTCCGGCCGTGGATTCCGCTGGCTCTGGGGGTCGTGATGCTGGGGATGGGGCTGACCTTGCGTTGGCAGGATTTTGGTGAGGTGGTCAAGCAGCCCGTCAGCGTCCTCATCGGCGTGACGGCACAATTCGTCATCATGCCTTCGTTGGCGTTTCTCTTCGCCAAGCTGTTTCGGCTCGATCCCGCCTTTGCCCTGGGCTTGATCTTGGTGGGGTGCTGCCCCGGAGGGACGGCCTCCAACGTCATCGCCTACCTCAGCGGGGCGCATGTACCGCTCTCGGTGCTCATGACAATGACGTCGACCTTGGTTTCCGTCGTCATGACGCCGGTCCTGACTTTCTGGCTGGGGGGCATCGCAGTGGGTGGTGACCTCTTGAAGATGATCGGTGACATGATCCTGATCGTCCTGCTCCCCGTGGTCGGCGGGATGATGCTCAATTTCTTTTTTCCCAGCCTCATCGACTCGGTGGGGAAGACGATTTCTCCCTTTGTCTCGGTTCTCGCGGTCACGCTGATTGTGGCCTGTATCGTGGCGCTGAACCTGGAGAAACTGAAGACCCACTGGCAGACCTTGCTGCTCGTGATCCTGCTCTTTGATCTGGCTGGGTTTGCCCTGGGTTATGTTGTGGCCCGGCTCTTGCGTCAATCCGAGAGGTTTTGTCGAACGGTGTCGATCGAGGTGGGAATGCAGAATTCCGGCTTGGCGGTCGCGTTGGCCCAACGCCATTTTGCCTCCAATGCCGCCGTCTCGGTTCCCGGGGCGATTGCGGCGGTTTATCACTGTCTACTGGGCAGTTTGATTGCCACCGTGTGGCGGCGAATTCCCCCTCGATCGGGGCACTAATTGGGGGACATTTCAGTTTTCAGGCCGGGGAGTCGCGTCTATACCATCCGATATGTCAGATTTGGAGTCCCTGCGTCGTGCACTCGCCGAGTCTCCGGAGAACGTGCCTCTCCTGCAGCTCTATGCCCAGTCGTGCCTGGATGCGTTTTCCCTCCCTGAGGCCCGGGAGGCCTACGAACGCATGCTGCGGCTGATGCCGGCAGCGCCCGATGCCCGGCTCGGGGTGGCCCACGTCCTCTACCTCGAGGGCAAAACGTCGGAGGCCGCGATTCGAGCGGAGGCTTTGCTCAAGGAGAAACCCGATTTTGCGCCGGGTTTCGTTTTTCTCAGCCGGCTTTATTTGAGCGAGGGGAACCCGGGGCTGGCGGCGGACTTCTACCAGCGTGGCATCGCCCTGAGCAAGCAGGTGGCAGACCCGGCGTTGGAGAAGCAATTGGGCCTCCACAAGGTGGAGAAGTCCGACGAGCGTTCGGGCGAGCAGCGCTACCTCTTTTCCGGAGAATGGCGGGACGAAGATCCCGAGCTGCAATCCGAGCCCGAAGATGATTTTTTCTTCGAGGACGACGACGAAGACGAAGGCATGGGGGGGCTTCCCCATTTGTTAGGCCGCAGCGGTGGGTATGCCCTCGAGGATTTCGAGCGTCCCAAGGCGAATTTTTCGGATGTGGGGGGGATGGAAGGTCTGAAGGAAGAGATCCGCATGAAGGTGCTCTATCCCATGCAGAATCAGGAGCTCTTCAAGGTTTACGGGAAATCCGTCGGGGGAGGGGTTTTGCTCTACGGGCCTCCGGGATGCGGCAAGACCTTGATCAGCAAGGCGGCCGCCGGCGAGATCGACGCCAATTTCTTTGCTCTGGGCCTGCACCAGGTCTTGGACATGTACATTGGCAATAGTGAGAAGAACCTGCATCAGATTTTTCAGTTAGCCCGGGATCACGCGCCGTCGGTGCTCTTCTTTGACGAGGTCGATGCCCTGGCTGCGGACCGGAAGGACATGCGGCAGAGCGCGGGCCGGACCCTGATCAACCAGTTCCTCTCGGAGATGGATGGGACGGACGCAAACAACGACGGCGTCTTGGTCATCGGCGCGACCAATGCCCCGTGGCACATGGACCCTGCCTTTCGCCGGCCGGGGCGTTTTGACCGCATCATCTTTGCCCCGCCGCCCGATGAGGCCGCCCGGGCGGCGATCATCAGGGTCATGGCGAGGGACAAACCCATCGCCGATCTCGATGCGGCTTTGCTGGCGAAGAAGACGAAGAATTTCTCCGGCGCCGATCTCAAGGCCGTCTTTGATCAGGGGGCCGAGGAAGCACTGGCGGAGGCGATGAAGAAGGGAAGGGTGGTGCCGATGACGACCAAGAGTCTGCTCAAGGTGGCCAAAGGTTTGGCGCCATCGACCAAGCCCTGGTTTGAGAGCGCGAAGAACTACGCCATGTATGCCAATCAAAGCGGATTCTATGACGATGTTCTCCGGTTCTTGGGCGTGAAAAAATAATGGCGATGAGAGGGCTGCAGGATCAGCAGGGTAACACGGGTGAGATCGACGCCATGCGCGGGCGTCAATTGCAGCGTCTGGGGCGTAACGACGATGCCTTGACGGCCTATCGCGAGGCGCTCGCTCAGGATCCTGACAATGCGCAGGTGCTCAGGCTCTTAGCCTACTGTCAGTTGAGGTCGGAGCGGGAGAGCGAGCAGGCACTGCTGACGATCGACCGCGCCATTGAGCTGGAGCCCAATGATCCTGATAGTCATGTGATTCGCGCCCTGGTCCTGGTGGATCGGGGCGAAGTGAAGCCGGCCCTGGAAGCGGCCGACCGCGCCATCGAGCTGGAGCCTGAGGCGGCCATGGGTTATTCCGTATTGGCCCAGGCACACATGAAGGCCCAGGCGTGGGCTGCTGCGGAGACGGCCGCGAAAATGGCCTTGGCCATCGATCCGGATGAGGAGATGGCGGCCACCGTGCTGGCGCACGCCTTGTTTTGCCAGGGGAAGCAGTTGGAGAATCAGGTGCACATCGGCGGGATGCTGCATCGCGATCCGGAGGATCCCTACACCCACCATGCGGCGGGTCTGGCAGCGTTGCAGGCAGAGGAGTTCGCCAAGGCGGAGGAGCATTTTCTCGAGGCCTTGCGTCTCGATCCCGAATTCGAACCGGCGCGTGATGGGCTGCTGGATGCCTTTCGGGCCCGGTCCGTCATCTATCGCGGTTATCTGCGCTACGCTTTCTTTGTCACGCGGCTCTCTCCGCGGCAGCGCCTGGGATTCTTTTTCGGAGTCTTGATTCTGGCTCAGGTCGCTTTCCGGTCGACGGCCGGGGTACTGCCCGCCCTGACGCTTGTGCTCATCGGCGTCTACCTTCTCTTCGTCGTTTGGACCCATGTGGCGGGCGCGGTGGGCTCGCTCATCGTGTTGGGAGACCGGAGTGCCCGGCATGCGCTACGGACCCGCGAGCGTGTGAAGGCGGTTGCCGCCGGAGGAGGTGTCGTCCTCGGAGGGCTGGTGCTGGGGCTCGGGCTCATGGTCAATGCGCTCTCCCTCGCTGCGGTGGGAGTGGGGTTCTTCGGCATGGCGATTCCCCTGATCTTGTTTCTGGATCACTCTGGAGAACCGCGGCGCGGGCGTGTGCTGTACGGAGGACTCGCGGCTTTAGGTTTCGCGGCGCTTCTCGGGATCTTGAGTCATCTGCTGTGGCCCGGGATCGGAGCGCCGATCCTCAGCGCTTCAATGAGAGTGATGTTAGGCGTGCTCATCGTGGCCACCTGGTGCGCGGCCCTGTCTGTCTGGCGGGATTGAACGACTGGACTGAAATGGAACGGATCGATCAGTGGTGAAGAGGCATGGGTAAGATTCTCGTCATCCGCGGCGGCGCCATTGGCGACTTCGTCCTCACGCTGCCGGCGATCCGCTTGTTGGCCGAAGACCTGCCGGAGGCGGAACTGGAAATCATGGGTTACGCCCCGATCATTGCCTTGGCGCAGGCGGGCGGTTACGCCAGACGCACGAGGTCGATCGAGTATGGAGCCATGGCCTCCTTTTTCGCCAACGGGGCCAAGCTCGACGAGGAACTCTGCCGTTATTTCGCCGGATTCAGCGTGGTGGTGAGTTACCTCTACGATCCGGATCACCACTTCCGCGACAATCTGAGGCGCGCCGGTGTCGATACCTTGATCGAGTGTTCGCACAAGGTGGATGACCGGGGAGCACCGGCGGCGGAGCAATTGGCCAAGCCCTTGGAGAGCCTGGCCCTCTACCTGGACGGCGAACGCTCGGCTCCCAAATTGGAGATTGGGGGCGAGGCTCGACGGGAGGCCGAGGTCTTGTTAGGCGAGTATGACCAGATCATCGCCCTGCATCCGGGAAGCGGCAGTCCCTACAAGAATTGGGATCTGGCTCACTGGACGGATGTGATGCATCGTCTGCACGAGCGCCATCCGGAGTACCGCTTTCTGGTGTCCACGGGTGAGGCCGAGGAAGAGCGGGTGGCCGCCTTTTTTCACGGTCTGGAGCGTTTTCAGTTCCCCGTAACCCCCGCCAACCGACTTCCCCTGGACGTTCTCGGTGCCGCCCTGGTCCGCTGCCGTCTCTACCTGGGGCACGACAGCGGCATCTCGCATCTCGCGGCGGCGATGGGCGTGCCCAGCGTCGTCCTCTTCGGGCCGACACCCTCGGCGGTGTGGGCCCCGCCGCATGCGCACGTCGCCGTGGTGGAACACAAGAGCGGTTTGTTGAGTGCGGTGACGGTGCAAGAGGTGGTGGAGACAGCGGAGGAGCTTCTGGCTCAGGGATCGGGAACCATCCGTTGATCTCCGCCGATCAAGAGATCGCGCGGAGAGAATGGCCCGGATTGAACTTGTTGCGGCGCGGATTCTCGACAGCCTTGCGAAGAAACCAGGGTTCGGTAAACATGACGCGCTTCCTCCTCTTCGTCTTCGTGCTCTCTCTGTCAGCCTGCGCCACGCTTACGACGCGTCAGGTGTCGAGGGACGAGATTCATGCCCTAGCCCGAACTTTTCACCATTTTAGCGGCTGATTTCGAAGTTAACTCTTTCATCATCAGCACCCTACACAATCACATCAAATACTGTTTCACATCAAATACTG
>JANQJH010000665.1 GCA_028281705.1 Verrucomicrobiales bacterium
CGGTCGCCGATCGAGCCCGGTGCCTCCTCGAGGCCCTCGGCTATTTTGAAGAACACCGCGAGGACGTCGCCCGATGCATCACCGAGGAAATGGGCCGCCCGCTCCACCAGGCTCGAGGTGAGATCGACGGGCTCCTCGAGCGCGCCCGTTACCTCGCGGAGATTGCGCCGACGACACTGGCCCCGGAACCGGTGGGCGAGAAGCCCGGATTCGATCGGGCCATCCTCCATGAGCCCCTGGGTGTGGTCTTCATCATCTCCGCCTGGAACTACCCTCTCTTAATCACCATCAACGGAGTCATGGCCTCGCTCTTGGCCGGCAATACCGTTCTCTTGAAGCACGCCACCCAGACGCTCTCGGTCGGTGAGCACTTCGCTAGAGCCTTCGGCGACCTTTTGGCCCACGGCGTCATGGATCACCGTGAGGCGGGGCGGTTGATGGAAGAGCGTGAGGTTGATCACGTGATCTTTACCGGATCGGTCGAAGGCGGCCGGCAGGTCTACCAGCAGGCCGCCCGCGGCTTGTTAGGCTGCCAGTTGGAACTGGGCGGCAAAGACGGCGCCTATGTCGCCGCCGATGCCGACTTGGACAAGGCGGCCGCGACCCTGGTCGACGGCGCCTTCTACAACTCGGGGCAATCCTGCTGCGGCGTGGAACGCGTCTTCGTCCACCAGGACTGTCATGATGCCTTCGTCGAGCGCTGCCAATCCTTGCTCGAAGACTACGTCCTGGGAGATCCCATGTCGAGCGACACCAACCTGGGCCCCTTGGCCAGCGCGGGCAATATCGACATCATGGAGGAACAGATCGCCGAGGCCGTGGCCGCCGACGCGGTCCTTCTTTCCGGAGGCCAGCGGCGCCTCATCGGCAAGGGCACCTTTCTCGAACCCACCCTCCTGACCCAGGTCACGCCCTCCATGGCGGTCATGCGCGAGGAAAACTTCGGCCCCATCATGCCCGTCATGAGCGTGGCCGGTGATGACGAGGCCATCACCCGGATCAACGATTCCTCCTACGGGCTGACATCCATCATTTTCACCAACGACGACGCTCGGGCCGAGAAGTTTGCCCGCGAGGCCAACACCGGCACCGTCTTCCGCAACCGCTGCGACTACCTCGACCCCGCCCTTCCCTGGACCGGGGTCAAGGACAGCGGCATCGGATCGGCCCTGTCACGCTACGGCTTGTTAGGCGCCACTCGCAGAAAGGCGAAACATTTCAAACTCGACTAGCACGACCTCAACCATCCATTCATGAGCATCAGCGGAATCACTTTTGACCTCTGGGACACCCTCGTCCACGACGACTCTGACGAAGCCAAACGTCAGGCTCAGGGCCTGCCGGGCAAGTACGAGCAACGCCGCCTCCTCGTCTGGGAATCCCTCGAGAAATCCAGATCGCTCGCCGAAGTCTCGCTCGCTTACGACGCCGTCGACGCCGCCTTCAACAAGGTCTGGAAGGAACACCATATCACCTGGCCCATCGCCGAGCGGCTCGACCTTGTTCTGCGCGGACTCAACGAGAAACGCCCGCCGCGCTGGGACGAGTTGTTAGAAAAGACGAGCCGCATGGAGGTCGATATCCCGCCCGATCTCATCGAGGGCTGCGCCGAGACCTTGGCCGAACTCTCGAAGGACTACCAACTCGCCATCGTCTCCGACGCCATTGTCACGCCGGGCGCGCGCCTCCGCGACCTGCTGGAAAATCACGGCATCAAACACCACTTTTCCGCCTTTGCCTTCTCCGATGAGGTGGGGCATTCCAAGCCCCATGCCGGCATGTTTCACAGCGTCTTGCAAACCCTGGAGCTTCCGCCGGAAGAGGTCGTGCATATCGGGGATCGGGACCACAATGACGTCAAGGGGAGCCAAGGCATGGGCATGAAATCCATTCTCTTCACCGCCACCCGTGACCTCGACCGGAACCACACCACGGCGGATGCCATCTGCGATTCCTACGCCGATCTCCGACAAACCATCCAACAGCTGGGCTCATGAAATACCTCATCATCGACGGCTACACCAAGGCGGCCCGCGACGTCCTCGTCGAGGGAGGCGCTTCGGTGGCGGCCGACCTCTATGAGTCCATGCTCTCGCGCTGGACACCCGGTGACGACGTCGAGTGCGACAAGCTCTTCCCTTCGGACCCCAGGGTCGAATTACCGGGGTCTGAGGCCTTGCGGGCGTATGACGGCGTCACCTGGACGGGATGCAGCCTGGGCTGCAACGACGGCACACCCGAGGTCGAAGGCCAGATCCAACTACAGAAAGATATCTTCGCCTCCGGCGTGCCCAGCTTCGGCAGCTGCTGGGCGGCACAAATCGCCGTGGTGGCCGCCGGAGGCCGGGTCGAGGTCAACCCGCGAGGGCGCGAGATGGGGATCTCCCGCAAGCTGAGCCTCACCGAGGCGGGGAAGGTCCATCCCTTGCATCAGGGCAGACGGAGCCCCTTTGACGCCTTCACCTCCCACGACGACGAGATCACGGCAATGCCTTCCGGCGGCTCGGCCCTGTCCGGCAACACCTTCACCAGGGTCCAGTCCGTCTGTGTCACGCACGACAAAGGCACTTTCTGGGGCGTGCAGTACCATCCCGAGTACGACTTGCACGAGTTGGCTCGCCTCACATTTTGCCGCATTGAAAAACTCAAGGCACGCGGCTTTTTTCAATCCCGAGAAGACGCCCTGGCCTACATCGACGATCTCGAAGCTCTCTACCAGGATCCTGGCCGCGGAGATTTGGCATGGAAACTGGGCATCGACGACGATCTCACAGATGCGCACATCCGCTGCACTGAAGTCCGCAATTGGATTCAGTATCTGGTTATTCCCAACACACTAGAAAAGAACACCACCCAATGAGACTGAAAGACAAAGTAGCCCTCATCACCGGCGCTGCCAGCGGGATCGGCAAAGAGACGGCCCTCCTCTTCGCCGGTGAAGGCGCCCGAGTCGTCCTCACAGACGTCGACGAATCCCACGGACAATCCGTGGCCGAGCAATGTGGTGACCATGCGAGCTTCATCCGGGCCGATGTTTCTCAGGCCGGTGACTGCGAAGCCATGGTGCTCCATGCGGAGAAGACCTTCGGCAAACTCAACGTCATCTTCAACAACGCCGGGATCATGCACAGCGATGACGGCGACGCCGAGGCCACCGAAGAGTCCATTTGGGACCTGACCATGGCCATCAATCTCAAGGGCGTCTTCTTCGGCTGCAAATACGGCATTCCGGCCCTCAAACGCGCCAGGGGCGGGTCGATCATCAACACGGCCTCCTTTGTCGCCTTGCTCGGCGCGGCCACGCCCCAGTTGGCCTACACCGCTTCCAAGGGCGGTGTCCTCGCCATGTCCCGCGAACTCGCCGTCATCCACGCGCGGGAAAACATCCGGGTGAACGCCCTCTGTCCCGGCCCGCTGCACACGGAACTCCTCATGAAATTCCTCGATACCGAGGAAAAACGTCAACGCCGGCTGGTCCACATTCCCATGGGCCGCTTTGGCGAAGCCCGCGAAATGGCCCAGGCCGCCCTCTACCTTGCGAGTGACGATTCGAGCTTCGTCACCGGGACCGAGTTCACCGTCGACGGCGGGATCACCGCCGCCTACGTCACGCCGGAGTGAAGTAAAGCCAATCGGTCATCGAGCCCGCCTGTTTTGGGGTTTCGCCTGGCGGAACTCCCGTTCTATAAGTGGTCCATGCGATCACTTCCGTCCATCCTCGCCACCTTGGGCGCGGCACTTCTGTGCGTTCCGCCCACCGGGGCCGAGGTGACTTCGGTGCCGCATCGCCCGCGTTTGAGCCAGGGAAAATTCACCTCGCTCGCCGCGGAGCGAACGGGAATCGATCTCGTCTATCAATTCCCCAGGGACGCACCCTTCGCCCTGATGACGGATCAGTACTCGGGCAACGGTGTCTGTCTCGGTGACGTCGACAACGACGGTCTCACCGATCTCTTTCTCACCCACTACGATCAGGGAAATCGGCTCTACCGGAACACGGGTGATTGGAAGTTCGAGGACATCACGGAAACCTCCGGAGTCGGCGGCCGCGGCGCCTGGTGCGCCGGCCCCAGTTTCGCCGATATCGATAACGACGGCGATCTCGATCTCCATGTTTGCGTCTTCGACGGACCGAACCAGCTCTACATCAACGACGGTCGCGGGATCTTCAGCGAGGGTGCGGAATCCGCTGGTCTGCAGTATCGCGGCCCCAGCGTCATGATGGCTTTTGCCGACTACGATCTCGACGGCGACCTCGACGGTTATCTCGTGACCCATCGCATGCCCCTGGGGGAAGAAGCCAAGCCCCCGCGAAACTCCAAGGAAGCTTTCGAGAGAGGCATCGTCAAGGTAGAGACGATCAAGGGCAAACGGCAAGCCGTGATCCAGCCGGCCTATCGCGATCTCTTCGCCATCATGGATAAGGGAGAGGGTCGCATCGAACTCATTACCGCGGGCCGGGAAGATGTTCTTTATCGCAATGAGGGGAATGGCCGTTTCGTCGAGGTGACCGTGGCCGCGGGCATCGCTGGAAGGGACATCGGCCTCGCCGCCACCTGGTGGGACGCCAACGGCGACGGCTATCCCGATCTCTATGTGAGCAATGACTACAAGGGCCCGGATCATTTCTACCTCAATCAAGGAAACGGCACCTTCAAAGACGCGGCCCGTACCGCCCTGCCACACATTCCCTGGCTCTCCATGGGAAGCGATTTTTCCGATATCAATCGCGACGGCCGTATGGATTTCATGGCCACCGACATGGCGGCAACGACCCATTATCAGCAGAAGGTCTCCATGGGTGACATGGAGAAAGACCAATGGTTCCTCAACATCTCGGACCCGCGCCAGATGATGCGCAATGCCGTCTTTCTCAATACGGGAACCTCACGTTTTATCGAAGCGGCCTTTCTCACTGGCCTGGCATCGTCGGACTGGACGTGGTCACCCAAGTTCGGCGACTTGGACAATGACGGCTGGGAAGACCTCTTCATCACCAACGGCATGTCGCGCGACTTCATGAACAGCGATCTCGCAGCCAAGATGCCCTCACGCTGGCGCAGTGACCAGTGGGCAGCCACGCCCGTGCTCCGACAGAAGAATCTCGCCTTGCGAAACGCCGGCGATCTCCGCTTCGAAAAGCACGGCGACACCTGGGGTCTGGACCAATCCGGCGCCAGCTACGGGGCCGCCCACGGCGATCTCGACCGCGATGGCGATCTCGATCTCGTGGTGGTGAATTTCGACGCCCCGGTCTCCATCCTGCGCAACGACATCAACGACGCCCCGGGCCTCACGGTTTCATTGCGGGGCCGCCGGGCGAATCGATTCGGTATCGGCGCCCAAGTCACCGTGGAAACGGAATCCGGTATCCAGGTGAAACAGTTGGCCCTGGCCCGCGGTTTCATGTCCGCCAACGAACCCGTGCTTCATTTCGGACTCGGTCAGGACACACTGGTGAAACGCCTGACCGTGCGCTGGCCCAACCCGCTCCAAGCTCCCTCACAGGGCTCTTTCGATGGCACGGAACTCGAGGACCTCTCGGTGAATCAACATCTGACGATCCATCAAGGCGACGATCGGCCCACCATAGGCCGGGAAAAAGATCGGCTGGCCCAGGAGACCCAATCCAAGGTCAGCGTCCCCTACAAGCGGGTGCAGTTCTCCAAGATGCCGGCAGCCCATCGCGAGATGCCCTTCAACGACTACGCCCGGCAGCCGCTCCTGCCCATGAAACATTCGCAGTTAGGCCCTGGATTGGCCGTGGGAGATGTCAACGGCGACGGCCATGACGATTTCTACATCGGCGGCGCCGCGGGCCAACCGGGCCAGCTCGTCATCGTCTCCTCCAAGATGGCCATCGCCACCGAACCGTTTCAGGCGCATGCGGATCGCGAGGACATGGGTGCCCTCTTCTTCGATGCCGATGGCGATGGCGATCGAGATCTCTATGTCGTTTCCGGCAGCGTGGAATGCGAAGCCTCCAACCTCTTGTTAGGCGACCGGCTCTACCTCAACGACGGCCGTGGCGCGTTTACCGATGCTTCGGATCGATTGCCCGCGAATCGTCATTCCGGTAGCGGAGTCGCCGCCTCCGATTTCGATCGGGATGGCGACTTGGATCTCTTTGTCGGCACGCGCATGATTCCCGGGCGCTATCCCAAATCCTCATCCAGCCAGCTCCTGATCAACGACGAAGGCACCTTCACCGATCGCGGAAACACCCTGGGAACGGGCATGGTCACGAGTGGGCTCTGGACGGATCTCAATGGCGACGCCTGGCCGGACTTGTTAGTCGCCGAGGATTGGGGACCCATCCGGTGCTGGCTCAATCGCGAAGGCAATCTGAATGAGATCACGGCGCAGAACGGACTGGCACAACACACCGGCTGGTGGAGCGGCCTGGCCGGCCGGGATCTCGACGGCGATGGCGACATGGACTTCGTGGCCTCCAACCTCGGACTGAACACCAAGTACAAGGCCTCCGCCGAGCGGCCACTGCTCCTCTACTACGGAGACTTTGACGGCAGCGGAAAGGGCCACCTCATCGAGGCGGGTTACGAGGCCGACATCCTCTATCCCAAGCGCGGCCGAAGCTGTTCCTCGCGTGCCATGCCGGCCCTCAGTCAACGCTTCAAATCCTATCACGCCTTCGCCAGCGCAACCCTATCAGAGATCTACGGGGACCAACTGGGGAAAGCGATCGAGAAAAAGGTCGCCACCTTGGAGTCCGGAGCCTTTCTCAACAACGGGGCGGGCCATTTCTCCTTCGTCCCCTTTCCTCGCATCGCCCAGGTCTCGCAAGGATTCGGGATTGTCATCGCCGAAGTCAATGGAGACCACTACCCCGACGTTTTCCTGACACAGAACAATTTCCATCCCCAGGCGGAAACCGGGCGCTTTGACAGCGGTGTGAGCCAACTCTTGTTAGGCACGGGAAATGGCCGGTTTCGCTCAGCCGGACAAGGCGCACCTGTCGTCCCCCAGGACGCCAAGGCGCTCGCGGTCATGGACTGGAATCGCGACGGCGCCCCCGACTGGCTCATTTCGCAGAATGATGGTCCTGTCTTGGCCTTTCAAAACAACGCCCCATGGCCCGTCGTCACCATCCGCCTGCAAGGCGCCCAAGTCGTGGGATCCCGTCTCCAACTGCGCTCCGCCGATGGCGCGACGCAGACCGCGGAGATTCAGGCGGGAGGCGGCTACCTCTCGCAATCGGCAGCCACGGTGACCTTTGGACTGGAGTCGGCGGAGCACGGTGAATCCGACGATGACGCGGTCACGCTCACCATCTGGTGGCCCGATGGCCGCGTCACCCGTGAGAAACCGAACTTGGAGAAGACCGTATGGACCTTCACGGCTCCCGAATAGCCCAGCTCATCGCCCTCGGTCTCGGTCTCGGGAGCTGCCTCCTCTTTCCCGGCTGCCAATCTACCAAGGATTCGCCGACGCCACACCGGGTGGATTACATTGGGAGCGGCACGTTCCGTTGGGGCAGCTTCGAGGGCCTTTCACTCATCTCCTTGAGCCCCGACGGGATGCCCCGCATCATCTCGGGCGGCGCGTTTGATGACGACTTCATGCAGTTAGTCCTCGCCGAAGACAACGAGGATGGGACCAGCGGCCGCGTGTTGACGCATCACTACACGCCTCCCACGGGAGATGGCGCGACGGTCGACTTCTCGACCTTTCGAGACGACGGACGGCTCACGATTACCCGGCGGCACGGCGGGGTGGATTACGTCCGCGACCTCGTCGAAACGAGAGTGGACGGCCTCGAGGTGGTGGGCCATGAAGCGGTGCCGCTTCGCGGAGATCCCGATCCCGGGGACATCATCACCTACGGAAACGCCTATTTCCTCCAGCGCCAAGACGTGGATCTAGCAGATGCGCGGCGGCGATTTTTCCAGGCCGGCGTGCACTACCCGCGTCTGGCCATCAAGCTCCTGCAGCGCCATGAAGACCGGGCCGAAAACGAACGCAACTTCGCCTTGGGGGCTGAGGCCTTGCGCTACCGGGATCGCTTCGAACTGATCCTGGAGCTCGCCGAATCCACACAAGAATCTGAAGAGTCGTGAGGGAACCACACTTGCCATCCTCTAAAGCATCCCTAAGATCCGGCTCTTCCATCCATGAGCATTCATCCCACGGCCATCGTCGATCCCAAGGCAAGCTTGGGCAGTGGAGTCACCATCGGTCCTTTCGCCATCATCGAAGCCGGAGTTACCCTGGGGAATGATTGCACCGTTGCCGGTCATGCGCAGCTCCTGGGGAAGGTGATCCTGGGCGACGCCTGCCGGATCGGCCCGGCCACCATCATCGGTGGTCCACCCCAGGACACTTCTTTCGATCTCTCGACAGACAGCGGCGTTCAGCTCGGAGAGGGGAACGACATTCGAGAACACGTCACCATTCATCGAAGTGCCCAGGAGGGCGGCATGACCCGCCTGGGAAATCGCAACTTCCTCATGGCAAGCTCCCACGTGGGGCACGACTGTCAGGTCGGCGACGAGAACATCCTGGCCAATCAGGCGCTCCTCGGAGGTCACGTGCAAATGGGCCACGGCGCCTTCCTCGGTGGCGGGGCCGCACTCCACCAATTTGTCCGCGTGGGTGATCTGGTCATGGGCCAAGGTCACA
>JANQJH010000367.1 GCA_028281705.1 Verrucomicrobiales bacterium
GGATTGGCGCAACTGAAAGAGCTAGAAACGCGGCACGGCTTTGCTCAACTGGACAAACTCGGCCAGCGTCTGGAAGACGGCATCCGCCGGACGCTGACCCAGGCCGGCAAGAACTACACCTTCCATCGCATCGGCAGCATGTTCTGCCTCTTCTTCTCCGAGTCTCCCGTCCACGATCTCGAAACGGCCAAGCAGGCCGATACCGCAGCCTTCAAACGCTTCTTCCACAGAGCACTCGAAGCCGGCGTCTACATCGCCCCGTCCCCCTTTGAGACCGGTTTTATTTCCCTGGCGCACTCGCTAGAGGACATCGACGAAACCGTGGAGGTCATCGCCCGGGCCATGACGCCATGAGCGACTGGATCGCTACGGACCTTCATGCATCTCTTCTTTCCCCTCCTCGCGAGCATCCTCTATGTGATCGCCGCGCTCTTTTTTCGGCAAGCCGCCACCCGCGGGGTCGGCCCCTGGCGGACTGCCATCATCTGCAACACTTTCACCGCAATCGCCTTCTTTGCCCTCTGGCCGCTGGGTGCGGAATTCCCCGGCTGGACGGCACTCTGGCAACCGCTCATCGTCGCGGTCTTGTTTGTCGGCGGCCAGGTCTGCACCTTTCTCGCGCTCGACAAAGGGGACGTCTCCATCGCCACGCCGGTCATGGGGATCAAGCTCATCCTCGTCGCCTTCTTCACCACGCGGCTCCTCTCGGAATCCGTTAGGCCCGCCCTCTGGGCCGCGGCCGTGCTCAGCTGTGTCGGCATCGCCCTCCTCCATCGAACGCCGAGAACGCAGGTGGCCGAACGCTCACGAGTGACGCGCACCATTGTGTTAGCCGTCCTCGCCGGCGCTGCCTACGCGCTCTTTGACGTCATGGTGATGAAATATGCCCCCGCGTGGGGCGCCGGCCGCTTCCTTCCCGTCACCATGGCTCTGGCCGCCGGACTCTCGCTCGGATTTCTGCCACTCTGTCAGAGTTCGCCCATCCGGCTCAGTCGATCCCAGTGGCGTTCGCTCCTCAGCGGTTCCCTCTTCATGGCCGCCCAGGCCATGGTCCTCGTCACCACCCTGGCAGTGTATCAAGACGGCACCGCGGTCAACGTGATCTACAATCTCCGGGGGCTGTGGAGCGTGGTCGCAGTCTGGCTCGTGGGCCATTGGTTTGGCAATGTGGAGAAACAACTCGGGGCCAAAACCATGCGCGCCCGCTTGTTGGGGGCCTCGGCTCTGAGTGCTGCCGTGGTCCTCGTCTTCGTATAGTTCAAGCGCACCGTGAGATGGGCCTTTACCGAAATGGCGAAGGGACTAAAGTCCCTCGGTTCATTGGAAGATGAACCAACGCAAAAGGATGGACCTGAAACAAAGATCCGCGCTAGGAAAGACGGGTGAATTCGAATCCAGATAGCCCAGCTGTCCCGAGCCGATTCACCGCCATGCTCTTGACCGGGATGGCGGGCGGCATGGGGTGGGGAATTCGCGGCCAGTACGGCCACGAAACCGGCGCCATGATTGCCGGCGCGCTCGTCGGCCTGGTGCTCGTCTTTCTCTTTTGTCCCCGGCTCCACTCGCTCAGTGCGGCGCGAGCCGTGGCCCTGATGGCTTTGGGTGTGTCCTTCGGAGGATCCATGACCTACGGTCAAACCGTGGGCCTGACCCACGACGCCCCGCTCATCGGGAACACGGGAGCGCTCGGCTGGGGGTTGCTGGGACTGTTTCTCAAAGGAGGTATCTGGATTGGCTTTGCCGGTCTTCTGCTCGGAACCGGGTTGAGCCAAAAGCGCTACTCCGCCTGGGAACTCACCGGACTGCTCTGCCTCGCCGTCCTCCTCCTCCTGGGCGGGATCCACCTGCTCAACCGGCCGTTTGATCCAGCCAACCGCGAACTGCCACGGATCTACTTCTCCGATCACTGGCGCTGGGAACCCAATGGCGACCTCAAACCGCGGCCGGAGAAATGGGGCGGGCTTCTCTTCGCGCTCGCCGGCCTCTTTGTCTATGTGACCCTTGTCAAACGCGACGCCCTGGCCCGTCAGCTGACACTCTGGGGCTTCTTTGGAGGGGGGCTGGGCTTCGCCACCGGCCAGAGCTTCCAAGCGGCCCACGCCTGGCATCCCGAATGGTTCGAATACGGCCTGCTCAACAACCACTTCGTCGTCCATCTCAATTGGTGGAACCTCATGGAAACCACCTTCGGTTTCCTCTTCGGCGCCATCCTCGCCCTCGGCGTGTGGCGCAATCGCCATCGGCTTGCCGGCCACCATAATGATGCCCCGCCGCCCACGCCCAAAGCGACCATGTCACCCTGGATCGAAGGCGTTCTTCTGGCCGTCCATCTCACCGCCCTCGTCACGTGGAACTTCAGTTCCGTGGATCAGTTGGATCGCCTCGCCGATCTGGCCATCCCCATGGGAATCCTTCCGATGTTAGGCATCATGGCCGGCCGTTGGTGGCCCTACCTCTTTGCCCTGCCCGTCGTCGCCCTCCCCATCGCGGGCAAGACCATCCGCGAACTCGCCTACAAGAACGAGGTCATCCCTGAAGTCGCCGGCTTCTGTGTCTATGGAGTCATGCCGCTCTTCATCATCGCTTCTGTGGCAGTCTACTTCGCCAAAAATCCCCACGAAATCGGCGTCCGTTTCACCCGCTGGTCCCTGGTTCTCATGACTTGGATGTACTTCTATCTCAACTGGGCCTTCTTCCGCTACCCCTGGCCCTGGGAAGGTTGGACCAATCGGACACCCCATGGACTCATCTTCCTCTTCTGCGCCCTCTGCCTCACGGCGGTCGCGCTCCTCAAACACCGCCACGTGGGCCGGCCCCCACTCGACGCCACCGTGGCTCCCGGCAACGAGCCAAAACCTGAGCCCGTCGTTCCCTGGGCCAAGTGAATCCGCCCAATCTCTCACTCACTCACTCGCTCAACGGCGGCGCGTGGATGATGCTCTGATAAACGAAGATCAACAGGATCGCCCCTCCCAGCGCCACGCCCACGAGAAAGACGTATCCCCAGGCCTTGCGCCGATCCGAGATCGCCAGATCGGCCCGGGCCTCGCGCGTTCGATGACGGGCATCCCGCACGCCCTTTCGGATCTCCGCGGCCTCGCCAAAGGCTTTGCGCATCAGCCGCAAGCTCAGCCCCAGACAGAGGAGACCGCCAATCACGATCAAGACCTGCAACCCCGCCGGGAGCCGCGTCAACGACTGGAGAAAGGCGATGGTCCGCGGGATGAAGTCCAGAAGGAGATTGCCCAATCGCGTGGTCACCTCGTCGAGGAGCCGAATGGGATCGAGATTGGCAACGAGCGCTGGCACGGGTCTAACGAATCATCGACGAAAAATCTCGATGCGTCCAGGAGCAACGCGGCGAAAGCTGCATTTGACACCCCCACGGTTCATCGGGCTTACTCACACCATGATTTTTCCCCTGTCGACATCTGCCGCCAGCAGACTCGGCCTTCGATTCCTCAGCCTCGCGGCGGCGTTCTCTCTGTTAGTCTGGACCAGTGGTTGCGCCTCCGGACCGGACAAGGTGGGGTTTACCAAGGTCAAATACTACCACCTGAAGGAGCAAAACCGCCGAGCAGAGTCGATGTCGATCGATCCCATGCTCCGCTTTGAGCGCCAGCATTTCCTCCATGGCGCCGTCACCGTGGAGGAAAAACGCGATCGCGTGGGACACTACTACACCATGTTCTGGAACGCCGGGCCGCATCGTGGTCCCGTCACGTTGCGCTTCGCCTACCGCCAATCAAAGGCCGGCGAGCGGATCTTCACCCACGAACAGCTGGTGAAAGACGTCAAAGCGCGAAACACCACTTCCTTTCGCATCACGGGCGGGAACTATCATCGTTTCGGCCGGGTCGTCGCCTGGGAAGCCACTCTCTTGGAAAGCGACCGGGTGATTGACACCACCCGGTCCTTTCTCTGGAAATGAGGCTGCGGACTTCTCGCGGGATTTGCTGAAGAATGGTTGACCCCTTGGCGGTTCCGATTAGCCTGACTAATCGTCAAGTCGCCTCCCTCGCGTGAAAAACACCTCACCCATTCTCTTCGTCAGCTTGCCTGCCGTCGTCTGGATCCGTATCGAAGGAAAAGGATCCTTTGAAATCAGCGGGCAACTCCGAGAATTCGTCAGTCGGCGCGTTCAGTTAGGAGACGCACGCTTTGTCCTCGACCTGGATCGATGTCCGGGTATGGATTCGACCTTCATGGGGACGTTGTTAGGCATCTCCAAGGAAGTCACGGCCGTGGACTCGGGGATCCTCGACGTCGTCAACGCCAATGCCCGCAATATCCAACTGCTGAAGAATCTCGGATTGACGACGATGCTCTCGGTCGATGAAGAAGGCGTGCGCTGGGCCAAGGAACGGGAACAGGTGAGCCCCAACCTGGAGGCGTGCGAGGATGGCGCCCCCCTGGACAAGAAAGCCACCGCCAACGTCATGCTTGAGGCCCACGAAGCGCTGGCCAACGCCCGCCCGGAAAACGCCGCGCGTTTTGAGGATGTGATTCACTTTCTCAAAGAAGACCTCAAGACCAATGAAGCCCGATCGGGCGGTTGAGCTGAGCCAGCTCGCCCTCACTGTCCCTCTTCATTCATCGCTCTCGCCGCCACGTGGTTTCTCTCCCAAAGCTAACTCGACCGTTTCACGTCTTGCCTTGGCGGGTCAAACCTCGCGCCCCCTTCTGATCCGAGCATGGAATACGTTGCGCTGCTTCTCCTCGGGTCTTGCGCCCTCCTGGGAACCATCGTCTGGAAGCAGCGCCAAGCCATCGCGGCCCTCAAAGAAAAACGTAAGGAAATCGTGGTGGAGGAACATCGCATGTTCTCCTTTCTTCATGGTCTGGGAGAGTCCCTGCAAAATAGCCGGACCCAAGCCGAGTTTTATCAATTCATCCTCAATGGCGCCATCCGCGTGGTCGAAGGCAGCCAGGGAGCGCTCTATCTCTTGGATACCAAGGAGACCAAAGACGCTGCAGCGTTAGTGCCTCACGCCGTCACTCCCGACTGCGCCCCACTGACAAAAGATCTCGTGGTGAACTACGACCCCGCCAACCCTAGCAAACTCCAAAGCGCCATCCAGCTTCGCAGCATCGAACCCGATGAGAACGAATCCATCCTGCGCGACTGTTTGAAGCATCGCCGCGGTCTGCACCTCAACGACCTCTCGACCCACGCCGCCTTCTCCGAACTCCTCGAGACCGACCGGGCCAAGCTGCATCTCCCCGCGATGCTCGCACCTTTGTACTTTGGCGAGGGCGATCTCGGCGTCCTCGTCGTGCTCGGTCATGCGCAGGAGAAGCGGCGTTTCGATGCCAATGATTTCGCCGTCTTCCGCTCGCTGGCCGATCAATGCTCACTCGCCCTCGGCACGGCGCAACTGAGCCGCCAATCCGTCGTCCAGCGGCGACTGGAGGAAGAGCTCCTCAACGCCCGCGAAGTCCAGCGCATCCTCCTCCCCAACCAAGCTCCTCC
>JANQJH010000676.1 GCA_028281705.1 Verrucomicrobiales bacterium
CCCCCGCCAACCACTGGGACCCACGCCTACACCGGCCTCACTTGTTTTTCCGTCAGTGGCGACGGCCGCGTCATCGTGGGCTACGGTGAAAACGTCCTCGGCCGGGAAGAGGCCGTCTTCTGGATCGATGAACAGCCCTTCCGTGTCTCCGACGTCGCCTTCGCCGCCGGCGTCTTGCCACCGTCGTGGGAACCCTTTCGCGCCTACGGGACTGACTTTACCGGCAATGTCATCTGCGGTCACGGGCAGGCCACCAGCGGCAAAATTGAAGGCTACGTCCTTACCCTCGATACAACGCCCGACCCGCCTCCCGATCCTCCAGCCGTGACCCTTCCCCAGGTGCGCTTCGATGCTGTCGCCTCCAACGGCGACTTCACCATCCGCTACCAAACCCGGCCCGATCTTCGCTACCGCGTGTGGGGAGGCACTCTCCTCTCGGCCCTCACACCCTTAAACGCGTGGGTTCACGGCACGGGAGCCGAAGAGGCCTACACGATTACGCCCGCGACTACGGGCGGCGCCAAGGCATTCTTCGTTTCAGTGGAAGTACAAGGAAACTGAAGGGGCACCCCCCCACGATCGATCAAGCAGATCGTGAGGAGTGACCCTGCGTTACGTTAGGTGTCGATTAATTAATCCACACAGAACGTCCGCAGAATGGTCTGGTGTCCCACGCCGCCATAACCGTTGGTCAATCGGCGATCGGCGACGAGGGCACTCCGATAGGAGCACTGTCCGATGTCGCTGTAGACCGCAGTCTCCGTGCTCAATTTGCGCACCAATGAAAGATGCAGATCGCACAAACATACCGAACGTTAAGGGCATTTCCGGCATACCACTTGCAAACTCGTATCGCGTTTTGGACGGGACCAATGTGAGACAGGCGTCTCGCCGACGGGACGCCTCTCGCCTACCGGCGGGATTCCCGTATTCGGGGAACCACCGAGCCTACTCCTCAAGCAAGGCCATGGCCTTGCTGCGAGCATCCCCTTCAGGGAACTGTTCCACGTAGCGACGCGCCTCGTGAACATTTCGTTCCGCCCATTGTTCGAAATCATTCCACACCAACTGCCGCTTCCACCCTCCGGCCGGCCAAGACGAAATGAGATTGGCGGTCTCAGCCGGAGGCTTGTCACGCAAACCGCGGACGATCGAATACAGGGCACCCTCGCGGTGGGCCTCATAGAGATAGATTTTTGCGAGATCCATTGCCCGATCTGGATCCTCGGAGCCCAGTCCTTCCAGCACCGCAGCGAAACCGCGCTGCCGAAAGCTCCCCTGCAGATGCTCGTCGACCCGCGCCATCGCAGCTTCCGGGTCATGCTCGGCCAAGGCATTGATCAGGGGCAATTCTAGCTTGGAGCGAACACGGCCCGTCATACCATCGACGTACTCCGTGGCCGCCTCGAGATCGCTTCCGGCCCAATGTTCCACTCCCTTCCCAAGAAAAGTGCTACGGCCGGAAAGTAGGGCGTCCAGTTTCTCCGCCCATTCCATGGCGTTCCGTGGATCTTTCTTGGCCCAGGTCTGAAAACACTCCTCCACCGCGAACCGCCGAAAGCGGCCGGCAGGCATCTGCTCGATCAGCTCTGACGCCCGCTTGGGATTCACTTCCGTGAACGCGATGACGCCCTGCAAGGCATCGTAGGAAATATCGTCGAGTGGCTCCTCATAGGCCACGGCGAATCGCATCGCCGTTTCAAAATCCGTCTTCACCAATTCCCCGATCAGCGTGTTCATTGCCTGGGCACGATGACCATCCCTGACTGGAATTTGCGACGCCGCAGCGAATGCCTCTTCAGGACTGGTGCGTACCCACTCCCGGAACAGGGTATCAAGAACGCCATGAAGCAGGGCGGGATCCGTGTCGATCTCCCCGTCGAAGAAATGGGCCAGCATTCCATTCGGATCATTCAGCGCCCAGTGTTCCAACAAGACAGCGAGACCATCCCGTTCGTTTCGCCAGGCGGCCAACAGATCCGGCCATTGCTCCGGCGATGCCTGGCGGAGTCGATTGCGCACGGCAACCGCCCTGTCATAGGCTCCCTGAGGAAGCGGAGCTCTGGCATTCCGCCCCACTCGCCTCTGGCTTCCGTCGAGCACGGAATGCACGGCAATCTCCACGACCCGGTCCGTTTGTGAGACATGGGCCTGCCATTGTACTTCTGCGACCCAACCGAGCGTGGCTGCCGCGAGAAGAACAATGAAAACCAGGCGCAGACTCATTTCAGGGATTGGCTCGTAGTTGCCGTAGAAAACGTGCTCGCTCTTCCGCAGTGAGTTCGGCCTCAAGAAGAAGGGCCTGGTGTTCTTGTGATCTCCCGGCCTCCTTCCACTTCTCAACGCTACTCTGAAGCAGAGCCTCCCGAAGCTCGTGATCGGCAATCGTCGACGCCCAGACAAAGGCGGCATCAGGTTCTGCGAACGTGGAAACAAGCACAAAGGCTCCCACCACTTGATCGCGCAATGGGCCGGGCTCCAGCCGCCCGAGCCAATCAGAAGTCGCCGTGAGATCACTCTCCGTCCATTTCCGAATCACCGCCTCCAACATCGCGGGGCGACTCGCCTCGGGTACCATCGAATGCGCCCAATCCGCGGCCGACTGCGGCTCAAATCCCGCCCAAAATTCCGCGAAACGCTTGACGGATCGGGTCGCATCCACCTCGTGATCGTCGAGCAGCCCGGCCATCAACGCGGCCCCTTCTTCCGGCGTCTCCCGAATCGAGTGGTCGGCGGCCATGGATATCCAGAATTCCCGTTCATCCGCCGGTCTCTCCTCCACCCATTCTCCGATACCTCGATAATCTCCCGTTTCGAGGAACTCCATCGCGGCGGCGCGTTCACCTAACGCCTGGGCAACACTGGAAAACTCCGCATAGTCGCCGGCCATGTCAGTCAAGGTCTGGGCGTCGGCGCTCCGCTGACTTTCAGCAAAGACACGGGCCAGTTCGGCTTGCTTCTCGACCGGATTCCCAGCAATCCAGGCAGCCTTCTCTCTAGCACTGGCGGCAACGTTTCTCGAAATCCACTGACGCGCCAGCCGGTCTCGCATCTCCAGATCGGTCATGGAGTTGAGCACGGATGAGGTCAGCGCCGCCTCCGCGTCTCTGAAGGTCCAGTTCAAGGATTGCTCGAGCTCAGCCGGCGTCATGTGTTTCTCTAGCTGCGCTAGAACCTCGGCAGGATCTCCCCGGCGCAACATCTGCTCTGTGGTGGCACGCACCAAGTGGCGTTCCGGATGCTCTAAGGAATCGCGCTCCGCTAGAGCGGCCATGGGATCAAGCCTGGCCATGGTGTAGACGGGGCTTCTGATCACCGCCTTCCGAAGGCTCTCGTCTTCAATCTTGAGGCAATAGTCAAAGGCCTCCCGCGGCGACTTTCGGGCCCAGGCAAGGATCACCCCATCCAATGCCCAGCGTCGCTCCATCCCGGAAAAAGATTCTGCCAGTGTCAGGGCACGGGGCACTTCCTCGTCTGCCAAGGTGGTGAAGGCGGAAGTAATGTACCGCCCGTCCACGTCTACGTCTGGGGTGCGATCGAGGTAGCGCAAAAAAGCATGCGGGTCGGCGACGGCCAACGTTTTCAAGATCCGGTCATTGATCTGCGCACGCACGTCCGGTTCGGCGATGGTCTCACAATGCGCAAACGCTGCCGCGGCATCCATCTCCGCCCAAACTTCGTAAAAGGTGATACGCCTGGCGCTTCGAATCTCATCAATGGCCTCGACAAACCGCGTCGCTCCCTCGCGATCCAAGGCCAACCAGCGAGCAAAGGCAATACGAAGATACCGAGAGCGGAGTCTTTCCTCCAACTCCTCGATCCGCTCGAGGATTCCGGGCATGTCATCGGACGTCGCACCCGCAAGCCAGTCGAGCACGATGAGGGGATCCGAGGAGGCACCGGTCTCTCGCTGATCCGTCTCCTCGGCGAGCGGGAGAACATCGGACGCCGGAGACGGTTTGATGGCGGGTTCTCGAAGTTCATGAGAAGACGCCAC
>JANQJH010000112.1 GCA_028281705.1 Verrucomicrobiales bacterium
CACACGCTGGAGACCCTGATCACGTCGACGCCTCTCCACGACACCCTGAGTATCGCCAAGCAGCAGACGGGACTGACCTTCACGTGCTCCCGGCCCGACCTCGAAACGGAAGACAACCTCGTCGTCCGGGCCGTCAAACTTCTCGAGCGGGAAATGGCAATTCGTCTGCCCGTCCGGATCCACCTGGAGAAAAGAACACCCTCGGGGGCCGGACTCGGTGGCGGAAGTAGCGATGCCGCCGCAGCGATGAAGACCGTGCGCGATCTCTATGCCCTCGATCTCGCAGACCAGGAGCTGGAAGAACTCGCCGTCGAACTTGGATCCGACATTCCCTATTTCATCCGAGGAGAAACCGCCTGGTGTCGCGGTCGCGGCGAAGAGCTGGAAGTCATCGACCTTCCCGCGATCCTCAATGTTTTCTTGCTGAGACACCCACTCGAGATCGCCACGCCCTGGGCCTACCAGCACTGGGCGACATCCAGGGAGGTCCCCGGCCTGCCCTACGCGCCCCAGCGCCTCCCCTGGGGCGACGTGGTCAACGATCTCGAGAGACCCGCCTTCGAAAAATACCTCATCATTGGCGACACCAAACGCTGGCTCTTGGACCAACCCGAAGTGGAGGCGGCCTGCATGACGGGATCCGGTTCGGCTTTGTTCGCCCTCCTCAAGGACGATCAATCCGCGACCCGAAACGGGCTCGCCGCAAGAGCCCGGGACCGTTACGGAGACCATCTCTGGACCTTTTAGCCCGGGACGAGCCCTTCACAGCCCACCGACGATGTCGTCCTCCCGCCCTCCGCTTTCTCATTGATCGGCCATTTGAATCCCCCTACCTTCCGCCGAGAAAACCATGTACTTCATCCTCGCCTAGACACCCCGACTCGTGAGCACCAAGACCAAGGGAAACCCACGGTGGCGAGTGACGCCAACTCAAGCCGCGATCCGCTGCCTCGGATGGATCGCCCTCCTCAGCTTCACCTCCTCCTGCGACCGGCCCAGCCGTGTCGAGATGGCTGCCGAAACTCAAACTTTCCTCATGGGGAATGGAGCCGAACCGGAAGGACTTGACCCTCACATCGTCACCGGTGTTCCCGAGAATCGGATCTTTCACTCCATCCTTGAGGGTCTGGTAGGAATCGATCACGCCACCTTGGCGCCGACGAGCGACGCCGGTGCCGAGAGTTGGACCATTTCCCAAGACGGTCTCGTCTACACCTTTCAGCTGCGGAAGAACGCCACCTGGAGCAATGCCGAACGGGATCCGGTCACGGCTCACGATTACGTCTACTCCTACAACCGCGTCCTCCATCCCGATACCGCATCCAAGTACAGCTACATGCTCTACCCCCTGAAGAACGGGGAAGCGTTCAACAAAGGCGATCTCAAGGATTTCTCTCAAGTCGGCGTCAAGGCACTCGATGACTTCACCTTGGAGTTCCAGTTAGAGTCGCCCACGCCCTACCTCTTGAGCATGCTCAATCACTACTCGTGGTGGCCCGTCCATCCTCCGACGATCGAGAAACACGGTGAGATGACCCAGCGTTCAAGCCCATGGACGCGGCCGCAGAACTTTGTCGGCAACGGCCCTTTTCGCCTGGTCGAGTGGAAGGTGAACAACCGCATCGTGGTAGAAAAACGCGAGGACTACTGGGATGCCGATCGCGTGAAATTGAACAAAGTGATTTTCTATCCCATTGAGAACCTGGAGACCGAACAGCGCGCCTTTCACCAAGGCTACATCCATGTTACTTACGAAATGCCGGCGCATCGGATTCGCTGGAGCTTGGAAAAGTATCCCGAAGCCACGGAGATCGACCCCTATCTTGGCGTCTACTATTTCCGCGTCAATCTCACGGGCTCCAAACCGGGCGCCGATGCTCAAAGGGAGGCGGCAAGAGCCGCCCTGAAAGACAAACGCGTCCGCAAGGCTCTTGCTCTGTCAGTCAATCGAAAAGCGATCTGCGATTTCCTCGCAGCCGGCCAACTGCCCGCCCATGGTTTCGTACCTCCGGGCACGTTCGGATACGAATCGGCGTCCTCCCTGGAAGAGTCCCTGGAAAAAGCGAAATCTCTTCTCGCGGAAGCGGGATACCCCAACGGCGCGGGCATCCCCGAATTTCATCTTTACTACAATACCCACGAAGATCACAAACTGGTGGCCGAGATTGTCCAGCAACAGTGGAATAAGGGCCTGGGTATCCGCGTGGCCCTATTCAATCAAGAGTGGAAATCCTACCTCAATACCGTGGCTAATTTCAACTACGACCTCGCTCGGGCCGCGTGGATCGGAGACTACAACGATCCCAACACTTTCCTCGATATGTGGGTAACCGACGGTGGCAACAACCAAACAGGATTCTCCCATGCCCGCTACGATGAACTGATTCGCCTGGCTGCCCGGGCATCCTCCCCTGAAGAGCGACTAGCGCTATTTCAGGAAGCTGAGAGTATCCTCATGGATGAGCTGCCCGTCATCCCCATCTATTTTTACGTCTCCAAACACATGCTCCACCCGAGCGTGAAAGCTCGCCCTCCGAACATTCTCGACCGGCATCCCTTCAAGGACGTCTATCTCGATCCTAACTACTTCAACTAATCCGGAAGCAGCTGCGCCGCCCTCGATTCATGTTCAAGTTTGTCTTTTACCGTCTCCTGCAGGCGATTCCGGTTCTCCTGATTCTCTCCATCATCACGTTTGTCCTCTGCCGCGTGGCTCCGGGCAACGCTTTTCTCGATGAGAGGGCCGTGCCCCCCAGCGTGATGAAAAAGATCGAGGAGGCCAATGGCTTGGACAAGCCGCTCCCGGTTCAGTACTTCGTCACCATGAGCAGTCTGCTCGCCGGCGACCTTCCCGCGATCAAGAACCTGGGACGCACGGTCAACGAACTCATTGCCGAAACCTTCCCCTATTCATTTGAACTCGGACTCATCGCCCTCGTGATCGCCCTCTTGCTCGGCATTCCGTTGGGCGTTTTCGCCGCGGTCCGAAGAAACACGCTGGCCGATTACGGATCCATGTCCGTCGCCATGTTCGGCATCTGCCTTCCCACCTTCGTTCTCGGCCCGATGCTCGTTCTCGTCTTCGCCGTGGGCTTCGGCTGGTTCAATCCTCTGGGCTGGGAAGAGCCGTCGGACCGCGTTCTCCCCTGTCTCACGCTGGGCACCTATTACGCCGCTTACATCGCCCGCCTCACCCGCGGAGGGATGCTGGAAGTCTTGAATCAGGATTTTGTCAGAACGGCCCGCGCCAAAGGCGTTCCCCCGGTCACCTTGATCGTGCGACACACCCTCAAAGGCGGCCTCCTTCCCGTTGTCTCCTATCTCGGTCCCGCCTTCGCCCGGATCATTTCCGGATCCTTCGTCATTGAAACGATCTTCTTCATTCCCGGGCTCGGCCGCTTCTTCGTCACCAGCGCGTTCAACCGGGACTACAACATGATCATGGGCACCGTTCTCTTTTACGCCACCCTGCTCGTGATTCTCAACCTCGTGGTCGACGTCATCCAGGTCCTTCTCAACCCTCGGCTCAAGTTCCAGTAGTCGTATACGATCCATTCATTCGTGCACGCAAGCATCACTCGCCCGTCCCACCCATGACTGACCCCGTCATCAATCCATCAGGGAAACTGCTCCTGCGCCCCGAAGATATCGAACAGGGTACCAGCCTTTGGAAAGACGCCTGGCATCGCCTGAGGAAGAACCGCATGGCCGTGGCCAGCCTGATCATTCTCATTCTCATCACCGTGCTCTCGATCTTCGGTCCCATGGTCATGCCCTACGAATACCAGGATCAGAACCAAGGCCTGGGGGCCACCCCGCCACTGCAGGCCGGGGCTCACCTCTTCGGCACCGATGAACTCGGTCGCGATCTCCTGACACGCACACTGCACGGCGGCCGCGTCTCATTGGGAGTCGGCCTCATCGCCACTCTAACCGCTCTCATCATCGGTGTCACCTATGGGGCGGTCTCCGGCTATCTCGGCGGACGCACGGACGTCGTCATGATGAGGATTGTCGATATTCTCTACGCCATCCCCTTCACCATCTTTGTCATCGTCTTGATGTCCGTCTTCGATCGAGACATCAAACTTCTCTTTCTCGCCATCGGCGCCGTGGAATGGCTCACCATGGCGCGCATTGTCCGCGCTCAGGTCTTGAGCCTCAGCAAACAGGAGTTCGTCGAGGCCGCGCTCTCCTTGGGACTTCATCGCGTCACCATCATCTTTCGCTATCTCATTCCCAACGTCCTCGGACCCGTCATCGTCTACACCACGCTCACCATTCCCGCCGTTATGCTGTTCGAGTCCATCCTCAGCTTTCTCGGACTGGGCGTACAGGCTCCCATGAGTTCGTGGGGCTCGTTGATCAAAGACGGCTCCGAGAAAATGGATGTCTATCCGTGGCTCCTCCTCTTCCCCGCGATGTTCTTCTCCGCCACGCTCTTCTGCCTCAACTTTCTCGGAGACGGCCTGCGTGACGCTCTCGATCCCAAGAGTTCGAAGGATTAGCCGGACCGATCATGACGTTTTCCTCATTACCTCCATGTTAGAAGTCACCGATCTCCGAACCTATTTCCACACCCGCGCCGGGATTGTTCGAGCCGTCGATGGCGTCTCTTTTTCCGTGGAAAAAGGACAGACCATCGGCATCGTCGGCGAATCCGGCTGCGGCAAGTCCGTGACTTGCTACAGTCTTCTCGGTTTGATTCCCACGCCTCCAGGCCGCATCGAGGGCGGCCGCGCCATGCTGGGCGAAGAAGACCTCTTGAGCGCCTCCGAAGCCACCATGCGAAAAATCCGGGGCAAGCGGATCTCCATGATCTTTCAAGACCCCATGACATCGCTCAACCCCTATCTGCGAATCAGCACACAGCTCATTGAGCCCCTTCTCATCCACGAACGCATGGAGAAGAAAACGGCTCTTCATCGAGCCATCGAGGCCCTCGAAGAAGTCGGCATCCCCGATGCCAGTGAACGCATCCGCAGTTACCCCCACGAATTCTCCGGCGGCATGCGGCAACGGGTGATGATCGCCATGGCCCTCATCACCAAACCCGAAATTCTCATTGCGGACGAGCCCACCACCGCGCTCGATGTCACGGTCCAAAAACAGATTCTCGACCTCATCAAGACCCGGCAACAAACCCTGGGCACCGCTGTCATTTTTATCACTCACGATCTCGCCGTGGTCTCCAATGTCTGCGACCACGTCTATGTGATGTATGCCGGCAAGGTTGTCGAAAGCGCCCCGACCACGGATCTTTTTTCCGCCCCGGAACACCCTTACACCAGGGCCCTTCAGCGCTCGATTCCCGCCATCCAAGAGAAAGGGGAACCACTCTATACCATTGAAGGGCTTCCCCCCGATCTCACGAAACCCATGGATGGCTGCCATTTCGCGCCCCGCTGCGAATTCGCCACCGAAGAATGTCAGACAGTCGCTCCGACACTTCAATCAGCCGGCGAGCACCACGAGACCAGTTGCACCCGGCGACAGCGCGGGGAAATCGACCTCATCCACTGAGTCCACCCTTCA
This sequence comes from Verrucomicrobiales bacterium, assembly GCA_028281705.1. Taxonomy (GTDB): domain Bacteria; phylum Verrucomicrobiota; class Verrucomicrobiia; order Verrucomicrobiales; family DEV007; genus JAACDM01. The sequence goes on from JANQJH010000112.1 coordinate 5,536, forward strand.
TTCATCAGCCCATCGTCAGTTAGAACGATCGATCCATTCCATGTTACGCGTCGAGAATCTCTGCACTCACTTCCACTCCAAGGGCAAAACCATCCGGGCGGTGGACGGTGTCTCCCTCAGCGTTGATCGGGGAGAAATTCTCGGCCTCGTGGGCGAATCCGGCTGTGGCAAGTCCACCTTGAGCCGGACGATCATGCAGCTCATTCCTCCGACGAGCGGCAAGATCTTCCTGGAAGATCGTGACCTCAGCGGACTCACTCCCAAGGAGATTCGGCGGGAACGGCTCAACTTTCAGATGGTCTTTCAGGATCCCTACGCTTCGCTCAACCCGCGCATGACGGTCTTCAGCGCGCTCGCCGAAGCCCTGCGCCGCCGCCATCCCAACCTGGCGAAAGACGACCTCAGCCGCGAAGTGGGTACCCTCATGGAAAAAGTGGGTCTGGCAGCGCGCTTCATGAAGAAGTACCCTCACGAATTCAGCGGAGGTCAGCGGCAGCGCATCGCCATCGCCCGGGCGCTCGCTCCCGAACCGCGCTTGATCATCGCGGATGAACCTGTGAGCGCCTTGGATGTATCCATCCAAAGCCAGATCATTAATCTGCTCATGAACTTGGTGCGTGAGTTAGACCTCACCATGCTTTTTATCTCGCACGACCTCTCAGTCGTTCATTACATCGCCGATCGCATCGCCGTCATGCAACAGGGCCGCCTGGTCGAGATCGGTTCCGCCGACCAAGTGATGCACGAGCCCGAGCACGACTACACCAAGACCCTGCTCGAAGCCATTCCCCGCGTGGCGGAGCACATCTGAAGCAATCACGCTACAATTGAAATTCAGCTTTGTAATGGATTCGGGCCGGCATCCCCGGTTTAATGGCGGCAACTCTCGCCCTCATGGACCCTTGGATCATCTGGTTTCTCGCTGGCCTCGGCCTCATTGTCAGTGAGTTTCTCTTACCCGGCGTCATCCTCGTCTTCTTTGGTCTCGCTGCCTGGATTGTCGCCGGCTTGACCTTCATCGGGCTCATCTCCTCCGCACCGCTGCAGCTCATCGTCTTCGCCGCCGCCTCCCTCGTACTCACGGGAAGCTTCCGGCGAGTCCTCATGCGGTCCTTGCACCGAGATCAGGCAAGCCTTCCCAGCGGATCTGATCACGAGGACGAGTTTACCGGAAAGCCCGTCACGGTTCTGACAGCGTTCCCATCACCTGGCGCCACGGGCAAGGTCGAGTTCAAAGGCGCCGAATGGAATGCCCGCTCGGAGGACGAGCTCGCCCCGGGGGATCCCGCGGAAATCGTTTCGCTTGACGGGATCACCCTGAATATCCGGCGTCAATGGCTGCCCCCCTTTCCCTGACCTAACCCGACACGATTCGCACGCACCTCGCTCTTACCAACTCGAACACGACACTACTCATCCCATGGAAAACCTTGCCTCATTCTTAGTCGCCGGCGGAATCGTGCTTCTCATTGTCATTGCCCTGCTCCGATCCGCCAAGGTCGTGCCCCAACGCTCCGCCATCGTCGTCGAACGGCTGGGCAAGTACGCCCGCACCCTGGACGCGGGGTTTCACCTTCTCATTCCCTTCATCGAGCGCGTGGCCTACCGCCACAGCATGAAAGAGGCCGCGGTAGACGTCCCTTCACAAACATGCATCACCCGGGATAACATCGCCGTCGAAATCGATGGCGTGCTCTACATGCAGGTCTTGAATGCCAAGAGCGCCAGTTACGGCATCGAGGACTATCGCTATGCCGCCATTCAGTTAGCCCAAACCACCCTCCGGTCGGAGATCGGGAAGCTCGAGCTCGATCGCACCTTCGAAGAGCGCGAGACCATCAACGCACACATCATCGACGCCGTCGACCGCGCCTCCGAACCCTGGGGCCTCAAGATCACCCGCTACGAAATCAGCAACATCAACCCGCCCCAGTCCGTCAAGGACGCCCTGGAGAAACAGATGCGGGCCGAGCGCGAACGCCGCGCCGTGGTGGCTCATTCTGAAGGGGAACGGCAAGCCAAGATCAACGTCGCCGAGGGTGAGAAACAAGAGGCCATCATGCTCTCCGAGGCCAGGAAACTGCAGCAGATCAATGAAGCTCAAGGAAAGGCGCAGGAAATCAGCCTCCTTGCTGAAGCCACGGCGGAGGGTATCCGCCGCGTGGCCGAGGCTATCCAAGGACCCGGCGGGCAGGAGGCAATGAACCTCCGCGTGGCCGAACAATACGTCAAACAGTTCGGCAATCTGGCCAAGGAATCGAACACCATGATTCTCCCCGCCACTCTCTCCGATATCGGAGGCACGGTGGCCGCCCTAACCAAGGTCATCGAGTCTCAAAAAACACCGACAACCACGCCCCCCCTCAACCGAATGGAGACGGCCCCTCCGCCCGAAGTGCCGCCTCACCTCCCCATCTCGTAGAAAACTTAAACGTGCACTTAAACTTCAACTTAAACTCCAAAAGAGCCTCACCAAATCCCCACAAACGCACTACCCTCCAGCGACGATGAGAATGATCTCCAGGGCATCACCGTCGCGCACCGTCACCCCGGCATGCTCTCGCTGATGCAAGGCCGTGCCATTGTGCTCAACCAACACCGGGCGCTCACCAAAATCCAACTCCTCTAGCAGCTCCACCAAGCCGCATTCGTCCTTGTCAAAGGTCTTGGCTTCTCCATTGAGGCGCAGTGTCATGATCGCTTCTACTAGACCGGTTCTGGTTGGCAAGGATTCAGGGCAGGTGTGAGGATGGCCTCGTCCCAGTCTTTCCACACAGGATCCAGTCCCAGCCCCCGCAGCATCTCGGCTACTTCCCCGGGCGTCCGTTCATCGGCAATGCCGAACTGCTCGGTGGCACGCTCGCACTCGCGAGGCGATCCGTTAGGCGATTCCCCCGTCTCCACCCGCCGGCCACGCACCGTAAGATGCAGGTCATCCGCCCCCTGCCCCGTGTAACCGCCGGGTTCCGTGTGACTCCCCGCACTCATCGAGGTCACGCCCAGCGTGGCCACGGCATCGCGCAATTCGGCCGGTTCCCGCGTGCTCAAAACAATCCCCACCTCCGGAAAACAAAGCCGAGTGGCGGCGATGAGCTGCACCAGCTCCCGGTCCTCCAAGTGATGGCGCGGCTGAAAAGAGCCCGCATGCGGACGCATCCGCGGAAAGCTCACCGTGTAAGAAGCTTTCCAGCAGGTCCGCATGAGATACTCCAGATGGGCCGCCAAGGCCAGTGCCTCCGTCCTCCACGCGGACAGGCCGAAGAGCGCCCCGATCCCAATGCGACGGAATCCTCCCTCGTAAGCACGCTCGGGACATTCCAGACGCCAATCGAAGTCCTTCTTGGGCCCGGCAGTATGGAGCTCTCCATAGGCGGCCCGGTCATAGGTCTCCTGGTAAACCACCAGCCCTTCACAGCCCGCCGACACCATGCGCCCATACTCGTCAGCCTCCATCGGCCCAACCTCCAGCGCAATCGTCGGAACGAACGATTTCAATGCCCGAATGCACTTCTCCAAATATCCATTGGAAACGAACTTCGGATGCTCCCCCGCCACCAGCAAGAGATGGCGGAACCCCTGACGTGCCAAGTGTTCTGCCTCGGCCACCACCTGAGGGACATCCAGGGTGACCCGCAGGATGGGGTTGTCCCGGGAAAACCCGCAATAGGTGCAATTATTGACACACTCATTGGACAAATAAACCGGGGCGAACAGCCGCATCGTCTTGCCAAAATACTGGCGTGTCTTCGCCTGAGCAGCCCTCGCCATGGCCTCCAGTTCTCCCGGTCCCTGGGGCGCGATCAGACGCTCGAATCGCCGCAAGAGCGGCGATCTCTCCTCCGCAAGCTTGTTGAACTGAGGAACGAAAGACACGGTCGAATCGTCAAGTGTTGGCTCCAGATCTCCGCCAGACCACCGGGAAATGCAAGTGGCTAACAAGGAAGACGTCTTTCGCCAGGCAATGGCAGGCACTCCGCGTCCCCGGCAATCGAGGTCAAACGGGAGCGTGCCCGATGCTAGACCCCCCGTCGACATAGAGGGTCTGTCCCGTGATGAAGCCCGATTCCTCACCTAACAAAAAGGCATTGATCGCCGCGAGTTCATCCGGAGTTCCCGTGCGTTTTAGTGGAATATTGTCGATGTAGCGCTGCCTGCTCTCGCTCCCAGGGGGATTGTTCGTGTTGAAAAGTTCCGTTTCCACCGGTCCCGGCGCCACCGCGTTGACGGTGATGGCGTGCGGAGCCAGCTCCAGCGCCCAGCTCCGGGTGAAACTGATGAGCCCCGACTTGGCCGCCGCATAACTCGTGCGGAAGGGCACGCCCACCGTAACCAGGCTGGAGGTCTGAACGATGCGCCCCCATCCCTGCGCCTTCATGTGGGGCAGCGCCGCCTGAGTCGTCTGCAAGGCCACCCGCAGGTTGAGATCCAACACCTGATCGAGCTGCTCCAAGGTAATCTCCTCCAACGGCGCGGGATGCACCAGGCCCACATTGTTGAGAATCCCATCGATCCCGTGATCGCCGGCAATGGACCGCAGCGTTTCCGCCGTCGCCTCACGATCCGAGAGATCGACGGTGAAGAAGCGGCCGGGAAAATCATCCACCGGTTCCGTCCGCGCCAATCCCAGCACCGTATGCCCCGCCTCACCCAATCGCCGCGCCGTGGCGTAACCGATACCCTTACTCGCTCCCGTAATCAGATAGGTCCGTGAACTCATGATGAGCAGGCTGCACAAGCCGGCATCTCATGACAACCCACAAAGGCAGGAAGGAAGACCTACTGCTGGGGATAAATGATCAAGCGGTCGTGCATCAGCACGGCGATGTCTTTCCGCCCGTCCGCATTGAGATCGGCCAGGATGCTCGCGTGAGGTTGAAAACGACTCCCACGCTGGCCTTGAAAATGGGGATCCACTTCAAAGAGCTTGAAATGCAGCGTGCTCCGCAAGCTCGCGTCCGGGGAGGAACCCGAGGCCTCACCCGCCAGGAGAAGCTCCATCACGTGGCTCTTCACCGTGTCAAAAACGACCAAATCATCGCGCCCATCACCATCCAGGGGCCCCGCCACCAATTGCCCATAGACCGTGTCCTTGAGATCGGTTTCGTAGATCATCTTTTCCTCGATGGCAAAGGTGTCAGGACGAAGCCGGTACCACCAGAAACGCGATTCCTCAAAGAGGAAAAGATCGGGCGTCCCATCGAGATCCGCATCCGTGACCAAGGAATCCGTGACCTCCGAAACTCCTGGATGGGAACTCGCCAAACGGTAGACATTCTTGGCGTCCCGCGCCATGACGTGAATCTTCCGCTCTTGCCCTTCGACCAGGAGCAATTCAGGACTTTCATCACCGCGAACGTCCGCCACCACGGAAACGAGCAATTCGGCTCCCGCATCGGGCGCATTGATTTGATCCATCACCTGAGCCCGCCCGTGATCGCCCAATCGCGCCGATCGGGCAAAGGTCTCGCGGGTGATGAGCAATTCCTCCTTCCCGTCCCCATTGAGATCCCCTTGTGTCACTGCGGAAGGGGCCACCTTGTCCGCCAATCCCGCCACGCTGCCCTTGGCGCGGGCAAAGGAACCATCCGGTCCCTGGAGAAGGATCTCCAGCGGCTGGACCAAGGACAAGGCCAAGACGTCGAGCAAGCCGTCCTGATTGATATCGACCGCCCGCAAACCCTGCAACCGGGAGCCGACCTCTTCCTCCGCCAACGGCTTCGTACCCCAAGAAGCACTACCGGAATCATAGCTCGCCACGACCAGGGCCTGCTTCCGGTTCGATTCGCCCTCGACACTGCAAACGATCTGACTGCGGCCATCGCCGTTGAAGTCTGCGGCCACCATGAATTCAGGAGCACCCTCCAGAGCGACGATCTCTGGATACTCAAAGCGTCCCTCCTGGGAAAAACGCGCCACACCCAATGCGCCCTCCTTCTCGCTGATCATGATCAGCTCCGCACGCCCGTCGCCGTTCGTGTCCGCTCCCGCGAGCCCGTTGATATCGGCCAGGGCCGGAAAACTCTCCGGGGCGCGCAAATCGCCATCCGACGTCTGCTGGTAAAACCACACTTGAGCCCCTGCTCCGTCGCTCGCCACGACATCGAGAAGCTGATCTCCATTGAAATCCGCCACCGCGTAATGAGATTCTTCGCCACCGGCCCGCGGCACGGCATAGGCCATGCGCTGAAACCCCGCCGACTCCGCCTTCCCTCCCGGCTCAACCGGAGCCGCCTTCAACTCAATCAGGGTTTGGTTGGCCGCTGAGACCGCCATGAACGACTGAGCCACACCCCCACCCGAGGAGCTCCAATTGACGGGCACGGGAAAGTTCGACGAGCGCTCGTACTCGAAGAACCGTTCGCTAACAAATCTCCCATCACCGTTCTGAAAACGCACCGCCATGGCGGATTTCTTACCCTGATTCAAATAGTAGTAGACGAGATCAAGCCGCCCATCCCCATCGAGATCGCGCACGGTGAGACCCAACGGACCATCATAGACACAGGCATAACGATGCGGCTTTTCATCCAATGCCGCATCGGGAAAAATCATGAGACCATTCTGGGTCAGGCACACCAAATCATTTTTCCCATCGCCCGCGAGATCGCCGATCCACAGAGCACCCGTGACCGTGGCCAGGTTTTCATATTCATAGTACTTCTTCGCCGCCCAATCGCCGTCATCACCTTGCAAATGCAGAACAATTTCGTCGCGATCATTGGCGTAGACCAAGTCGATCCGGCCATCTCCATTGAGATCACCCAGCGCCAGATCGTACGCCATTCCCCCAGTAAGCACCTTTACCCGGTCGAACCGGGCATCCTCCAAAACGGGCTCCCAGCGATCGACGGCCGTCCGGCGTTGGCTCGCACCCGCCTTCTCGCCTTCCGCCAGCTGGTAATAGAAATCAATCCGGGCCTCGCCGTTATTAATCACCGCAAGATCCAGAAGTCCATCGCCGTCCAAGTCGGCGGAGCTGAGATCGCGCGTATCCCACTGGACCTTGATGATCTCCGCCTCGGCCAGGCGGATCCCCTCGCCCAGGGAAACGCCCCATCCCGCTCCCAGCGAGAGGAGCCCACAAACGAAAAACGCACGAACGGGCCTACTCACCGCTCGGAAGCATGATCGATTTTGAGAAGATCCCATTCTTCTCCACATACACACCTCCAACAACGAAGCCGACCAGGGCTTTCCATTCCTGAGCGGTGGGCAGGTGTTCCCAATCCACCATCAGGTCTTCCTCACCGATCAATCCGGAGAGCATCTGGCCCAACCCCGAAGCCAAGCTGGCAAGGTCCATGTAGCTGATCTCACTATA
>JANQJH010000373.1 GCA_028281705.1 Verrucomicrobiales bacterium
GGTCCGGTACGTTTGCGGGACGCCCTGGGGAACTCGCTGAACATCCCGGCGATTTTGGTCTCCCACGGCGTCGGGCCGCGGCGGGGTTACAATCGCCTGGCGGCGTGGGGCCTCGGAGCGCACGATTCCTTTGAGGCCGACGGGGCGGGCTATGTGCTGGGAAACCGCCAGGTGACGCTCCTCGACCTGAGTTTCGCCTACAGTCACCTGGCGCGTGGCGGGCGGGTGACCGCGCGTCCCCTGTTTACCGAGCATGAGAAGCCGGAGTTTGCCCGGTTGGCGAGTGAAGAGGCCTGCCGCCTGGTGGAGGACATGCTCTGTGACAACGAGGCGCGGAGCCACGCCTTCGGGGCGCGATCGGTGCTCCGATTCCCCGCGGGACGGCGGACCGCTGTGAAGACGGGGACGAGTTCGAACTTTCGCGATGCCTGGGTCGTGGGCTACGACCGCGGGCACACCGTTGGAGTCTGGGTGGGCAACCTCGATGGGCAGAGCATGGGAGGTGCGCTCTCGGTCAACGCCGCCGGGCCCGTTTGGCGGCAGATGATGGATTGGCTGGCGGTGCATCGTCCATCCGGGGGCCTGGAGCCTTTGAAGCCCGAAGAGGGCCTGGTCCCGGTCGAGATCGACGCGCTCACGGGGCTCCGTCCGGTCGCCGAGAAGACGCGGAGGACGATCACGGAGTGGTTTCTCCAGGGCACGGAACCGCTGAAGGCGGGAGAGACCTGGTACGATCGGGCGGGCAACATCGTCTTGCCCGAGTCTTACCGGGCCTGGTGTGCCAGCCGCCACAATCACCTGGGAGCCCGTGCCGTTACCTCGAGCGTGAATGGCGAGGAAACCGTCTGGCGAATCACGAGCCCACGTGAAGGAGCGCGTTTCGTCATCGATCCCGGGCTGCCGCGCGCCCAGCAGGTGCTGCCGTTCATCACCGACCATCCCTCGCCAGAGGAACTCCATTGGTATCTCAATGGCCGGCGCTTGGCGGGTGAGGGGACCGCGAGCTGGGCGTTGGAACGCGGCACCTGGGTATTGCGGGCTCGCGAGCCGGAGACGGGGCGGGAGGTGCGCCATTCCTTCGTCGTCGAGTAGGGCGCGGGCGGCTTTTTGAGCGCGATTCTTACTCGCCATGAAGGGACCCTTGGAGATAGTAAGGCATTGTGTTTCAGGTCGTCTTTAACGAGATCAGCGCTGCGGAAATGTCGCAATTGTCCACCATGGCGCAGCTTGAGCTCTTGGATGAGTTTCAGGTCAATCCCGAGGACTTGGATGCTCTTGGCGATACGGAGGCCTACGGTGTCATCGATCGCGAGGGGAAGCGACTTTACCGTTATCGGGCGAAGGACATGCGGCTTTATTTTCAAGTCAGTGATGACTGCGTGGTGGTCCACCGCGTGCTCCACAAAAACACCTTGCAAGACTTTCTCTATCGCAGCAAGCTCCCCCTCGCAGAGGACGAGGCTGTGAGTCAGTCGAAAGTTTTCTGGGAATTGATCGAAGAAGGTGAAAATGCCCGCCGCGTTTGAACTCTCCTTCGGTCAGTCCAAGTCAATCAACCTAGATAGTAGATCCCTGAACTTTAGTTAATCAAGCGCGTGGAATTCGACGAGATTCGCCAAATTGTGGAATTGATGGACGAGCACAACCTGTCTCTCTTCCATCTCGAGAGGGAGGGCATCAATCTCAAACTCAAGAAGGGCATGGATGCGGATGACATCATGTCACTGCTCCGGTCGCAGCCCGCGGCGGCACCTGCTGGTCCCGTGGCGGTCGCGGGTGCGCCTGCGGCGCCTTCGGATGGCGGGGCGTCCGAGAGTTCGCTTGCGGCGACCAATGAGAATGAGATCGCCAGTCCCATGGTGGGCACGTTTTACCGGGCCTCCTCGCCCGATGCGGGGCCCTACGTCAATGTGGGTGATGAAGTGTCTGAAGAGACCGTGGTTTGCATCGTCGAGGCGATGAAGGTCATGAACGAGATCAAGGCCGAGCTGAAGGGCAAAGTGACCAAGGTACTGGTCGACGACGGGACTCCGGTCCAGTACGGGCAGCCGCTCTTCCTCGTGAGTGGCGACTAACTAGTTCCTGCCATGTTTCAAAAGGTCCTGGTCGCCAATCGCGGCGAAATTGCTCTGCGCGTCATTCGCGCCTGTAAGGAACTCGATATCAAGACGGTCGCGGTCTACTCGGAGGCCGATGTGGATTCGATGCACGTGCAGCTGGCCGATGAGGCCATCTGCATCGGTCCCGGTCCGAGTGCGCAGAGTTACCTTCTGCCCGACCGGATTATCAGTGCGGCGGAGATTGCCAACGTCGATGCCATCCATCCGGGCTACGGATTTCTCTCGGAAAATGCCCAGTTCGCCGAGATCTGTAACAGCTGTAAGATCAAGTTCATCGGCCCCTCGGCTTCGGTCATCGAGATGATGGGGGACAAGAACCAGGCTCGAGCGACGGCGAAACGGTTTGGCGTGCCGGTGACGCCTGGGAGTGAGGGGGTGGTTCGTGATGAAAAGCACGCCCTGGAAGTGGCGGCCGAGATTGGCTATCCCGTGATGATCAAGGCCTCTGCCGGAGGTGGCGGCAAGGGGATGCGGCCGGTGCTCAATGAGGCCGCGCTGGTGAGCGGTTTTCAAAACGCATCCAATGAAGCCCTGAAGGCGTTTGGAAATGGCGCCGTCTATATCGAAAAGCTCATCACCAATCCGCATCACATCGAGTTCCAGATTGTGGCCGATAGCCACGGCAACGTGGTCCATCTGGGAGAGCGGGATTGTTCTCTGCAGAGGCGCCATCAAAAGATCATCGAGGAGTGTCCCTCTCCCAAGCTGACCCCCGAAGTCCGGCAACGGATGGGGGAGGCGTCGGTCAAGCTGGCCAAGGAGATCGGTTATGAGAATTGCGGCACGATCGAGTATCTCTTTGATGACTCGGGGAATTTCTACTTCATGGAGATGAATACCCGGATTCAGGTGGAGCATCCCATCACGGAGGAGGTTTATGGGTGTGACTTGATCAAGGAACAGGTGCGGATCGCGGCGGGCGAAGAACTCTCGGATCACGTGAAGAACACCATCGTGCGCCACCACGCGATCGAGTGTCGCATCAACGCCGAGGATCCCTACCGGAATTTCATGCCCAGTCCGGGAAAGATCCAGCTCTTCTACGCTCCGGGCGGCCGTGGTGTGCGGGTGGACACGCATGTTTACTCTGGCTATGAAGTGCCCCCGCACTACGATTCCATGATCGCCAAGCTCATCGTGACCGGTGCCACGCGGGATATCGCCATTTCCCGGATGCGCCGGGCACTCAATGAGTTCCTCGTTCACGGCATCAAGACCACGATCCCGTTTCAGGATTCCATCTTGAAGGACTTCGATTTCAAGAGCGGGAACTACAACATCGACTGGGTGGGGCAGTTTCTCGCGAAGCAAACCTAACCAGAGAAGCGGGCATGATGAAAGCATTGGCCCAGGGGCATGTTTACGGCATCCTCGATCTCGGTTACGTCGATCCCGAAGCGGTGGGCGCCACCGCAGCGGCACTGGTGGATGGCGGGGTCGATGTGCTCCAACTGCGGGCCAAGGGATTTCCGCGAGAGAAGATCGCGGCCATGGCGGGCGAAGTTGTCGGCCTAACGCGGGCGAGCGAGGTTCCCTTGATCATCAACGATCACCCGGAGGTTGCGGTGGAGGTAGGAGCCGACGGCGTCCATGTCGGGCAAGACGATCAATCCGTGGCCGAGGTGCGAGCCGTGGTGGGGGACGATTTCATTGTGGGGAAGTCGACACACAGTCTCGATCAGGCGAGAGAGGCCGCAAAGGAACCGGTCGATTACATCGGTTTTGGCCCGCTCTTCGCCACTCCGACGAAGCCGGATTACCGTCCGATCGGGCTCGATGACATCGCGACGGTTCATCGAGAACTTTCGCTTCCGATCTTTTGCATCGGAGGCATCAAGAAGGAAAACCTGGCCAAGATAACGGCCCGGGGCGCCCGCCGGGTTGTCATCGTCTCCGGTATCCTCCAGAGCGCCGATTTCTCGACCTACATCTCCGAGTGCCAGTCGATCCTGGCGGAGGGATGAACAACAATCAAATCACCTCAACAGAACTTCATACTACTGGTTAAGCTCCAGCTCCATCCATCCATCATGTCCGTAATTGTAGCCGGCACCATTGCCATCGATGATATCAAGACGCCCACGGTGTCTCACAAGAACTTGTTAGGCGGATCGGCCTGTTATGCGGCGATCAGTTCCAGTTTTTTCGCCCCGACGGTGTTGCAGGGGATCGTGGGCAAAGATTTCCCCGCGGAACACGTTGAGACGATCAAGAAACATGGGATCGATCTGAGCGGGGTGGAGTTTAGCGAGGGCAAGACCTTCTATTGGTCGGGTGAGTACTTTGATGACCTCAACACGCGCGAGACGCTCGAGGTACAGCTCAACGTCATCGAGGACTACCATCCCACACTGGATCCCGACGTGGCCAAGAGCCGGATCGCCTTGTTGGCCAATATGAGTCCCGTCACTCAGATGGAGGTCCTGGAACAAAGCCAGTCTGACTTTGTCATCGCGGACACCATGGATCTCTGGATCGATGTGACGCTGGAGCCGTTGAAAGCTCTCTTGCAGAAGATTGATCTGCTGGTGATCAACGACGGTGAAGCGAAGCAACTAGCGAAGACCAACAACCTGATCACGGCGGGGAATCGGTTGCGGGAATTCGGCCCCGAGTACGTCGTGGTGAAGAAGGGGGAGCATGGCTCACTTCTCTTCGCGGCGGATCACTTCTTTTCCTGCGGCGCTTTTCCGCTGCACGAAGTGTTGGATCCCACGGGGGCAGGGGATACCTTTGCCGGCGCTCTCGCGGGCCATCTCGCCAAATCCGAAGGGCCGATCGCCTTCAAGGATCTTTGTCAGGGCGTGGTCCACGGCACGGTGATGGCCAGTTTTGTCTGCGAGGCGTTTTCCACGCGTCGATTGCACGAGGTGACCCCAAAAGACATCCAGGAGCGCTACGACGAATTCATCCGCTTTACCCATTTCATCTAGTTTAGGGGCATTTGAAAAGGGTTTCATCCTCCCACTCGTTCTCGAGGACTCTTTCGAGGACGAGTAGGAGAAAGAGGATGAGGACGAGTCGGTATACCTTTTCGAATAGGCTATGGTTAGGTGTCCTGGGAATAACAAGGGACTAAAGTCCCTGCCACTTTCCTGGAATGTGGGAGGAACTTCAGTCCCTCGGTTAATCACTTGGAGAGGCTCAATTCTCCTTGGGAGCCGTGCCGAAATGCGCGGTGGCCCCGACGTCGCCACCGATGAAACCTCCGGCGGCCGCAGCGGCGGCCGCTTCGCCCTCGAGAATCTTGAGCTCTTCGACTGCTTGAAAATCCTGAATCTCCCGAATCTGGTCCGGGGAGAGAGCGTTGTTGGTTTCGAAGCGGTGGGTGACTCCGCTGGGAGCGCCGTCGAGGGTAATCACCTGGCCGTCAACGATAACGGTACGTTGTCTCGAGGAATGAAAGGATTCCACAGGGACGCCGTTGGCGTCGGCCCAGGCGGTGGCGGCCTCCGGATTCTGGCGGAACCAATGCTGGCCGGCCATCTGCACGGCTTCGTTGCGCAGGTCGTCGTTGTTGATCGACATGGCGGATTCGATGGCCGCTTCGGGTGACTGGCCGACGAGGCGTTCGGTATAGGCCTTGACGCCAAGGTCGGTGACGTTGGAATCGGGGAGTCCGTTGAGCCATTCGCCGAGGGCGCCGAGGTCGTCCTTGCCCCACGTTCGCGCCATTTCGTAGATGCCGGATTCCTTGGCGGGTCCATCGGGAAGGGATTCGAAATAGGAGGTGGCGGCGTCGGGATCCTGGCTCACCCAGCCGCGGGCGAGATCTTCGAAGGCCTCGATGCTGTAGGCTTCATCAATGTGGTCGCCCAGCCAATTGGCGAGCTCACCCGGATTGACGCTGGCCCAGTCCTCGGCCAGTTCTTCGAAGGCTTCCTCGCGGAACTTGAGATCACTGTGAGACTCTGCCCACTTGGCGGCTTCAGCCGGGTTTTGCTTGAAGAGGTGGCTGGCGATCTCGCCGGCGAGCCGTTCGCGGTTTTTCCCGGCCTCGACATTGGTTTGGAGGTATTCGGCGGCGGCGTAGGGGTCCTTGACAGCCCACCCCTCCATGAGACCGGAGAGTAGGTTGGTGTCTTTTTGTTGCTTCTCTGGCAGGGTCTTGAGCCATTCGAGCGTTTCATCGGGATCATTGGAGGCCCAGGAGGCGACGAGCGGCCGCATGAGATCGTTCTTGTTGATGCTGCGGCTGTTGGCGTTTTCGCCGACGAACTTGAGGGCGGCTTCGGGATCAAAGGAGGCCCAGGCATAGACGAGCATCTGGTATTCCTCCCGGTGTTCGTAGCGCATGGGAATCTCGTCGAAAGCCGAGAGAACGGCGTCGAGGTTGTCCGGGGAGAGGCCACTTAGTAGCTGTGTAAGGCTGGCAAAGCGGTTGATGGGATTGGAATCGCGTTTGATGGTCTCGAGTTCCCGGCGGAGTACGGCCGGGTTGAGGCGTCCCGAAGCGGACCCGGAATTGCCTCGGGCCATGCTGCTCGGGGCGAGCGAGCGCGTGGCGGCGTTGGCTCCGCTGCCGAGAAGGCCGTTTCCTTGAACGACGACGTTGTTTTCAGATCGGTTCGCCGCGTTGGACGAACTTGCTTTCCCCAGAATAAAACCGCCGATACCCCCTGTAATGGCGGCCACGATCAGGAATAGCCATGGCTTCATAGCGGGAGACTATGGACCGCTAGGCCGGAGGGTCAAATTTCGCGGCCATCCGGGGCCCCGGGAGGCCGTCTTCATCCGGTGCATCCTCGCACTCAGGAGGGGTCCGCCGTACTGGCGGTCTGATACGTGGGCCATTCGTCGCGCAACTGGCGCCGGAGGTCGGCGCCGCGCTGGTTCTCGCCCATTTTGTCGTAGGCTTCCGCGGCCTTTTCCAGGGCGATGGGCGTCACCAGATGATCTTTGAACATGCGGCTGGGAATGACGTAATACTTGGAGGCCTTTTCGAAATCCTTCTGCGCCATGGCGATGTCTCCCAGGAGGATCCAAGCCTGGCCATAGGTGCGTCCCTGTTTTTGCAGATGCTGGACTTCTTCGGCAGCCGCTTGAGCTTCCTCGAGCCGCCCCACCTTGCTCAGCGCGGTGGCCTTGTAGAGCATGACCCGGGCACGTTCATCGGGAGAGGGATCACTGGCCAGGTAGTGGTCAAAGGGCGGGATGGACTCCTTGTATTTCCCGGAGTTCAAATAGGCTTGGCCGAGGAAGCTCCAGGCCAGCGGCCAGGTGTCTTTGGGGGCGTTGGGGGTGGCCACCTGCTTAAGGTAGCGGGCGGATTGCTCGAACTTGTTCTGCTGAAAAAACCGGGTTCCGAGCCAGAGCCACAGTTTGGGCGGAATGAGATTGGTCTTGGGATCTTCCCGCAGGAGGACATCGACTTCCTGGGCAGCCTCTTCCAGATGACTCAATCGCCAGTGGGACACGATCATGCGCTGGGTCGCCGGAATGGTGTAGCTTTTGGGATCGAGCCGGCGCGCGGTATCGAGAGGCTGGAGTGCTTCCTCGAAGGTGCCGAGTTTGTAGTGGGCGTTTCCGACAAAGAAATGGGCTTCGGAAGTGCCCAGACCCTCAGGGAACCGGTCGAGCAAGGATTGAAAGGCGGTGATGGTGGCCTCGTGATTTCCCCGCTCGACTTCGATGAGTCCCTTCTGTTGCAGTGCCAGATAGAGCAGCTGGTCGTCGCCACCCAATTCGATCAGCTTGTCGAAGTCCTTCGCGGCACTATCATAGTTCTTTACTACGCGGAAGGCTTCGCCGCGTTTGGCCAGGACCTTGGCCACGAGCTCGGGGTGTTGGTCGGAATACTGATTGAGGAAATCATAGAAGGCCTGGATTCCCTTGGCGTGATTCCCCCCCTCACAGAGAGCCCAACCCAGCTTGTAGGTCACCATGGGATGGTATTTTTCAGGAATCCGTGAGAGATCGATCTTTCCGTAGGCGCGAGCCGCCTCGAGATAGGTCCTGGCGGTTTTTTGCCGGCGGCCGAACAGAGCTTCGGCTTTGAGCAGCAGAGCGAGGTGATAGTACTGGTCGGTGCTACCTTGGAGGCGATGACGGTTGAGGTAGTCTTCGGTTTTGGCGGAGAGAAAGGGGCTGCGATCTTTGTAGAGGCAGTACAAGTGCCGGTAACCCGCTTCTTCGGCCTCCGGACCCGTGGGGTCCAATCGGGCCACTTGATCATAGAGTGAGGCTGCCTGGCGGTACTTTTCCAAGCGGCGGAAGGCATGGGCGACCATGAGCAAGACGGGAACGCGGCCCTGGCTCGCGGTGGATGTGCCATTGTAGGAGATGCGGCGGCTCTGATACTGATCGATGAGATCTTGATAGCGCCCCTGCTCATAGTAGAGATGGAGGAGACCCCAGAAGGCCTTGGGATGCCAGGGGCGGGCGTCGGCGCTCTCCACGCTCAGGATTTGCTGGAAGTAATTCTGGGCTTCCTCGGGGAGATCGAGTTTCGCCGCCATGAGACCGGCCTTGGTCACGGCCTCGGCGCGGATGTTGGGCGCCGTGGGCGGGACAGAGAGACTGACGAAGGCCTCGTAGGCTTTCCGGTGCTGTCCGCGATCGACGTCCAGGCGTGCGAGAATGATGGCGGAGGCTGCGCGGTAGGGGTGATCCTCGCGGTCGGAGGCCAGTTTGCGGTAGAGTTCTTCACTCCGGCGAACGCTTCCTAACTGCTGGAGGCAGCGAGCACGGAAGAAGGAGGCGGATTGGCGGACCAGGGGTTTGGTCGAGGTCCGGCTGGCGGTTTCAAAGTAGGACACGGCCTCTTTGAACTCCCCGCGGTGATAGTGAATGTTGGCCAGCCTGTAGGCAGCCGCGCCCACGTGTTCGCCTCGCTGGAACTTGATGAGAAGCGCCCGGTAGGTGGCCTCGGCCTCGGCGAACTTGCCCAGCTTGTAACGGGCCTCGGCAAGGCCGTAGTAAGCCGCCTGGGTGTTCTTGCGGTTGGGATAGTTTTCCACGTAGATCTTGTACTGGCGCTCGGCCTGCGGCCAGAGTTCATACTTGGCCACGAGATTGGCGTGCTCGAAGAGATCGGCTTCAGGATTGGCGGAATGTCTCGGGGGCGGGGGAACGGCCCGCGGTCTGATGGGAGGTGGGGTCTGTTTCACTTTTGCCGGTCGCACGACCGCCTTGTTAGGATCAAAGCGGATGACGCCGTCGTCTTCCTCTTGCTTTTCCTCGACCGCTTCTTCAGTTCCCTCCGTGTTGTCGGTGGGAGCGACGGTGGGCAGTCCGTCGGCGGGCTGAGGGTCCGTGCCGGTGGGATCCTCGGGCTGGGTCAGGGGGCGTTCCGAGGAGGCATCGCCGTCATCGATGATGGGGGAGTCCTGCGCGAGAAGGGACCCCTGGAACTGCGGGCCCCAGTAGGCGAGCAGCGCGATGAGGAGGAAGATGATGACTCGCGATGATGATGATGCGTGTGCGGGGCCTGGCATGGGAGCGCGTTTCATGATTTCGAGGCGGGGTCCTTCGTCGAGGCGAAGGCGACGTTGTAGATTTTAGCTTTGTGACAGATGTTGAGCACGCGGACAATGTGTTCGTAGGCCGCGGAGGCGTCTCCTCGCAGGATGATGGATTGATCCGGTCGCAGTTCGGCCACGGCGAGAAGGGCGTCTAACAACTCGCTGTCGCCCATTTCGACCGAATTGACGACGACACGGCCATCCTTGGTCACGTTGATGATCTGTTCGCCGAACCGCCGCCGGGGATCCTGGCTCTCATCGGCGGCGGGGACGCTGATAT
>JANQJH010000163.1 GCA_028281705.1 Verrucomicrobiales bacterium
AAGCAATGCCTGGCGCACGGCCATGGCTCGGCGCTCGCCCAGGGCGCGATTATACTCGAAGGTCCCGGTGACATCCGTGTGTCCCGCGATGATGATCAAAGTCCGCCGGGCGATCTCGGAGAGCCGCTGGATCTTGGGCATCTCGCTCGACGATACGGCCGAACTATCAAAGGCAAAATAGACCGGCTCTACCGGATGCAGCTGAAAATTCTCGCTTCCCGGTCCATAGAGGGAGACCCCTTCCTGGCGTTGCGGCAGGCTTTGGAAGTCCATGGAGGAGCCGTAGCCCTCCCCGCCGAATTCCCCGCCGTCCGGCGAGACACACTGCGTGCCCACGAAAGGGATGATCAAAGCGGCCAGAAGGGCAAAGGCGTTCGTTTTCATAGATAGTGAAATGACGTGGGCGTCCACGCGAGCATTCGGATTTTCTCTAGTGTGAGAAAGCTCGCCAGAGAATGCAACGGCGGAACGCCGGTTTCACCGCTGTCATCGTGAGACAGGAATCTCGCTGGCGGGACGCCTGTCTCACCTTGGCCTGCCCTACAACACCTCCGCGGGCTCCCAGTCTTTGCGGTAGGTCCGCTTGATGAAGGCATTCGCCGACTCGTGATTGGTCACGCGCATGTTGGCGCTGTCCCATTGCACCCGCCGCTTGGAGCGCAGGGCGAGGTTGCCGACCAAGACCATCTCCGTCAGTGGGGCGGCGTAGGCGAAGTTAGCGCCGGCCTCACCACCGTTCTTGATGGCGTGCACCCACTCCTTCTGGGGTTCGCCCGGGGTGGGACTCCGCTTGAGGACTTTGGGAGGCCTCACCTCCCGGAGGAAAGTCCTCATCTTCTCCTCTGGGAGCAGTCGCAACGTCGAGCAATAGGCATCCGCGACAAAGATGGTCCCCTTATCTCCAATGAAAAACTGTCCCCACTGGCGGCCCAGCTCCCGTTCATCATCGAGACCATCGGGCTTCGCCGGTTTCATCTGACCATCCATCCAGGTCACCTTCACCGCCGGCCGGTTGCCCCGTGCAGGAAACTGATAGGTGATGTGAGACGTCTGCGGACACGTAATGTCGTCGAATGGCGTACTCGATGCCTCGGCCCACTCCGGCGCCCCCAAATTGAGCGCCCAAAATCCCGCGTCCATGGCGTGGCAGCCGATATCGCCCAGAGCGCCACAACCGTAATCCCAAAAACCCCGCCAGGCGAAGGGCGCAATTTTACTGCTGTAAGGACGCTCCGCAACCGTACCCTGCCAAACATCCCAATTGAGCCCCGCGGGGACGGGCTCCTCCGGAAACTTGAGACCCGCTCCCTGGGGCCAGATGGGCCGATTGGTCCAATAGATGATCTCTCGCACTTCACCGATGGCATCCGCATCCAACCATTCTTTCAAGAGCCGGATGCCTTCCAAGGTATGGCCCTGGATGCCCATCTGCGTCTTCACCTTGTACTTCTGCGATGCCTTCAGAAGCTGACGCGTCTCCCAGATCGTATTCGCCAGCGGCTTCTGCACACAGACATGCTTGCCCAGGCTCATGGCCAGCATGGCGATGGGAAAGTGCATGTGATCCGGCGTGGAGATGGTCACGGCATCAATTTCCTTCCCCATTTTATCGAACATTTGGCGATAATCGGAGAAGCGCTTGGCCTGGGGGAATTTGTTGAAGGAGTCGGCCGCGCGCGCTTCATCCACATCACAGAGAGCGACCACGTTGTTTCCCTCGCTCGCCGCCTGGATGTCACCGGCGCCCTTCCCTCCGCAGCCCACGGCGGCGACGTTGAGTCGATCGTTCGGTTTCACCCCGTCCTGACTGATCAAGACACTGGGAAAGCTCAGCCCGGCGGCCGTGGCGATGGAGCCCTTCTTCACAAAATCACGGCGATTGAGGGAGGATTCTTTTTTCATGATGACCCGAAGATAGATGGGGATTCGCCGGCGAGACAAACGAAAAGGGCCGCTCAGCATGCGCTGAACGGCCCTTGGGAAAAACAGTTAACGGATTCGAACTTACTTCTTACCCCAAACTTCCACTTCGATGTAATGATTCATCTCGTTGGAGGTGTTCCCGTTGCTGTAGAGGCGGACATAACGCCCCTTGGTGCCCTTGGCATCGATGACACGGCCCAGGTTGGTCTCGACGTAGGCCTTGTCTTTGCCCTTGCCCATGCCGGAGGAATTGTCGTGGTCCGCGTTGTAGACCGTCACTTCCTTGCCATCGGCGAAGTTCTCATCGTTGGAGACCTGGACGATGACGTCGATGTAGGCGCGGGCATTCTTGTGGAAATGCCAGAGCCAGACCCCGTAGATGGTCGCTTCCTCTTCCAGGTCGATCTGCACCCACTGCTTCTGCGGGCCGAGTTCCACGTAGCTACCATCGGCGGCGTCCTTGTCGTCGTCCGTGATGTACTCCAGATCACCGATCACGGGGAGGTCGTCACTTGCGGTGACGGGCTTGTCCAGCGCCAGATTGGTGCAACCCGCTGGAACCATGAGGGGAGCCTGCTTTTTCTCGACGGGCTCGAGGTTGGCGAGCTTCAGGGGCACTTTGGTGCCTTCAAACATGGCCTCGGGGATCTCCGTCTTCAGGGCGACCTTGTCTTCAGCCTGCAGAGCGCAGGCGGCAGCCGCGATGGAGAGAGTGGCGATAATGGATGTCTTTTTCATGTAGATACGTTGTAGACGTTTGGTTTTTTGGACTAAACGAGCGCTCCTCTTATTCAGGAACCGGACTTACGCAACAAAGTCTTCGGGAGTGAACTCGATTTTGCGACCCTGCTCCACCGCATCATAGATCTTGAGGACCGTGACACAGGTCTTGTAGGCCTCGTCCACCGGACAATTGAGGTCCTCTTTCTTCCCGCTTCGCACGACGTCAAAGAAATTCCGCAGGTGCGGGGTGTGCGGCAGTTCCTCGAGCTGAGTGGCGAGTTCCCAGGCTTCGAGCTCCTTGGAGGCGCGCGCATCCGCCTCGCCCTTGGTCGATTTGACCCAGGGTTTGGCCTTGGATCCCCAGGTTTTGGGGATGTCCCACGGGTTGTACTTGATGTCCTCGAGGTCCTTGACCATGAGGCGCTTCGTGATGAGATGCTCCCAGGGTTCCGCGTTGGCCTCACGGTAGGCCTGATTGACCTTGGGAATCTCCGAGATACTCACCGTGCCCTGATCTCCCATGAAGCGCTCGAAAAATCCGAGTGAACTCGTCGTGGTCAGCACCTGGTAATAACCGCGAGCCACTCCCTTGGGCGTGTCATACTCGTAAATGGTCATCACGTTGTCGTACAACTCCGAGTCCATGTAGTAGTCGACCCCACCGCTGGCCGTGACCGACTTCGGCGCCGTCCCAAAAAACCAGTTGAAGATGTCGATCTGGTGCGCCCCGAGATCGGAAATCACGCCACCGCCGAACTTGCGGAAGAGGCGCCAATTGCGGAAGCGATCCATCTGCTGCGCCCACGTCAAATCGGGATCCCCGAATCCGTTTTTCGCCAGAACGTCTTCCGGCACCCAGAGCTTTTCCTTCGTCGGCACACTGACCTTCCCCGCAGCAGTTCCACGGTTCCACTGGGCCGAGGCATGCGTGAGACGGCCAAAGGCCTCTTCCCCGAAAACCAACTTGTCCCGCAAGGCACGATAACGCGGATTGGAACGACGCTGGTGACCGATTTGCAAGATGCCATCCGTCTCCCGCTGGGCACGAACCATGTCTTTCGCGCCCTCGATGGTGTTGGACATCATCTTCTCGCAATAGACGGCTTTCCCCGCCTCGAGGCAGCTCCGAGTGTGCACGTGGTGCACGAAATCCGGAGTGGCAATGAGCACGGCGTCCATGTCCGTCTCCTTCTCCAGCATCTCCTCGTAGTTGTCGTACTCCCGCACATCGTGGCCCAGCTTCTTCAAACGGCGATACATCGCCGTCCGATTCATCTTCCAGATATCGCAGACGCCCACGAAGTTGATTCCATCGATCGTACTCTTCCCGTCGATGGATTCCATCTGCTTCAAGCCCTGCGAGCCACAGCCGATCAATCCCACGTTGATCTGCTCTGAAGGAGGGGTGGACTGGGCAGTGGCGCGTCTCGTCTTGGAAGTGATCAGCGCACCGGCAACCGCAGTGGTCTTGACGAAGCTGCGCCGATTGACAATGGCTGACGATGAGGAGGATTCTTGATCTTTCATTGGCTCACGTTGGGTTCAAACGTTCTAGGCTACGCTATAAAAACACCCAAAAAAGGGCAAGAGGCGCGTCAAACTCTAGTATTTCGTCAGATTAAAACGCGCCTGTTTCACGAGACAGAGGGCCACAGCGACGAGGCCGACATGGATACCGAGGGCGGCAATTCCCTCGTTGTCGGGCATGGACATCAACCCGACGGACAAGAGCATGAAGGTGATTCCGGCCATGAAGAGACTGGTCCGGGGAAGAATGCCGACCACGAGAAAGGCGCCGAAGACGAGCAAGAGGTAGGGCAAGGACATGGCGAACCAGAGATCGAACTTCAATCCGCCGAGGAACCCAACCTTCTCAGGGTCCGCACCAAAAACGGCGACACAGAATTCCTTGGGGTTTAGTGGCAGAAAGGCGTTATCCGCCACCACTTTGTGGATATTATCCTCCGCCGTGATTTTGGCGTGCCCCCAGGCAAATTTGTACTCTTCGATGCCGGTATCCTCATCCAGGACCTTGGCGTAAAACTTCTCGGCGCCCGCAAACAGCATGCGGAAACCGATCCAAAGACGGAGGAAAAGAAAGCCCCAGGTGGCTTCAGTAATGACCGGTTTGATCTCAGCGGATTCTTCAATTTCTGCCATAGCACGGCCATTCTAGCTCCCGGAGTATGCTTGGCAACGGGGAATCTGAAAAGATCATCTCCGTCTAGAAATCAGGATCAGCACCTCCAAATCGTCGAGCAAATCGACTGAGCATCCTCTCTATAATGGACACACATGTCGAAACGGCCGCCGCCAGCCCATCACGCACCGCTTCCCGCGAAAAACTACCGCAAAAAGGCAATCGAGAGCATGCCGCCAAGCGTTCCGAAATAGTTCCCCACCGTCGCCATCCCCATTTGCACCCCCCAAATCAAGAGAGCCCAAAGGAACACACTCAAGAGCGCGGCTGGAACAAAACGTGACATCCCTTAATAGTTAAGGAAAAAGAAGCCAATGCAACCCTATTTTTATTGTTATTACGGAAATTAAGCGCCTACCCACGGAAAACGCTTCGAACCAGCCGCCCATTCAGTCTATTCTCTACGATGCGCACGACCCCTGCCCTCGCCTGCCGCTCTGTTCCCGCCCACAGCGCCTTTGGTCGCTGGCGCAGGGCCGCTCTGCTCCTCGCCTTCAGCCTCGCCAGCACGCTCGCTCCCGGTTTTGGCCAGATCGAATCCCGCGGGAAACTCACCATCGTCGGTCCCCTGGAACGCGAAGAGGACCTCAGCGCCATCGCCATCCTGGGGAACGCCTATCTCGTGGGATCCGATGAGGGAACCAAGGTCCAAGTCCTCCTTCCCGACCCTCAGGACCCCTCGATCTACCATGTCCGGCCCGAACTGGACATGACGATGCTCCAGTCCAAGACCGAACTCGACATCGAGGGCATCGCCCGCTTCAAAGACACCAACTATTTCTACGTCGCCGGTTCCCATTCGCTCAAGCGAAAGCTCCTCGAACGCGAGGCCACCAAGAAAGAGAACCTCGCGGCCCTGGAGGAAATCATCTTTGAGCCCAGCCGGTTCAACATCTACCGCCTCGAGATGGACCCACGGACCCTGCGCCCCAAATCGAAGGATCGAATCGGTCTCTACGCCCTGCTCGCTCAAGATCCTGTCCTTCAACGCTTTACCCAGATTCCCAGCAAGGAGAACGGTGTCGATATCGAGGCCATCGCCGTCAAAGGGAAGGACGGCGACAAACTCCATCTCGGCTTCCGGGGCCCGGTCCTGAGAGACAATCTCGTCCCCATCATGGTCCTCGATTTCAACGAGCCGGAGGACTACGAACTGCTCTATCTCGATCTCGACGGACTCGGCATTCGCGAACTCGTCAAGGTCAAGAAGGGCTTCCTCATCATCGCCGGGCCATCCGGAGGCGGGCGCGGCGATTTTCTCATCTATTTCTGGGATGGCGACGACGGCGTACCCGATGAGGGCAAGCGGAAGAGCAAGCTCATCTTCCTGGGCAAACTGCCCACCGCTCCCCGCGCCAAAGCCGAGGGCATGGCGCTCGAGGAGGAAACCGATGACCACTACGACGTCGTCGTCGTGTATGACGGCGTGGCCGGCGGATTGCCCGAACGCTTTCGCATTCCCAAGCGGGGCACCTGATACTCCATGGATCCTCGCCTTGATTCCTGGGAAATCCGGCTTTGGTAGCGCAAGAGAAACGCACGCATCCACGCATGACCCAGATGAAACCCATCATCATCGCCTTCATCTTGTTGGGCGCCTTTCCGCTGGGCCTCCACGCGCAGAAAGCCACGCTGTCGAGTTCCACGAAGTCCCCCGTCGCGGGTCAGCGCTTCACGCTCACCGTGCAAGCCGACAGCCGAGACGTTGGCTCACCCGGCATCCTCGATCTTCCCGGGATCGCTCTCGCCTCACGGCCCAGCAGGTCGACCAGCATGTCCTTCTTCAATGGACAAATGAGCGCGAACACATCCTATCATTATCAAGTGGTCGCCGAGAAGGAGGGCCCCCTCGAGATTCAGGGGATCGAAGTCACGGTCGATGGCAAGAAAGTGAAGACCAACTCTCTCAAACTCGACGTCCAGAAAGCCAGCGCCCGCAATCAACCACAGCCGCCGCATCTGCAGCCCCGCCTCTCCCCGACGATTCCCCGCCCGCCCGGCTCCTCGCCGCCGCGACAAACGGGCCGCCCCAACACCCCGGCTTATCCGGCCAAGATCGACGAGAGCACCGCCTACCTCAAAGTGGTGCCCATGAGAAAGCGGATCTACGTCGGTGAAACCGCCGAAGCGGAAGTCAAGGCCTACCTCGATGCCGGTATTCCCATCGTGAACTTTGCCAGAGAACTCAATCTCAAGGGCGAAGACTTCATCTTTCAGCCCACGGTGGGCCCCGACGCGGAAATGCGGCAACAGGCAGGCCGCCGCTACTACCATTTCAAACAGGAGACCGTCGATGGCCGGCTCTTCAACGTGCTCACTTACAAAACCACGATGACGCCAGTGAAACCGGGATCCTTCACCCTCGCCCCGGTGGACTTCACCGCCGTGATTCAACTCCCCCGCCAGAACCGGCGTCAACGACGCCCCCGAAGCCTGCTCGACTCCGTCTTCGGAGACCCCTTCGACGATCCCTTTTTTGACAGTGTGATGAACAATCGGAGGCGCGAACTCCGCCTGCAGTCAGAGCCCGTCGACGTCGAGGTGATCTCCCTTCCCACCGAGGGCCGCCCTCCACATTTTGCCGGCGCTATTGGCCGCTTCTCGCTCGACGTCGTGGCGGACAAAAAGGCGATGAAGGTGGACGAAGCGCTCAAGCTCACCGCCACCATTACCGGTCACGGCAACTTTGAACGGATCGGCGAACTCGACATCACCGCCGGATCGAGCTGGAAAGCTTACCCTCCCAAGATTCACTTCAACTCGACGGACGATCTCAACCTGAGCGGCGAGAAGAAGTTCGAATACACTTACATTGCAGCTTCAGCCACCGATCAGTCTCCCTCGGTGCAATTCTGCTACTTTGATCCCCAAACGGAAAAATACGTCAGTCACGGAGGATCGACGCTGCCCGTCGCCGTCACCGGTTCCTCCGCCTCCGCCTTGACCAATCAGGATCTCGCTGCTCTGGCCGATTCCGTGGCCGATCCCGCCCAGACGATCCTCGCCAGCGTGGCGGCCTCGCCCGGCCTCACCTTTTTTCAAGGCGGCACGTCATCCCTCTTGGGGTCGACGTCGCTCCTCGCCATCAATGGAGGTGCGGCCGCTCTGGCCCTGGGACTCGTGGCCTGGCAATGGCGTCGCCGGGATCGTCCTCCCACACCCAAGAAACGCCAGCGCCTCCTTCTAAAAGAGCAGGCGCAACTCCTCTCGAGGATGCGCGGCGGCATCGATCCCACACACTTCGACAAACAACTCCTGCACTGGCTGGCCTTGCGTCATCAACTGGAATCGCCGGCGGATGCCGTCACAGATGAATGGGAAGCGGCACAACGAGCGATCAACAACTGTGAGGCCAACTCGGTCGCCCGCATGAGCTTGGAGGATTTTCTCAGCTGGGCCAATGCCAGGCGCTGGTCCGGTCGTGCTCATCAGGAGGAAGCCCCCTCCGAGGAACAACAGCAAGCCTGGCTCCAAGCCGTTACCGCATTGCAACAAGAGCGGTCCGCATGACACGACGACGACTCTCCAATTCCATTCTCACCCTCGCGTTGGCCTTGCTCGGACTGGCATCCGCCGCCCGGGGCGGCCTCACCATCGATCCAGGCGAGCGCTTCGCCGAGGCCACAAAAGCTCTGGAGAGCGGTGATCCCGAAGGGGCGATTCAGATCTTCGAGACCCTCCTGGCTGACGAGTGGCATTCCGCTGAACTCTATCATAATCTCGGCGTCGCCTACCAACGCCAGGGCAAACCCCGACGGGCCCTCCTCCAGCTCTACCGCGCCTGGCTCCTCGATCCATTTTCCAAAGCGGCCCGGGCAGATTTTCTCTCGCTCACCGAGGAGGCCAATTTCTCAAAATCGCGGATCAATCAAGCCGAACGTCAGGTATCCGCGCTGGCCTGGCGCCGTCCTCTGGCCATCATCGGCATGGCCGCCTTCTGGTTAGGCCTGTTTGCCATCCTCGCTTTCCGCCTGCCTCTCGCTCGAGGCCTGGGAGCGGCCTCCATCGCCATCGGCGTCCTCACGAGTATCGGAGCCTACTGGGCCCACTGCTGGGCACCCTCACAGAATGCCGGATGGATCATTCACGAAGAGCCCGTTCCTTTACGAGCAACCCACGGAGAGGGCGCTCCCAGCATGGGCAGTCTTTCTCCCCTAACATCCGTGAAAACCACCGCGCAACGCGAGAACTGGTCTTACGTGAACACCCACAACCAACAGCGCAGCGGGTGGGTGGATGCCAAACACATCGGCGCACTCATGCCCTGGCGCTCTTAAATGCCGACTGTCCTCAGGCCAGTCGGACTTGTCTGACCAGTCCGATGGCACGCTACTCGTCAAGGACGACCGTCAGCCGAATGAATCTCCTCTGCACTCCCGTGAGGGGCGTTCTGTCCCGCACGACGAGCTGTGCCGCGGAATCCACGATCACTTCGACGGCGGCGTCATCGCGCCTCCAGGTGACCAGATCACCGGACACTTCGACGAAATAGTCCAGGAGATGCCGGGGGATCTTGCTCACGGTCATTTCCAAGGTGTTCCGCGACGAAACACGCACCAGTGACGCCAGGGGCTCATCCGCCACCAGCGGATCCGAATCCAGGGCCATCTCCGTGAGGTTGCTCTTCCCATCGCCATCGGGATCCGCCGCCCAATCGGCCGTCCCATCCCCGAGCTGGGTTTCGGTAAAGCGCTCCGATCGCCACGCCGATCCCCGAATCCATGGGATCTCGTTGGCCGGATCCACCGCCTGAGTCTGGAGGAAAAAAGGCTCTCCCGACCGGTCAACCGTCCCCACCACACTGATCGTCGAACTCCGGACCGTCCAGGACTCCGGAGGGTTCGCCCCCCCGGCCATGGGCCACGTCCACTCCGGATTCGTCAGCAGCACCCATTCGGCGGGATGATTGATGGATAATCCCCAGATATATCCCTGCTCCGTCATCCCAAAGGGAGAGGCGTTGGTCTCGACCACGTGGCTCGCGGCAAACAGCTGGGTCTCGCTGTTGTAGGCGGTGCGCTGCGCCACCCGCCAGTGAGCGGCCCAATCAGCCGTGTTCGCCGCTGTGGGCGTGAAGCCGTCGACAAAGGCGCCCAGCTCAAAGCGGAAGGAATCGTCCAGCGGAACGCCCGCACTCGTCAAATGTGTGGAAAAAGCCGAACTCGACCAATCAACTTGCCCGCCTTCAACTGGAGCGACCAGTAGAAGGGACAGCCCGAGACCGAAGAAGCCATGGCAGTACCGAAAGATCATGATCGACCCCACTTCATTCTAGTAAATATGGAAATTGCTTGAACCTGAAACGCTATTTTCCCCGGCTTCCCTTGGTATTCATCGAGAGGATACTCGTCCCGTGAAAAACCACTCCCGAGCCCCCCGTGATCACCCGCTTTACGGGCAAGCCAGTCTCCGGATCCTTCTCCAGGGGCGGATCCGTCATCTTTTGCTGCACCTCAAAGCGCCGGGGTTCGTCCTCGGGATTCTCCGGAATGGTCTCGTAAATGTAGGTCGTCATCGCGTGAAAGAATACGTCTGGGCTCACTAAAACGGAGAATGCGAAGGCCTCAAGGGCACATTCAGAGCCGTTTGACCGATAGCACTTGCCCAACCGATCCAGACAGATAGGGTTGGGCAAATATCTCTCCGACACCAAACAACACGCCTAATCATGAGCATTGGATCATACAACAACCCCTACACCGTCGCTGCGGCCCAACCATCGGCCCGCGCCACCTTCATTCGCAACACCTACCTCCACGTGGCCCTGGCCATCTTCGCCCTCATCGCCGTGGAGGCCGTCTTTCTTCAAACGGCCCTGGCGAAATCCATGGCGCTGAAGATGACTTCCGGCGGTAGCATGGGGTGGCTCCTCGTTATGGGCCTCTTCATGGTGACCAATTTCGTCGCTGACCGCTGGGCCCACTCCGA
This sequence comes from Verrucomicrobiales bacterium, assembly GCA_028281705.1. Lineage (GTDB taxonomy): Bacteria > Verrucomicrobiota > Verrucomicrobiia > Verrucomicrobiales > DEV007 > JAACDM01. Next base: position 10,775 of record JANQJH010000163.1, read on the forward strand.
TACTTCTCGAGGCCTGCAGTACGCCGGGCTCGGATTGTCCGTTCTCGCCTGGGCAGCCATCCTCTCCCTCCCGCTTCTCATCGCCCAGGAGCATTTCCCCGGCGTCATCACCCAGGCGGCGATGGTCACCATCGGCCTCTTTTTGGGTCTCACCGCGGTGACCTTCATCACCAAGAAGGACTTTTCCTTCCTCGGTCCCATCATCGCCATCGGCAGCTTCGTCGCCCTCGGCTTCATCATCGCGGGAGCCATCTTCGGCTTCTCTCTCGGCCTCGTCTTCATCGGCGCCATGATCGTCCTCATGGCCGGAAGCATCCTCTACACCACCTCGAACGTCATGCACCACTACCGCACCGACCAGCACGTCGCAGCCTCTCTGGCGCTCTTCTCCAGTGTGGCCACGCTCTTCTGGTACGTCCTCCAGCTCTTGATGTCGCTCAGCAACGACTAAGCAAGGCCGTCCCAGGATACCAACCAATTCAACAACCAAGGCACCTCAGCGATGAGGTGCCTTTTTTTATCGTGGGATCCGGGACACATCGGCTATGACTCGACAAGCCCCGTGTTCATCCCTCCCAATCGACTCCCGACGTGACCACATCCCCCATCCATTCTCTCCGCCTCTTACTCTCATTTTGCCTAGTTTCGGCGACGCCCGTTGGCGCCATTGATGGCCTCCTCGGTTACTGGACCTTCGAAGATGGCACCGCCGCCGACAGTAGCGGCAATGCCCATGACGGCGAGGTCATCGAACCCGGCAACGCCTGGGTCACCGATCCCGATCGCGGCGCGGTCTATCAATCGGGCGATGGCAGTTTCATCGAGCTGGGATCCTTCCTCCCCGTGATCGATGTGGACACCGATTTTACCTGGTCGTTCTGGGTCAAACCGAACGAGACGGACAACAACAACATTGTCTTCGGAAATCGCTGGAACGAAGACGGCTCCGATTTCAGTCCCCGCGAGTTCATCAAGTTCACCCCGCGCGTCTTCGAATGGCATTTTGGCGGCGGTGGTGAAAATGTCGGGGGCGATACCATGTTCGTCGTCGACGAATGGGCCCACAATCTCGTCGTCAAGCAAGGCGAGGATCTCACTTACTACCGCGATGGCGAGGAAGTTGGCTCGGGCAGCATCACCGGGGCTCCTGAGAATCCCCAACCGCTCTATCTCGGCGGCCAGAACGGAAACGAAGTTTTCAGTGGTCTCTTCGACGAAGTGGCCGTCTTTGATCGCGCCCTCGCCCCGGATGAAGTCGAAGAAGTTTATCAGTTAGGCCTGAGCCTATCTTCCCTCGCCGGCACCACCGATGATCCCAATCTCATTGCCCCCCGCCGCGAAGTCCTCGGCCGGGTGCCCGCCAGTCCCGCACAACGTGAGGGCAGCATCACCCTTCAGAATCGGGGCAGTGCGGAAACCCTGACGATCAGCGCCATCAACGTCACCGGTCCCCAGAGCGAGCATTTCCAGGTCGTCGCTGGGTTTCCCTCGGAGCTGCCGCCCGGCGCTTCCGGAACGGTGAATTTCATTTTCGATTCCATGGAGCGCACCGGTGCCTTCCTCGCTCACCTGGAAATCGAGAGCAACGACAGCAGCGATCCCCTGATCACAATTGAACTCTCCGCCAGCATCATCAACCTCCAGGGACCGCGAGCACACTATCGCTTTGATGAAGGCGCCGGCAGTGAAACCGCTAGAGACAGCTCCGGTTGGGACCGCGACGGTCAGTATCAGGCCGGCGCCGGTGATTTTAACCTGGGCACTCCCGGCCTGGCGGACGGCGCGGCCTTGAGTGTCTCCGACGGCGCCCAGGCTCGGATCCTGGGCGAGGCTTTTGACGGCGCCTTGAACGACTTCACCCTCTCCCTCTGGTTCCAAGCAGCCGAACTCTCCGCCGATCTGCGCACCCTCATCGGCAAGGGCGGGGGCACGCCGAGCTTTGCCGTCCTCGTCCAGGAGGGCGCGATCATTTGGATCGAGGGAGAAGATCCCTCGCCCATCCTCGCCTCCTCTCCGAATGCGATTCAGGCAGGCCAGGCCCATCACCTGGTTGCCGTCAGCGACCAGCGCGCCGGATCACGCCGCATCGCCCTCTATCTCGACGGCGAACTCTTGGCCGAGCAAGCCGATCCCGACCGCGTGCCGGACGAACGCGAGAGCCTGCTCTACATCGGCGCCTTCAATCACGCACTCGGCTTTGAAGGGATCCTCGACGACCTCCAAGTCTATGACCGGCCGCTGAGCGCGGAACACATCGTCCTCTTGCACGAGAATCCCGGCCTCAATATCGGTGATCTCACGCCGCCCGATGGCGATGGCGACGGCTTGAGTGATGCCAGGGAAGCGGAGCTGGGCACCGATCCCCTGCTCGTGGACACGGACGGCGACGGACTGCAAGACGGGGCCGAAGTCGACCTGCACGGGACCGACCCCACGCTGGAGGACACGGACGGAGATGAGTTCAACGATGGTTTTGAGATCCGTCAGGGTACCGATCCCCTGGACGCCCAGAGCAAGCCTGAGGCCACTTCCGTCCCGGGCCTCTATGCCTACTGGCGCCTCGACGAAGGAAGCGGCGACACGCTAACGGACGCCTCGGGTAACGGCCGCAACGGCACCATCATCAACGCCGACGGCGTCTGGGAGGAAGACCCCGTTCGCGGCACGGTCTATCATTCCGACAGTTCCTCCTACGCCGATTTCGGCGAGATCATTCCCAAGATGGACCTGAATAACGGATTCACCTGGTCCTTCTGGGCCAAATCCGAAGAAACGGACAACAACAACATCGTCCTGGGAAACCGTTGGAGTTCGGACGGGAGCGATTTCCAGCCCCGCGAGTTCATCAAGTTCACTCCGCGCGTTTTTGAATGGCACGTGGACGGCGGAGGACAGAACGTCCAGGTCGATCAATTCGAAGTGGATGTCTGGGACCATCACTTGGTGGTCAAGGACGGCGATACCCTCACGTACTATCGCAACGGCGAAAACATCGGCGAGAACACGATCTCCAGCGCGCCGGAAAACATTCAGCCCTTTTACATCGGAGGACAGAATGGCAACGAAGGCTGGTCCGGCCTCATCGATGAAGTCGCCCTCTGGGATCGAGCGCTCTCCGAAGCCGAGGTCCTGGAAGTTTTTCAGTTAGGCGAAGGCGGCCGCGGCCTGGACTCCGGCCGCGGCGATCCTCCGGTGACGGAGATCGGGGGGATCGGCATTGCCCCGGGAGCCGAGGCGGGATCTCTAACGCTTACCTGGCCGTCGGGAACGAGTACTACGGTGGAACACTCCCGAGATCTGGTTTCCTGGGAGACCATCGCTCAAGACATCGCCGATGGGCTCTACACCGATAGCGATGCCGGCCGCACGGGAGGCCGGCAGGGATACTATCGTCTCTCTCAATAATCGATGGACCTTCCAATCGCACTCGCAACGCCAACCACAGTCTGCTTCACTCGATCGATGAAATCGCTCCACCTCATGCTGCTCCACGCCTTCGTCGTGGTCGCTCTCAGTGCCCCGGCCATGGCCCAGCGCCCCAACGTCGTCCTCATCATGACCGATGACATGGGTTATGCGGACATGAGCTGTCAGGGTTCAAAAACCATTCATACACCAAACCTCGACCGCATGGCCGCGGAAGGGACCCGCTTCACCGATTTCTATGTCGCCCAACCTGTTTGCACCGCTTCGCGAGCGGCCCTCATGTCGGGATGTTATTCCAATCGGGTGAGCCTCCAGGGCGCCCTCAATCACACCAGCCGGAATGGGATCCATCCCGATGAATGGCTCATGCCCGAGATGTTCAAAGACCGCGGCTACGCCACCTCGGCCATGGGCAAGTGGCATCTCGGCACCGTGGTCGAACTGGGCGCCACGCGACATGGTTTCGATGAATGGCTCGGGATTCCCTACTCCAACGACAACACCAAGTACCACCCCGTGCTTTCCAAAGAGATGCCGCCGCTTCCCTTCTATGACGGCGAAAAAGTGATCGAACTCGATCCTGACCAAAGTCTCTTCACCAAGCGATTCACCGAACGCGCTGTCTCCTTTATCGAACGCCACCAGGATCAGCCCTTCTTTCTCTACATGCCGCACGTCATGCCCCATGTCCCCATCTTCGCTTCGGCCGAGTTCAAAGGGAAATCGAAGCACGGCCTCTACGGAGATACCATTGAAGAACTCGACTGGTCCGTGGGCCAAATCCTCGCCACCCTCAAACGTCTCCAGCTGGACGAGAACACCCTCGTCATCTTCTTCTCCGACAACGGCCCCTGGCTCAGTTATGGCGAACACGCGGGTTCGGCCACGCCGTTGCGCGAAGGCAAACTAACCACCTTCGAAGGAGGTGTCCGCGTCCCCTGCATCGCCCGCTGGCCCGGCAAGGTTCCGGCCAATCGCGTCTCGGACACGCCCTTCATGTCGATCGATTGGTTGCCCACCTTCGTCGAACTCTGTGGCGGCAAAGCCCCGAGCAAGAAGATCGACGGCCGCAGCGCCAAGGCCGTGCTCTTCGGCGAAGACAGCGGCGTTCCGCCCCATGAAGCCCTTTTCTTTTACGGCGGCACGGGTCTGCAAGCCGTCCGCCACGGCAAATGGAAACTCCATTTCCCCCACTCCTACATCACCACTGCCGCCGAACCCGGCGTCGGCGGCAAACCCTCTAACTGGGGCAAGAACAAGGCCAAGAGCATCACCCAAAGCGGCATCGAAGGTATCGCCAGCCGGCACGGAGGCCGTGTGGAGCACATCGAACTCTCCCTCTTTGATCTCGATGCCGATCCCGGCGAATCGAAGAACCTCGCCAAGGCCCATCCCGACGTCGTCGCCCGGCTGACGGAACTCGCCGCCCCGATCCGGCGCGAGTTGGGGGACAGTCTAACCAACGTCAAGGCCACCGAGATCCGTCCCGCGGGCATGGTAGCGACCACCCCCTAGCATTGCGCGTCACCATGAGGATTGGCCCGCGAAAGCTGGTTTGGTGTTCGCTCCTTCTCCTGTGTCTCTCGTCGGCCAAGTCCGACGATGAACGCTTGCGTATCGGTGAGGCACAAATCGTTGGCGAAAACGGGACCATGGTCGTCTGCCAGGCGCCCCGTATCGAAGAGGGCAGCATGGACCTTCTCCTCCACTTCCACGGCGCGGTCGATGTCGTCGCGGAGAACTACGCCAAGTCGAAACTCAAAGGCGCGCTCATCATCGTCAACTTCAAGGGATTATCAGCCGCCTACGCCAAACCATTTCGAAAATCGCCCGAGTTGTTCGACGCCCTGCTCGCCAAGGCCGCGGCCCAGGTTGGTCCACGCGATGGCAAGACAAGATGGGGCCGAATCTCGGTGTCGTCGTTCAGCGCCGGGTACGGCGCCGTGCGCGAGATTCTCAAGACGCCCGCCCATTTCGCACGGATTGATGCCATCTTGGCCGCCGATTCCATGTATGCCGGTCTCGAGAGTGGAAGCAATGAACGGCGTCCCCTCGAAGCGCACATGCGAAACTACCTTCGATTCGGCAAACTCGCCAGCGAGGGGAAGAAAGCGCTTCTCATCACCCATTCGAGTCAGGAGACGCCTTACGCCAGCACCACGGAGACGGCGAACTACCTGCTCCAGTCCCTCGGGATCGCTCGAGAAACCGCATCACGTCACGACGCTGAATCGCTGCTGCTGGCGAGCAAGGCATCGAAAGGAAAGCTGACCGTGCTCGGCTATCGTGGAACCACCGGGCAGGATCACCTGCAACATCTGCGCCAGATTCACCTGTGGTGGCGCCGACTGTAGGTAGTAGTAAAGCAAGGGACTGAAGTCCCTCCCACATTCTGAGAAAGTTGGAGGGACTTTAGTCCCTTCGGTATTGTGGGGATGAGACCCGCAGGGTTGGGGCACCAACTATGGCACGGTGTCAGCACCTCCGTTGAAGACCATCGTTCCGGAATTCCCGCCCCCATCCATGGTGGAGATGGGATTCGCCGTATTTCCCGTTCCGTTCAACGTGGTATTCGAAAGGTTCGCGGTGAACCCGCCAATATTGCGGAAGGCAACGTTGTTCACATCGAGCACTCCCCCGCCCGTGCCGTTTCCGGTGTTCCCGGCGCGGATGCCATCCCCGCCGATGCCGTTGAAGTCACCGGAGTCGATACGGAACGTGCCGGGATTGGATGTCACGACTCCGAGATTGAGTCCGTCGCCTCCCACCCCGAAGAGATCGAGATGGGCAAAATGAAAGTTGCCATCGACTCCGTTGATGAACATGCCACTGCCAGCGAGATTGCTCAACCTGGTGTTGCCAGTGACCGTCAGGGTGCCTGCACGGAGATCGCTCATGGTGATTCCATTGCGTTTGCCTGCCTGTTCCAGGGTATTGGTCGTCGTCAGTTCTTCGAACACAAAGTCGATGGTATCCACTTCCCCCAATTCGATGGCGGCGGCGCCATTGGAATGAATCGTGTTCGCCTCTCCCCTCACAATCACTCGATTGGCGAAGGCCACGCTCATTCCAGAGGCCCCAATGACCGTGTCGTCCGTCGTGATGTTCAGATTCGTAAAACTGACGTTGCCCATCTGCCCGTTGATCTCGACGCCGGCATTGTAACCGCCGTTGTCTGTCAGGATAATCGTCGTGTCAGCAAAAACAACATCACCGCCGCCTCCAAATAGGCTGATGCCTGTCAGCAGAAATCCTTTCTTCGCATTGGTGATGGATATCGGAGTGTCCACTTCCACGTCGCCGTCAGCGTCGAACATGAAAATCCCACCACCGCCATCGCCCGAAATCGTTCCACTATCGTCAGCATTCTTCCCGAAGGAGACCAAAGATCCCGCCGCCGTCTTGTTGATACTGACCAATTCACCACCACCATGGCTCGCAATACTCCCTCGGTAGTCGACCATGCCATCGGAAGCCAGATTCTCGATACTTACCCCGGAGAACGAAGCGCCCGGATCCGCGACAGAGGCATCGTGGAAAACAAACTCGCCCGCGGTGTTCTGGAGGAAGATGCCATGCTCGCCCGGCTGTTCGATGGTGCCCGCCTGAAAATGAAAGGCGCCCGTGCAATCGATAACCTCGATCCCACTCCCGGTGGAATTCGAGACAGCCACGTCGTCCACGCTCACGTCGCCGCGCGCTACTTTCTCAATCCGTATTCCGCTAGAGCCTCCCGTAGAGGCAAGGGTCGTGGACGAAACTCTAAGCCGTTCCACCTCGGCCACGTTCAAGGCCGGAGCTCCCGAGCCGGTCACGTCAAACCCATGGAGCGAGAACACCGCAAGATCCTCAATCGTGATTGCCGGCTCACCAGCCGGAGCCCTGATGGCGGCTTTGGGATCCCCTCCCAAGATCCGATCACCGTAGGCCAGCGGAATACTGCTGTCTAACAAGGTGACTTGATATCCCGGTCGCTCCGTGCCTTGCAGTCGCACCGCCTCCCGGTATTCGTTGGAGAAGACATAGATCATCTGGCTCGCCCCGCCACGATCAAACCGCGCCTCGGCTTCCTCTGTCGCCAGCGCCAAGGTCTGGAAAGGATCAAGAAACGTGCCCGATCCCTCGGTGTCGTTCGCTCCGTCAACAAAGATGATGGATTCAGCGCCAAGCCGATAGAACCTCTGTGTGTCCCTGAGGGGAAGGTCGAGCACCAGGCGCCCACCCGTCATCGTTGGCGCCCCCAACACGAGATTCCAGGCACCTTGGTCGTTCAGTTCGGCGCTCTGCTGGAGCATGTGGTCGCCCACTGCGGCATCCCAGGTGAGACGAACGATTTCATGGTCATGAAGCTCAATTTCCAGCACGGGGATCTGCGCCACGAGCCTGCCCAACGATAGCAGAAAGACCAATGCGATGGGCCACGGATTCTGATAGATCACGATCCAAGGGGGGCTGCTCATCAACTCAGGAGATCTCAGGAACCAGCGACACTTGCAAGACAATCAATGCTCATGCTCGCCGTGATCATCCGCCTCCATGCCGATCGGCGGGGGGCCGTCCGGAATCATCGCCTCATAAACATAGTCCCCTTTCCGCGTTTTGAATTCTTTCCGAACCTCCTCCACCAGCACCGGATCTTCGAACAAATCCACCATGGTCATGGCCAGTGCCTTCGAGGCGTAGGCCATTCCCTTGTGCCCGATCGACATTCCACTGCAGGCCGTGACGGCCCAGGAATGCCACGGCGTGCCTTTGGGCGCGGTGGTCGCTTTCATGCGAATGACCGGCGCGATGAAACTAACGTCTCCCATATCCGTGGAACCGCCCATGGGATGTTCCTTGGTCTCCTCCAGGGGCTCAATGATCGATTCCATGCCGACCTGTTCCTTGCCGGTGGCTTCCTGGATCTTCTTGGCAAAGGCCTCTTCCTCCTCCGTATAGTGAATCGGACCGAGAAACTCCAAATTGGCCTGCATCTTGGCGCCGCCCGTACGATTTACCAGGATCTCGTGGATGCCCGAAACGAGCCGGATCCGATGCTCCACATTGGCCATGATGGCAGCGCCTTCCGCCATCTTTTCCACCCGTCGCCAGACTTCCTCCATGCCCTTCCTCTTCGTATCGCGCACGCGCACCCAGACGCGGGCGTAGTCCGGCACGACGTTCACCACTTCACCCGCTTTTTGAATATCGTAGTGAATGCGGACGGTGGGCTTCACATGCTCCCGGTAGTAATTGATGCCCGCGGCATAGAGTTCCAGGGCATCGGAGGCATCCCGCCCATTCCAAGGATCCGACGAGGCATGAGCAGCCTGGCCGAAGAACTCCACGACAAAGTCCACCAAGGCCAATGAACTCTGGACCGAAGCTTCCGTCTTGGCCGAGGGATGCCAATCCATGACCACGTCAACATCATCAAACAATCCGGCACGGATCATCCAGAGCTTGCCAAAGAACTTCTCCTCCGCCGGCGCCCCGTAATAGCGAATGGTCCCTTTCAGCTCGCCGGCCTTGATCAATTCCTTGATCGAAACCGCCGCCCCCAGCGAAGCCGCGCCAAAGAGATTGTGACCGCAGCCATGTCCCGCTCCCCCGGGGTGAACCGGATCTTTATGCGGGACCGTCTTCTGCGACAGGCCCGGCAGGGCATCAAACTCACCCATGATGCCAATGATAGGCTTACCTGAACCATACTCGGCGGTGAAGGCCGTCGGAATCTCGGCGACTCCCCGCTTCACGTCGAATCCGTTCGCTTCCGCATAGGCCGCCAGAGCCTCCGAAGATTTCGTCTCCTGAAAAGCCAGCTCTCCATAGGCCCAGATCCGGTCACTCAACTCGATCAGCTGGTCGAGCTGCGAATCAACGCTAGCAATGACAGATTGCTTGCGGGCATTCTCGTGAACCTGGATCTCTCCGTAAACGGAAGTGAAGACAGCGAAGAGAAAGAAGAGGCGAATGAGCGTTTTCATGGAGTCGGGATGGCTACTGGATTATTGGATCGGCTGGATTGGATGAGAAGAAAAAATGGCAATTGACGCCCCGAGGTTTCGTAGCGAAAAGTGGTCATGTCACGCATCGCCGGTATCGACCCGAAGCAAGCAGAAGCGGCCGTTTTCGAAATCCTCCAGGGACAGCAACAAACATGGGGAGATGTTCTCAAACCCTACTTGCTCTATGCCCGGCGACCCTCGATCCTGCAGAGCGTCTGCGGCATGTGGAATGGACTGGGCGAGTCGGGCCTTCTGCCGGGCACGCTGTCCACGCTGGTATGCCGCCGGGTGGCATCGATCAACAGTTGTGTATTCTGACAGGACATCAACGCTGCCGTGGGCAGCGATCTCGGCCTGGAAGATCAGAAGATTCTCGCGCTGGCAGACTATCGCGATAGCTCACTCTTCGACGATCGCGAACGCACCGCCCTCCTCTATGCCGATGCCATCACGTATTCTGATCAGGATGTGGATGACTCACTTTTTGCCCAAGTCCAATCTCATTTCACGGAAGACGAAATCGTGGAACTCACCGCCCTGATCGCCTGGGAGAACTGTTCCAGCAAGTTCAACCGCGCTCTCCGGGTGGAATCGCAGGAACTATGGAAACGTCAGGAGAACGCCAGCTCCGACGATCTATCTAACTGATATTGGCCAGCGCGCCTTGGCGCCCCGCGACACCGCGCCGCAGGGCGGCATGCTCCGGCCGCTCCAGTCGCGGATCCTCCTCCAGAATGCACCGCGCCCGCTCGCGCGCTTCCTCTAGCAGGGCCACGTCCGTGAGAAACTCAGTCATCCGCAGGTCGGGCAGGCCGCTCTGGGCCGTCCCCAGGAGGTCGCCGGGCCCGCGGCGGGAAAGATCCGCTTCGGCGATCTTGAAGCCGTCACGCGTCTCTGCCAGGATGGCCAGTTTCTCCCGGGCCTCCTCGTTCTTCGGCGAATGCATCAGAACGCAGTACGATTTGTGCACGCCGCGCCCGATGCGGCCTCTCAATTGATGCAACTGTGCCAGACCAAAGCAGTCCGCATGG
>JANQJH010000380.1 GCA_028281705.1 Verrucomicrobiales bacterium
TCCGAACTACCCGCAGTCAATCTTCTTGATTGCCCATCTGCTCTTGGCCCGAACTTCTTGGAGACATCATACCCATTGACGACCCTGCTTGCACCCAAAAAACGAACTTTTAGAAAAAGACATGACACGACAAAAAAACGTGTTGGTGTTGAATTCAGCATTTGCAACGGACAGAATTCCTACAACTAGTGAACGTTAGCATAAGCTATCAAAAAGCGATGAACACTGCAATGTTAATGTTAGTTGTTCGACTCTGGGAGGAATTGCGTGACGTCCTTGATCACCATGACATCAATCCCCAGATTCTGCACCGCACGCACTGCTGCTTCGCGACCCGAGCCGGGGCCTTTGACCCGCACCTCGGCTTCCTTGAGACCGTGCGACATGGCTTGGCGGCACGCGTCCTGCGAGACCAACTGGGAAGCGTAAGCCGTGCTCTTGCGCGAGCCCCGGAATCCCATTTTGCCCGAACTTGACCACCCGAGCACATTGCCCTGGCGATCGGTCACCGAGACGATCGTATTATTAAAGGTCGCAGAGATATGGACGATACCGGCAGTGACGTTCTTACTGCCTTTGGCTTTGATGATCTTGGGTTGTTCGGCGTCCTTGGGATCAATTTCGGCAAAGATGTCCTTTTTCTTTTCCGGCGCCTTTGGAGCGCCTTCTGCTCCTGAGGCCGCGGCGCCCTCCGTCGCCGGAGCAGCAGTGCCTGCTTCGGCCGGCGCGGCTGCCTCGCCCTCCTCCGCTGCGGGTGAAGCGGCTGCCTCGCCCTCATCTGCTGCCGCCGCAGGAGCTGCCTCGGCCTCCTCTGCTGCCGGAGGAGCTACTTCGCTCGGAGACGCAGAGCCGGGCTCTTGCGCTTGATCGGGTTCGGCGGCGGGAGTCGCCTCCGCGTCGGATTGAGGTGTATCGTTTTCGTCTGCCATGGTGTCAAAAAGATGAGATCAAGATGAGGGCTGCCGGATCAGACTTTGCCCTTCTTGGCGTTCGGGTTGCGCATCACGCCCACCGTTCGCCTGCCTCCTCGGCGAGTTCGACCATTGGTCTTGGTCCGCTGGCCGCGGCAAGGAAGCCCCTTGCGGTGACGAACACCTCGGTAACAATTGATCTGTTGCAGACGTTTCATGTTCGCCTGCAGCGTCCGGCGCAGATCCCCTTCAATGAGAATGCCCTCGGCGCCAATGACGTGCGCCAGCTTGGTCAGCTGCTCGTCCGTCAATTCTCCCGCACGCACGTTGGGGTCAATCCCCGCCTGATCCAGGATCCTCCTCCCGGTGACCAAGCCAATGCCGTAAATGTAGGGGAGAGAAGCTTCAATACGCTTCTCGTTCGGGATTTCGACTCCAAGTAATCTAGCCATAAAGTGTTGATGAATCTAATCTTACGAATGCAATTGGGGGCCGGCAAAAGACAACAGTCGAGCGCTTCCGCTCGCCCCTGGCGCACGCGGACGGAATCGGTATCATAGTTTTCTAATCTGGCAAGACGGGAATTCAGGGATTTGGATCGAATTCATCAAAGGCCGAGAAGGCTCAGGAAGACAGCCGGGACTGCCCATACCCGCCACCGTTACAATGTTTTTGAGAGCGCGCGGCCTCGAGGATGGAAAGACACACCGCGCCCTTCTCTTCTCTCCAGACCCCGGCAACGTCAACTCCCGTTCTCCAACGCGGTCAGCTTCTTTCCGGCGATCTTCTCCATCACGATGCACGCCGTCTGATCACCCGTCACATTGATTGCCGTGCGGCACATGTCGAGCAAGCGATCCACTCCCAAAATGAGCGCCACCCCGCTCGCGGGAACGCCATTGGCCTCGAGGATTCCGGCGAGCACCACGATCCCGACTCCCGGAGTACCCGGCGTCCCGATCGAAGCCAAGAGCGCGGTGACCAAGATCACTGAGACGGCGGCGAAGGTCACCGGGACTTGGAAGACCTGCATGAGGAAGATGGCCGCCACCGCCTGGTAGAGAGCGGTGCCGTCCATATTGATCGTGGCCCCCAGTGGAATGGTGAATCTCGAGATGGCCCGGTGGATGCCGAGTTTGTTCTCCGCCGTATCGAGGCTGCGGGGCATCACTGCCGCCGAGGACGAGGTGGAGAAAGCCAGGAGCTGCAACTCCCAGATCTTTCCAAAAAACTTCAGAGGCGATCGCTTGCCCACCACGGCGACGATCACGGAGTAGAAACAAAGGAGCCCGATCAATCCCGCCAACACGGTCAAAAAGTACTTCAGCAAACTTCCCAGGACCTCAATCCCCACCTGCGCCGTGATGTCCGTCATCAAGCCGAAGACCCCGATCGGAGCCAGTTTCATCGCCCACCGGACCACGGTCATGCAAATCTCCAGCCCGAAGTTCCCCCAACTCACCAGTTGATTGGCCTTGCCCCGCACGGCGGGCGACTCGAACTCGCGCAGGACGAGAATGATGACGCCGAACAGCGCAGCGAAGAGCACGATATCGAGCATGGCCCCTCCCGAAAGGGAGCCAAAGAGGTTCCCGGGAATCATCTGCCGGACATTGTCCCGAAAGCTGAGCGACTTCGTCTCCACCACGACCTCCGGAGCGTCAGCCATGCCCTTTTCCTTGAAGCCCTCCGGCATGCCTTCGCCGGGCTGAACGAGGACGGCCAGCCCACTCCCGAGGGTCACGGCAACAAACGTGGTGCAGAGGAAGTAGATCAGGATGCCAAATCCCACCTTCTTCACCGTAGCCACATCGTCATTTCCCGCGATCCCGATAAACACAGCGATAAAAACAAGGGGCACGACGATCGATCGAATCAGACCGAGGAACAGATCCCCAAAAATGGCGAGCACGCTGGCGATCGGCTTCCCATGGGCGCCCTTGACCTCTTCCAAGCTCGAGCGCACCGAACCGACGACTTCTTTCTCCTCCGCCGGAATGGCCTCCAACCAGCCGGACAGGCCGTTCCGCGTCAAGCGCCCCTCGGAATCCGTACCCGCGGTGGCGTCAGCGCCCTCTTCGATCTGACGGTAGATTTCCGCGGCCCGATCGAGGTCGGCCGTGGTGAATTTATCCGACTCGTCCCATTCCTTCAGCTCTTCGCGATCGATCGCGCCACTGCCGTCGCGATCGACACGCAACGCCCGTTCCGCCGTCAGCCAGGCATCCCATTCTTCAGCGGTGATCTTCCCGTCCTCCCCAGCGATCTCATCGAGAAGCTCATTGGAAAACCCATCGACCTTCAGAAGGGCCTTCCGCAGGAGTCGCGGATCGTCTTTCTCCAGGGGGCCATCCTGCTGGTGCAGGATCAACCCCAGGATGATACCGAAAATCATGCAAACGAGAATCCGGACGGCGAGAGGCAGGCTGGCCCACTTTCGAAACACACTTTTCATGAGCTGTGCACCCTGAGGAGTTCTCCCGCCGCTGGCAAGCGCGACTCGAGCTATAATCGCCCCAAGTGATTGTAATCGCAGTTTGTTTGAATCTTTTCACGGTTGGGAGGTCTCAACACAGCAGAAGCCCCACCAACGACCGGCCATGACAGACGAAACGCCCCTCATTTCCAACTCTCACTCAGACTCCGACTCGACCGGATCCACTGAGGAAACTTCGTCGCACGGCGGCGCATCGGAACCTAAATCCGCCCGGCCGAATTGGGCCAAGTGGCGCGACCTCGTCCGAGAAGCTTTTCAAGAAGGTCGAGATTCCGGCACCAATGCGGGGAGCGGCTCCGCTACAAGGGTACGCAATCTCATGGAAAAAGGAGTCTACGACGCAGCCTACGGCCTCGCCTATGGCTTGGCATTCGGAAGCACGATGGCGAAAGAAGCCGTCGTCCGGCCCGCACGATCGGGAGTGCGCGACGGGGCGGATGCGGGACGAAAAGACGCCGAGGCCGAAGCGAGCGCCCACTCACCCGGGCCCGACACCGGCCCAGAATATGGCGCCGTCTGAGCACCGGACGAAGAAGCGAAGATTTTCCAGGTTGGGTGCTGGAGAA
>JANQJH010000210.1 GCA_028281705.1 Verrucomicrobiales bacterium
GGAAGAGTTCGCGTGCGCCAGCAGGGGGGAGGTTCATCGGTGGTCGTTTGAGCCGCACTGGAGAGGAACGCTGGAGGGCGCGGGCCGCGCCATTTCTCCGAAAATCCACGCCAGGCAGGATTTAGTGTAACCTCTCATGCGGGAAAGGTTCAACGAATCCGCTGAGATTCTCAGTTTCGCTAGCCGCGCCTAGAGAATAGCCGCAGGCAGGCCTGGAGATGCGGGTGGTGGGCCCGCACGCGGAGGAGCTGGGCCGCGTTGAGCTCGTCAATGATGGTCTGGTGGCCGTGTCTCAGGCTGCGGAGGCATTGCAGGGCGCGCCCTTTGGAGGCGGCCCAGCTGAGCACCAGGAGCAGCCAGAAGAGCATGGGAAACACGGCCAGGAGAAAGCTGGTTCCGATCATGGCGAAGCTCTCGGTGGGAAAGACATCGTGTTTGGCACTCTCGTTGACCAGGACGGTGACGGCTTCAAAATAGTCCCGGTAGAGGGCGATGAAGGGCCAAATGAAGATTCCCCAGAAGATGCCCAAACCCACGAGGCCCGTGGCATGCGTGGCGACGCGGCCCGGACTGCAGCTCTCCAGGACGTCCTGGAAGAGTTCGCTGGAGCGCTTTTGCAGAATCTCCAAGCCCTCGAACTCGACTTCCAGTTCGTGGCGCCCGGAATCAGGAGAGCGCACGTCCTGCCGCAGGTCGCTACGGATGGCGGATTCCAGGTGATCGACCCGGGGATAGAGGGATTCTTTGACTAACAACTCGGCGTGCTTGCGGAGACCTTCCCGGCGGTTCTCGGTGAATTCGCGATCCCGGGCGACATTTTTCACCGCTGTCATGGTCGAGCTGACGAGGGAGGGCAGACTTCCGGCTAACAAGAGGGGCATTTTTTCCAGGGCGCCGTGGAGGAGATTGGCCAGGCCGACGAAGGTGCGCCAGGGGAAGAAGAGGACGGAGGTACGCTGTTGGTAGAGGGCGCGCAATTGCTGCCGGAGGCCGGCGATGACGGCGCGGTCGCGATCGTTGGCACCGAGGAGGCGTTCGAGGGCCTGGGGAGCGAGGCCGCCCTCGAGTTCGTGCAACTGGCGCGCGGCCTCGGCCGTGGCCGGAAGCGCCCTGGTGAGAGACTCGTGCATCTCTTCCTGGAAACGGGCCTTGAGGCGCAGGAGCTGGGGCTCGAGCAACTCGTCGAGATGCTCGGCCCGGACGACATCTTTGAGACGGTGGATCAACTCGTCGGTGGTGGCGCGTCGTTGTTCGTCCTCATCCTGGCCCGCGAGTTGAAAATCGGGGACGCGCAGGGGAAGGAGGATGTTGGAGCCGGGAAGGGCCTCCTTCAAGCGGGCGAGGAAGCCGCTGATATCTTCATCGCTGGTTCCCGGCCGGATCTGGTTGATCACGGGCAAGATGGTGGCGCCGTCGGCGCCGCGGATGTGATCGACGAGAGCGGCGTCTTCCATGGTGCGCGCCTCGACGACGAGCACCTTGAGGTGGGCGGCGCGCAGGGCCCGCAGGGCGGCCTCGGCGCGATCACGGTTGGCCTCGTTGGCGCCGGGGACGTCGATCAGGGTGTAGTGGCAGCCGAGATTGACCAGATCATTGGGGGTTACCCGGTGACTCTCCTCCACCCGCCGGTCGAGCTCGGTGAGAGGATGGGAACTCAGCCAAACGATGCGTTCGGTGGAACCCTCGAGTCCCTCGCCCTGGGCTAGCTGTTCTTTCAGCCCGGGGAGGCGGACCAGCATGGAGAGGAAGGTGGTTTTGCCGGCGTTCTTGGGGCCGATGAAGGCGACGGCGAACTGCTGCAGGCCTTTTTGCTGCGCGAGTTCGCGCGAGGCCTGGCGGAACTCGGCGCATTGGTGGCGCAGCGCTTGGTCGGCGGGCCACTGCGAGGTATCGCCCAGGCTGTTCAAGGCGGACTCGATGGCGTCCGCCGTTTCAAGGCAGGCTTGGAGGGTGGGATTGTTAGCAACCATAGGATCGGATCTCTCGCATGCTTTCCCGGTTGATCGCGTGAACGGACCAGCCTCGATCGTTCACTCCGTAGCTGGGCTGCTGCCGTTTTGGAGGAACGGTGGGATTGGGGAACGCGTTTTTCGGCTCGATGCCGCGGGGAACCCCGACAATGTCACAAACGATGGCGTGAAAATTGGCCACCTGCTGATGACCCAGTTTCTCTTCCAGAACGCGTTCGAATTCCTTGGCACCCTGGAGATTGACGCCTAACGAAGCCACGACGCCGAGGCCGCCGAGGAGGTCCATGGCCTGGAGTGAGATGAGGGAGATGCCGCCGTCGACAAAGGCGAGGAGGAGACCGCCTAACATGAGGCAGGCGGAAGTGACGAGTTTCATGCGGGCGCGCTTAGGTAGCTGTTCCCACAGAGGAGCCGTGAGGGCGTCCCATTCGGTCTCGGTGAGATTGGTCTTATCCTCGGTGAGAAAGCGTTGCAGGATGGCCTCGGCCTCCTCCTGCCAGGATTCGGGATCTTGATAGTCTCCCGTGGCGCCGCTCCACAGACTGAGCATGCGCTGCACATCCATGGGGGTCACGGTGCCCCGCGCGATCTTGCCATCCGTCTGGACCTGCCATTTGGCCTCCAGTTCGGCCTTCTTTTTCCGCAAATCCTTGCCCGGGAGCGGGGAAAACTGGCGCCCCTTTTCGATCAGGCGGCTGGCCGCTTGAAAGAATTTGCGCGGTGGGAGGAGGAGCCATTTGTAATAGAAACTGGCCGTGCGCCCGAGGCTCTGTTCCATCCCGTGAATGATCTCGGGGCTCATTTTGATCTGCACGTGCCCGTCTTTCGTCAGGAGTTCCTGGCATTCATCGCGCAGGCGGTGCGAGGCCTTGGCCAGGGCGCCGGACTTCTTATCCAGCTCCCGTTCTAACTGATCGAGGCCGGATTGGAGATCTTGATAGAACTCCTGGAGTAGTTCCTTCATGCGGCGGCTCTTGACGGCCTGGGGCGTCAGCCGTTGAGCCAGGGCGGCCATGGAGCGGTCCTCCGCAATCTTCGATGGCGGCGTGTTTTCCGATTCCTCCTCACGCAGTTCGAAGAAACAGGGTTCGCTCGCGGCCAAGCGCTCCTCGGGCGAGCGTGAACGATTGGCATCCCACATCGGTGTGTGGTCCGTATAGCTGGCGGAGAGGAAGTCGTAGGCGCCGTAGACGGGATCGTGCGACCGGAGATTGAGAACGGTCCTGGCCTCGCGGCGAATCTGTGAGGCTGATTCGTCCTTGATCAGGTTGACCACGTGAATCCGCCGGGCATCCGGCATGGCGTCGAGGATGGTTTGCAGGGTGCAGATCTCGATCTGATTGCGGGCGTAGACGACAAAGGCTGCGGCGCAGATGGAGGCGCTCCGCTTGACCATTTCCAGGCGCGGCTTGTCGTCCTCGGCATTTCCGGAGGCACGTTGAATGTCGGGACAGTCGAGAATGCCGAGCTTGTGTTTGGTCAATAGCGGGTCGGTCGCGATGAGCGGACAGGCCAGCCGGTCAACGGCGTTCTGCTGCTCCCGAGCGGTCTCGGGATCGTCGGCTAACAATTCGGGTTCGGTTTCGAAGACCTGGGCCAGGAGGTTGAGCAGTTTCTCGAAAAAGGCGGCATCCTCTTTCCAGACGTGCGGGATCCAGAGGGTGAATCGCTGGGAACCCTCCTGCCGTCCCAGGCCGCGGAGGACGCGGGTGCGGTTGGACTGCGAGAGAAAAGAGGCGGTGAGCGAGGATTTGCCGCTGTTGAGGAGGCCGACGACGGCGACGATGGGGATGACGCCGAAGCGATGGATGAGGGCGTGCTTGGTCGCGAGCTGCTCGTGGATCTCGGGCACCCAGCGGTGCAGTGCTTCCTCGGCGGGGATGGCGTCGGCGGCGGGCCAGGTTTGATCGATGAGGGTGATCGTGCGCAGCCGTTTCCAGCAAGCGTCCACGACCCGCGTTTCCTCAGCGATCTCCTCATTGGCACTCGTCATGCTCGTTCTTACCCGGGGCCCGGGGAAGAATCAACCTTCGGTGGGATCCTCGTATCTCCCCGGAGTTGACGGATGCACGATGGACTCCTAACGATGTTGCCTGTGGATACCGAGTTTTCTCAAGATCTGGAGCGGTGGTTTGGATTCCGTCATTTTCGAGATGGCCAGGAGGAGGTCATCCGGTGCCTCCTGGCGGGACGCTCCGCCCTGGCCGTTTTTCCCACGGGTGGAGGCAAGTCTCTCTGTTACCAGTTTCCTGCGATGATGCTAGATGGAGTCACTCTGGTGATCTCTCCGCTGATCGCGCTGATGAAGGACCAGGTGGATGCCCTCCAGGCCCGCGGGCTGCCGGCGGCGCGTCTGGATTCGAGTCTATCGCTGGAAGAATCCCGCGCCCTCTATGATCAGTTAGGGAAGGGGGAACTCCGCCTGCTCTACGTGGCCCCGGAACGCTTGGCCAACGAGGGATTTCTCGATCGATTGCGGCGTTTGCCCATCGCCATGATGGCGATTGACGAAGCGCATTGTATTTCTGAGTGGGGGCACAACTTCCGGCCCGATTATCTCAAGCTGGCGCGATTGGTGAAGGAGTTGAAGATCCCCCGGGTCTTGGCTCTCACGGCGACGGCGACGCCGGCTGTCTCGGGGGATATCCGCAAGGCCTTTTCCATCGCGCGCGAGGATCACGTGCAGCTTTCTTTTCACCGCAGCAACCTCGATCTCCAGGTGACGCCTTGCTCCCCGGAGACACGGCTCGCGCTGCTGCAGGATCGCCTCCGGGGCCACGAGGGTGAGTCCGTGGTGGTCTACGTCACGCTGCAGCACACGTCGGAGTCCGTGGCGACCTCCCTGCAGCGGGCGGGGATCCCGGCGCGGGCCTATCACGCGGGCCTTACCCCCGAGGTTCGGGCGGAATGTCAGGAGGCCTTCATGTCGGGCGAGACATCGGTCATCGTCGCCACCATCGCCTTCGGGATGGGCATCGACAAGGCGGATATTCGGGCGATCTATCACTATAACTTGCCCAAGAGCCTGGAGAACTACAGTCAGGAGATCGGTAGGGCGGGGCGGGACGGCGGTTTGTCGGTCTGTGAGTTGCTGGCCTGTGCGGACGACTTGATCACCTTGGAGAACTTTGCCTATGGCGACACGCCGACTCCGCTGGCCCTGCGGCATTTGGTGGATCATCTCTTGCGTCAGGGCGAGGAGTTTGATGTCTCGTTCTATGAACTCTCGGCGACGAACGACATTCGTCCCCTGGTGGTCTCTACGCTGATGACCTACCTGGAGTTGGAAGGAGTCATCGCGGCCACGCGTCCCTTTTACAGTGCCTACAAGATCAAGTATGTGAGAAACCTCGAACATCTCTTGCAAGGGTACAACGCCAGGCGGCAGACGTTCTTGCGGCGGCTATTTGCCGCGGGCAAACAGGGGCGCACCTGGATTACCATTCAGCCTGACGAAGTTGCGCAGGCCATCGGTGAGCCGCGGGAGCGGATCACGGCGGCGATCAACTATCTTGAGGAAGCGGGGGATCTCGTGGTGCAGCCCTCGGGAATTCGTCAGGGTTACCGGGTATTGAAACAGGTGGAGAAACCGCGTGCCCTGGCCGACCGGATGCAGACTTTATTTGAGCGGCGCGAGAGCCAGGACATCGAGCGCCTGCGACGCGTCATGGCTTTGGCGGAGGAGCCGGGCTGTCTGACAAATGCGCTTTTGTGTTACTTCGGTGAGGCCGTCGATGGCGATTGCGGGCATTGTTCGCGCTGTCGTGGTGCGATGCCCCAGCCCCTTCCCAATTCGCCTCCCCACGAGTTCACGGAGCCGGAAATGGCGGCGGTGCAGGCCCTCATCGCCGAGCGATTGCCGGCTCTGCGCTCGACCCGGCAGTTGGCGCGCTTCCTCTGCGGTTTGAAGAGCCCCGCAGCGACGCGGGCCCGGCTTGCGCGCCGCGATGAGTTTGGGCTTTTCGATCAGGTGCCGTTTGGCACGGTGCTCGATTGGATCAAGCAGCTCATCGTGGTGTAGTGTAGTGTGGCAGTTGCGCCTGGTAGTAGGCAAAACGATTTGGGGGCAAAATGATTGGGAACGGGATTCGGCTTACTCATCGGTGAGCTGGATGATGTGTCTGTATTGAGCCGGGACTTCGTCCAATGGCGTGCTCCAGGAAGAAGTGAAGGGGCTGCCGGTGTCATTGTACTGCTTGTCTTGGATATTCACCACCGGCTCTTGCAATTTGGAAATGGTGACGACGCGATCGTGGCTCCCGAAACCCATGAGTGATCGGGAAAGGGTGTGTTGGGCTTCGGCGAAGAAACGGTTCCCTTTTTCTTTGCCCACAATACCCTCCAGTGTCTCCTGCACCTGATCTCGAAAGCGATCTCCTTCCGGGAAGGCGGGGATCTTGAGCACGAGCTGGTCCTCGGTGCTCTCCTCGACCACCATCTCATCCGTTTCGTACTGTTGTACCATCTCGCGAAAGGCCCGCATCGCTTGATTGATCTCCCTCACCTCACGGTTGCTCAGCTCATACTTGATCTGGCCTTCGGCCGACACGATGAGGTTCTCGCTCAGATTCCGGTGTTTGAGAGTGTCAATGTAGGCGGAGTCCAAGCCGTATTTTTCGACCCCGTGGTCTGCCTGGGCTTGTTCCAATTCGAGATTTCGCTGGCGGAGCTGAAGGATCTCGTCTTCGAGTTCTCGAATTCTGCTAGCAGCAGTTGGGCCTTGCGTTTCGATAAGGCTCTTGGTGGTCGCCAGGGGATCGCTTGCCGGTGACCGGTTGATCGTGGCGTTTTCGGTGGACTCCCACGGTTGCCAAAGGACCGGGGCGGTGGCTGCGGCGACGAGGGCGGCGCCGATGACGATGGTTTTGCAAAGTTTCATGGTGAGCAGGGTGTTGGTCAAGAGGGCCCCGGTGGTTAGGGTGCCCGAGGCGGTCAAGGCTTTGGGGGCCGCCGCGGCCAGGACATGGGCCGGGGCGGCTCGAGTCAGTTCGGCTCCGAGGGCGGAGGCGACAGCGGCGACGGAGAGCGTGGCGCCCCGCGCCGTCAATCGTTGTGCTAGTTTTGTCAGGATGCGCTTGAGGCGCATTTTGCAGGCCGCTTCCGAGATGCCGTTCAAGGCGGCGATCTCCCGGATCTTTCGTTCCTCAAAGAATCGCTGGAGGATGAGCCTGCGCTCGTTTCGGCCGAGCCGGTCGAGGGATTCATCCAAGAGAGGCACGGCGTCTCGCCACTCCTCCTCTTCATCGTCAGCCAGGCTGCCGACGGTGGTGGCTTCTGTTTCTTTGGCGAGCGCTCGTCGCTTGCGTTGTTGGCGGCGTTCGGTTCGCATGGCTTGGGCGGCTTCGAGTTTGGTCGTTTCAAACAGCCACGCGGTGAGCGCGGGATGTCCTCCGAGGGAGTGTGCTTTTCGTGCCAGGATGGCGAATACGTTTTGCATGACTTCTTCCGCCATCTGGGGGTTTCCCGTGCGGCGCAGGGCACTGGAATACACCAGACCGCCAAGGCGCTCGACAATGGCGACGAAGGCCGGTTCCGATTTCCCGGAGGACACGTAGGCCTCCAGAAGTTGGGCGAACTCGTCGGTTGGAAGGGGATGGTGCACAGGAAAAAGATCGATGCGGAAAGGGACTCAGAAGAAGACCTGCCGGATATGGGGAAAAGGTAACAGATTAGGCGAAGAATTGGAAAATCCGCGGGTTTACAGGGGAGCGATTTGGCCGCAGAGAGGTACCATCCCATGAAACACCTACTTCAAATCCCCCTGTTCCTTGTCCTCGGCGGCGCCGGCTCGCTCGCGCTGGCGGCACCCATCGAGGTCAACAATCACAGCTTTGAGCGACCACCCCTGGACTCCGGCGCCTGGACCAATGCGCTGCCCGATCCCGACAACGTCGACGGCGGGCCGGATTGGATCGGTCAAAACGGTCCCAGCGATGGGAAGACCTTCATCGAGTTCATCGAGGGCTTCAACTCGGAGGGCGATCAGCATCTCGGGATGCAGGGAAACTACTACGTCTTTCAGAATACGGGAACTCCCTGGGAGGCGAACTCCACTTACACCTTGACGGTCGGCGTGGGGAACCGGAATCAGAGTCCCGGTGCGCTGGCCATCATCGGTTTGACCAATTTGGAAGAGGATCCGAGCCCGGATAACCGTTTGGAACATGGCAATGCCAACGACCAATGGGAGAACGATCCCTGGCTCTCGGTGGCGTCGTTGACGGTGGATCTCGGTGAGGATGAGCAGTTGTCCTTTACTGATTACACGTTGGTCTTTTCCACGAGTGACGCGATCCCTGCAGGAAATGTGGTGATCTTTCTCGGGGACGAAGGCACGGCCCAGCGCTCGCATTTCGACAATGTGCGCCTCGATGTGCAGCCCAACGAGGGCGGCGGCGAGGTTCCAGACGGCTGTGGCGGCTTCGCCGGGTTGGATCCCGATGGTGATGGCATCGTCACGCCGATCGAGGAGAAACATGGTCTCGATCCCTGTGTGGCGGACGCCGACAGCGATGCGGACGGTGACGGGTTGGGGGCGAAGGCAGAGATCTTCGATCACCAGACGCTGGTCGACAATGCGGATACGGATGGCGATGGGCTCAGTGACGGCGTGGAAGTCAATGACGCCGGAACTGATCCGACCGAGCCGGATACGGATCGCGACGGTCTGACCGACGGCGTGGAAACGAACACGGGAATCTATGTGAGTGCGGAGGACACGGGGACCGATCCCTTGGTAGCAGACACGGATGAGGACGGGACGAGCGATGGTAAGGAAGTGGCCGCGGGCACGAATCCCATGGACCCGGCAGACGCTCCCGCCTTCCCGATTCCCATCGCCTACTGGCCCTTTGACGATCGAGGCGCCACGGAGACGGAAGATCTCGGTCCGCAATCCATCGTCAGTCAGGTCAATGGCGATCCCGAGTGGGTCACCGGGCATACGGGTGAAGCGAACGATTTCGCCATCAAGTTCGATGGCGAGGACGATTCCGTGACCACGGATGTGAGCCTGCTCAACAACCTGGCTGAACTCACGATGTCCTTTTGGGTGCGCATGGAAGAGGAACAGTTAGGCAATCGCATCGGTCTCGTGGGGCAAAATGATGCGGTGGAATACGGGATGATCAATCCGACGACGATGCAGTGGTGGAGTCCTGCGGGTTCGATCAACGTTCCTTTTGGCCCGACGGTGGAGGAATGGACTCACGTGGCGGTCGTGCTTGATACCGAGGGATTCACCGTTTACGCCAACGGCGAGGAGATCGGATCGGCAGAGGGTGGCGGCCCGGTGGAGTCTGGTGATACGCTCAACATTGGTGGCGACGGCGTCTTCGATAACAGCGGGAATTTCTTTCTCGGAGAGATCGACGACGTCGCCCTGTGGGACGAGCCCTTGTCGGCCGAGGACATCGCGGCCCTGGCCGCGGGGGAGATCTGTCCGTTAGGCGCCTGTGCCGGGAGTGACTTCACCGTCACCGAGGTGACGCGGGCGGCCGATGGTGTGATCGATCTCAGCTGGTCGTCGGCACCGGGCCGGTTCTATGATGTGGAGGCTTCGGCTGATCTGAGTTCAGGATCGTGGGCATCGATTCTCACGGCGATATCCGCCGCGGGTGAACCCGCCGTGGAAACCTCGGCTTCGCTACAGAGTGATCTCGAAGCTCCGATGAACTACTACCGCGTGGTGCAAGTGCCGCCGCCTCCCTTCCTCGAGGCAGGTTTTGAAAACGGCGCCGGCGACTGGACGGTCAGTCTCTTCCCCGGCGGGACCGAGAGCGGTACGACGTGGGAGTTCGGCACACCGACCAACGGCCCTGGGGCGGCACGCACTGGAAGCGGAGTGGCCGCTACGGGGTTGACGGCGGATTATGCCGACAACACGACGGTGCAGTTGCGCTCCCCGGTGATCGATACCGCGGGTGTGACTGGTGTAAGTCTGAGCTTTTGGTACTTCCTCGAGGCTCTCGAGGGCGAGGGAGGCCGCGTCAATGTGCTCGAAGCCAATGGTGATCTCATTCAATCGCTGGAACCGCTATTCACGGGAGGCGATATCGAAGAGGGGAACTCCGACGATTGGACGGAGATCAGTATTCGTCTGCCAAAACTCGAACCGGTTCGCCCCTTCATCATCGAGTTTCAATTCCTCTCCTCAGGCGGAGGAGACCCGAGCAACGGGGCGGGGTGGTTCATCGATGACGTGCGCGTGGCGAAGTGAGTGCCTGTGTGAGAGGTCGCGAACGATTCTAGATCGGATCTATTAGACCCGTTTTGAAAGCTTCGGTAGACCGACAGGTTTGCCGGAGCTTTTCTGTTTTCGTGGTTCGCCAGCGGAGAAAGGTGCTCCGGTGGAGTAGCCCATTTTCCTAAGCGTGGAATCCGCCGTCAGACAGGAAAGTTGATTTTTCAACTTTTTATGATTGACTAAATGTTCCGACTTTGGGATTCTGTCCCGATGAAAACAGGATTTCTCGCCAGGAAAGGCTCCTTGTTTCATTCCAAAGGGGGCCAAGTCATCGGAAAAGCTGCTCGCTCAATCAAGGTCCGAGGGAAATTATGGGGCTGTGTGACCGCCGGATCAGCCTTGGTGGCGTCGGTCCTCATGATGGGGCTCGCGCCGGCGCAGTCGTTGAAGAATCCGATTCTCTACGTGACTCAAGTGCCAGTGAAAGAGACGAAGAACACGGTGGTCTCGATTGGTGGCAATCATCGTGGGGACACGGATTCCGCTCCCCGTGGCGGGGATCTGATGATCCTCTATCCCAATGGCTATGTGAGGAACCTCACTCGCGAGGCGGGATTCGGCCAGAGTGGGCTTTACCAGGACGATCACCTGGCCATCGCGGTGCGGGATCCTGCGGTGCACTGGAGCGGAACGCGTGCGTTGTTTAGCATGGTGATTGGCGCTGTGGCGGATGGTCGTGAGTTTTATTGGCAGATCTATGAGGTCTCGGGAATCGGGCAGAACGAACAGGTCTCGATCAGACGCTTGCCGGGGCAGTCCGCCAAGTTCAATAACATTCAGCCGGCCTACACGTCCTCGGATTACAAGATTGTTTTTGTCAGTGACAGCACACGGGATCAGAGTCGTCATCTCTATCCTGTCCAGGATGAACAGGGTGGCGGCCATGCCGTGACGGGATTGTGGGAGCTCGATTGGGCCAATCGCACCACGACCTTGCTTGAGCATTCCCCCTCGGGTTCATTCGATCCGTTTGTTGATAGCTTCGGCCGGATCGTGTTTTCGCGTTGGGATCATCTGCAGCGTGACGAAGTGGCCAGGCCTCAGACGGCTTATGATTTTGTGAGCGAAAAAGCGGGAGCGGGGACGGTGCCCTGGTTCGATCTCTTCCCGGAGCCTATCAAGCATACCGAGAGGACCTACGCGCATACCTTCGATTTGTTCATGCCTTGGACCATCAATCAGGATGGCACGGACCTGGTGACGATGAATCACCTGGGGCGTCACGAACTTGGCACGGAGGCCGGCCGGGCCCGGAAGGACTCGAATTTGGTCAGTTTCGACCCCTCGGAGTCGACCTTCGCGAAGGTCGGTGAAGAAACTCGGGCGGCATCCTACCTCCAGATTTCGGAGAGGCGGGGCTTTCCCGGAAGCTATCTCGCGACGGATGCGATATCGAACGCGGTCTCCGCAGGCCGGTTGGTGAGTTTCTCCGCCAGTCCGGACACCAACGCCGATGATGTGAAGGTGACGGTGGTGAGCAACAAGGGCCTGGCGCGGGATCCCATCTACCTCGAGGATGGGCGCTTGGTGGGCAGTATTTCCAGTCCTCCCGAGGCGCCCGTGATCACGGGGACGTACGGGGGAAGAAGCACGACGTCGAATCCGCTGGTTGAGATTCCTGGCAGAGAGCAGCCTTTCAAGCTCACGATTGCGGCGGAAGGAACTTCGGATCTCGGCAAAGGCAAACCGCTCATCGAGTCGGGCGAGAAAGTCGAGAAGGTTGGTGGCCGAGGTTTCTTTGGTGAACTCTGGGAACTGCAACCCGTCGAAGTGGTGGCTCGCGAGAGGCCCCCTGCGAAGTCGCTCGCTCTGCCCACGCTCGAGTCCGACGTGTTTCTCGATGCCGGTGTGTCGATCGCAGCCATGAAGGGGTGGCTGAAGGAGAACGATCTCGCCCTCTTGGTGTCGCGCAACCTGACGGCACGGGATGAGAACGACAAGCAACAGCCTTACAATCTGTTTGTGCCGGGTGGCGTGGCTTCGATCAAGGACAATGGACCCAGTTACGGGATCACCAACCTGCAGTTCTTTCAGGGCGATTATGTCCGCGCCTATTTGGATGAGAATGGTGAGATCGACGAATCGGCTGGTCGCCGGGTGGCGGCGCGCGTCATGCACGATGACAAGGGTGT
The DNA here is from genome assembly GCA_028281705.1 of Verrucomicrobiales bacterium. GTDB lineage: Bacteria > Verrucomicrobiota > Verrucomicrobiia > Verrucomicrobiales > DEV007 > JAACDM01. Next base: position 12,348 of record JANQJH010000210.1, read on the forward strand.
CAACATTCCCAACGCGATTCCCGGTTCCGCCCGGATCGCACCCGACGGTTCCAGTGCGATGTTAGTGCCGGCGCGCCGGGCCCTCACCTGGCAGACCACGGACAGCGAGGGTGAGCCGGTGGTTCGCGAACGTTACTGGCTCAGTTTCAAAGCGGGGGAGATTCGCACCTGCACGGCCTGTCATGGCACGAACTCGCGGGATCAACTCGGGCGGACTGAGTTGACCAATCCACCCTTGGCCTTGAAGACGCTATTAGACCACTGGAAGGAACAGTACCCCGAGGCAAACGCCAAGTACTCTCCGTATGCCGCCTGGGCCAGGGCGATGGAGATCGGGGAGAGTGCGAGCCGGGATCTGGATGCGGACTTGGATGGCCTGAGCCATTTTGAAGAGTTCATCTACGGGGACGATCCAAGAGAAGCATGGTCCCAGGAGAGCGCAGCCAAACCATTGGCAGCGAGGATCTTGGAGATCGATGGACAGGAACGGGTGAAACTCACATTCACACGACGAATTCTCGAGGATGTGCGGATCGCCCTGGAGTCATCGAGCAACCTCCGTAATTGGAAGGAAGAAGTGGTGTTTGAGGGGACGGAGCTGGAGGCCGCTCCCGAGTTCGGAGTGAAGCTCTCCTCGGAAGTGGAGATCGGGCAAATCCAACTCGTCGAGCTGACGAGTCTCGTTCCTCGCTACAGGGACTCGCGGCGCTATTACCGCCTGCGATTTCAAGGGTAGCCGGGAAGTGCTTTTCTCGCATTGATGCAGTAAACGCGGAGTCGGCGTCCCGCCGGTGGATGAACGGCGGGGCGCCTCGTCTCACATTGTGGCAACCAACGTGGAACCGGCGTCTCGCCGGTGGATGACAGGCGGGACGCCCGTCTCACGTTGAAGCGCTTTGCTCAAGGAATGTCATTCGCCACCAGTTCACGTATTTTGGCGACCATGCCGGGATGTTCATCGGCGACATTGTTCTCTTCCCCGATGTCCGTCGTCAGATCGTAGAGCCGCCAGTCGTCCTCTCCAATATCCGCTTGGCCCTTCTTCTTGCTGGGGCGGTACTTCACCAGCTTCCATTTGCCGTGACGAACGCCAACAGAGGTGGCGCCTTCGGAACTGGCCCAGAAGAGGTAGTCGTGCTTCTTTTGTGAGGATTCGTCGCCCAGGAGCGTGGGGAGATAGGAGATGCCGTCGCGTTTCTCACTCGGCGCCACACCGGCAATGTCGCAGGCCGTGGGGAGGAAATCCCAGAAGGCCGAGGGATGTTCGCTCACTCTGCCAGGCGCGATCTTGCCGGGCCAACGGGCGATCAGGGGAACGCGAATGCCGCCATCGTGCATGGAACGCTTGTAACCTTTCAAGGGGCCGTTGGAATCGAAGAAGGCGTGTTTGTGTCCGCCTTCCTCGTGCGGGCCGTTGTCGGAGGTGAAAAGGACCAGGGTGTGCTCATCCAGGTCCAGTTCTTTTAGGAGCTTCAAGAGTCTACCCACATCGCCGTCCATGCGGGTGATCATGGCGGCGAAGCCTTTCTCCGGGTTGGGCCAGTCCTTTTCGGCGTAGGGCCCATAGTCCGGCACCTCCATCCCATCGCCGGTCACGCGGCCTCCCTCGTTGTTGGCGTGGGGGATCGTCCAGTGAATGTGAAGGAGAAAGGGGTTGTCCTTGTTCTTCCTCACAAAGTTCAGGGCGGCGTCGGTCATCTTGTCGTGGGCATAGGTGACTCTCTCGGTCGCCACCCGGCCACGTGCCACGGGGTCCTTGCTGATGACATTGCCAGGCAGGGGCACCTGGGTCTTGTTTTCCCAGAGAAAGGTGGGGTAATAGTTATGCGCATTGCTCTGATTGAGGAAGCCCAGCCAGTAGTCGAAGCCGTTGTGATTGGGGTGACCGGGGTTGTCGACCGCACTGGGCTCGTTGACGTGTCCGAGGGCCATTTCCCAACGCCTCCCGTGGCGTAGCCCGCACCCTTGAGTAGTTGGGCCACGGTGGACTCCATGCCGGTGAGGCTGCGGCTGCGGTTTCCGATCAGTCCCGTGTTCCCCACGTGTTGGCCCGTCCAGAGGACCAGCCGCGAGGGGCGGCACACGGTGTGGCCGGCATAGTGATCGGTGAAACGCAACCCCTCGGCCGCCATGCGGTCGAGATTGGGGGTCTGGATGACCTTTTGACCGTAACTACCCAGGTCTCCGTAACCGAGGTCATCGGTCATGATGTAGATGATGTTCGGCTTTCGCTCTTCCTGAGCCGTACCAATACCGATGCCGAGACCGAGAAGAAAGAGGAGCCGGGCGAGATTGGATTTCTTTCTGGCGGGACGGATGGACGGGGAAGCTTTTGTCATGGCGGTTGGAGTCAATGGCCGAACCAATAGGAAAACACCATCATTGTCACTGCGGAAAACCGGGGGCAGGGTCTCCCGATGTCTCCCATCGTGTTCGACAACAGCTATGCCAGGCTTCCGGAACATTTTTACGCCCATGTGCATCCGGCCAAGGTGCCGGCGGCGGAACTCATCCGGCTCAATGGTGCCCTGGCCGAGGAACTGGGTGTGGATGCCGTGTGGCTCGGTTCTTCCGACGGTGTTGCCCTCCTGAGTGGCAATGAACTGCTCCAGGGCACGGAACCGATCGCGCAGGCATACGGGGGCCACCAGTTCGGCGGTTGGGTGCCCCAGTTAGGCGATGGGCGGGCGATTCTTTTGGGTGAGATCATCGCTCCGGATGGGGCGCGTTACGACCTCCAACTGAAGGGCTCCGGCCGCACGCCCTACTCCCGCGGGGGCGACGGCAAAGCCGCCATCGGCCCGGTGCTGCGCGAGTACATCCTCAGCGAAGCCATGGCCGCTCTCGGCGTGCCGACGACTCGGGCGTTGGCTGCGGTGAGCACGGGCGAGTTGGTTCAGCGTGAGACGGCTTTACCGGGCGCCATTTTCACCCGCGTGGCCCGGAGCCATATCAGGGTTGGCACGTTTCAGTATTTTTGCGCGAGAAATGACGTCGCCGCGCTGCGCCAACTGGCTGATCATGCCGTGGCGCGGCATTTTCCCGAGGCGTCGGCGGCGGACAATCCCTATCTGGCCTTTCTCGAAAGTGTCATCGCTGCCCAGGCCACGTTGATCGCCCAATGGATGCATCTGGGATTTATCCACGGCGTGATGAACACGGATAACATGACGGTGTCCGGTGAAACCATCGACTATGGCCCCTGCGCCTTCATGGATGCGTTCCATTCGGAGAAGGTTTTCAGTTCCATCGATCGGTATGGGCGCTATGCCTGGAGCAACCAGCCCGTCGCGGGACATTGGAATCTGATGCGACTGGCGGAAGCGCTGTCTCCGCTATTGGCGGACGACACGGAAGAAGCCAAGTCGCTAGCGGAAACACCGGTGGCAACGTTTCCCGAACTGTTCAATGAGCATTTCACTCAAGGATTCCATGCAAAGCTGGGAACGGATCCATCAGCAGTGGATGAGGCGTTCCTAACAGATACTCTGGCGATGCTCGCCGAAGAGAAGGTCGATTTCACGCTCTTTTTCAGGCATCTGACCAAGGTGGCCGCCGGTGGAACCAGTGAGAATCTTGCGCGTCTCTTTGATCATGAAGAGGTATTTGATGCCTGGCTCGTTCGCTGGCGGGAGCAATCGCGCGGAACCGAAGATGCGGCTGCCGCGCGTGTGCGAGGGATGCAGTCCGCCAATCCCATCCGCATCCCGCGCAATCACCGGGTTGAGGAGTGCATCCAGCAAGCTCATGATGGGGACTATACGGCGTTTCATCGGTTGGTCGATGCCTTGCAAGAGCCCTATGCCGATCTTCCTGAGTTCGCCGATTTGGAGCGGGCGCCCAAGCCTGGGGAGGTGGTGTGCCGCACCTTTTGCGGCACGTAGTCGTTCGTTGGTTGCCAGGATAGTGGGAGGGACTTTAGTCCCTGCATCAAACGAGTGAACTCAGGGGCTGAAGTCCCTGGCACATTCTTTCCCGACAGACGAGACGCCTGTCCCTCGTGACATCCTCAACGTGAAACCTGATTCTTGTTGCGCTTCCTCTTTTTCTTCGCTTCGGCCACGCCCATGTACTGTTGCATCCGATTGACGTAGCCCTGGTGATCGAAGGCGCAGGCCTTCATGGCTTCACGGTATGGTGTGGTGTCTTCGCCGATCCAGTCGATGATGTTGAAAATCTTCAGGGAGGCATAGGAGTTCGAGGTCAGCAAGGTGTTCCAGCAGTTCTGGGCGGACTCTTTGTCGCCACTCCGATAGAGAATCCAAGCCGCCATGATGCGAACATGGTGGGAGGGATCTGCGAGGCACTTCTTGATGATTTCGGTATCGAGCGAGACCTTGTCCTGGAGATTGAAGCAGCCAATGATGGCCCAGTAGCGGATCCCGGAATCCACGGCATCGAGATTGGCGTAAAAGGCAGGAAGATGGGTCGGGTCCTGTGCCAGAGCCATGGATGAGGCGCGCTGAAGGGCCTTGAGATTATAGAGAGAAGGATCCCGGACGACCTCGTAGATCGTCTTGCCACTTTCCTCGGAGCGCTTCACCATCTCGGTCTCGGGCAGGAGCGCGGAGTCGAAATGTTCCAACTGCCACTGATCGAGGGCCTGGCTCAGACGGGTCAATTCGTTGGCGTACTCGGGATTGCCGGCCAGGTTGTTCACGTTATCGGGATCGACGGAGGTGTCGTAGAGTTCCTCCATGGGTTTGGTGCCAAAGAACCTTCCGGTGACGGCATCGGTTTTGCCGGCACGGTGGTGTGCTTCCCAGGCCTGGGTGGCCCGCATGTTCCAGAGATAGTTCAGATGCTGTCCCCAGGGAGCGTAGGGCATGTAGTTGCGGATGTAGAGAAACTTCCGGTCGCGAATGGCTCTGACGTTGTCACAGCGTTCATCCATGCGGCCCCGAAAACTGACATGGTAGTTGCGCTTCTCGGCTTTGGGGCCGAGGAAGACCTTGCCTTGGAGGTAATCCGGCGTTTCCGCGCCACACAGGGTGAGCCAGGTCTTGGTCATGTCGATGAAGCTCACCAGGGTATCGATCTTGCTTCCTGGCTCGGCGGGGCGCAGGTGTCGGAACTTCTCCGGGATGCGAATGATCAAGGGGCAGTGGGTGCCGCTGTTGAAGAGGAAGCGCTTGCTCCGTGCGATGACGCCACCGTGGTCGCTGTTGTGGATGACGATGGTGTTCTCTGCCAGTCCGTGCCGCTCCAGTTCGGCCAGCGCCGTTCCGATGTCGGCATCCATCTTCTTCATCTGGTCGTGGTAGTGGGCGTAATTCTTCCGGATCTCGGGGATATCCGGATGGTACTTTGCCAGGCGTACGTTGTCGGGGGAATGAGTCGTCTGATTGACATCTCCGAAGGCACGTGATTCGTGCGATTTGGTGCTATTGATCACCATGAAGAAGGGCTCCTTCTTCGTCAGCTGGTCCCAGTCGACCTTGTCCGTGTCCCAGGGACTCTTGTCGTCCCGGCCGCCGATGTTGTAGTCCGTCTTTTTGGCGTTGCCGACGAAGTAACCGGCCTTTTTCAAGAGGTCGGGGTAGTAGCGGATGGTCTCGTGCGGGATGGGGTAGCGGCTCCGCATGGGATAGGTGCCGGTGGAAAGAGCGTGAATACCCGTGATCCAGGTGCTGCGGGAAGGGGCGCAGACGGGTGCGTTGGCGTAACAATGCATGTACTGAAAGCCATCCGCGGCCAACTGGTCGATGTGGGGAGTTTCCGCATGCGGATTTCCGTAGCAGCCGACCCAGTTGACGTTGTTGTCTTCGCAGGTTAGCCAGAGAATGTTAGGGCGGTCCTGGGCCGTCACTGGGCTGAAGGCGAGCAGAGGAAAGAGGAAATGAAGGAGGCGTTGCATATGAACGAGGGTGTGGTCGTCTGGAGAATGATGGGCGGATTCAATCATTGCCTGGGCTTGGAGGCAGCTCTTTTTTCGATGAAGTCAATTTTCACCTCTGTGGAGAGGGACGGGCAGAGCCGGTGTTCGTAGGAGTGATTTGAGCGAGCCATGACGGACCCGTTGATTGATGCCTATGACCCCGCCCTGCCTCTGGAGAGGGCGTGGACTCCGCCGAGTGCCTGGTATACGGACGAGGGCTTCGCCGGGCGCGAGGCCGAGGCCGTCTTTGGGCGGAACTGGGTGGTCGCCGGTCGTGTGGATCAACTGCAGAAGGAAGGTGACTACCTGGCGACCGAGATCGGAGGGCAGCCCATTGTCCTCGTGCGTTCCTCGAATACGGTGCGTGCGTTTTACAACGTCTGCCGGCATCACGCCGCTGAGGTGGTGGGGCCCGGTGCCGGATGTGCCCGGTCCCTGCGGTGTCCCTATCACGGATGGACCTACAGTTTGGACGGGCAACTGTTGGGGACGCCTCAGTTCGGCGGCGCGGAGGATTTCCGCAAGGAGGACAACGGGCTGACGCCCGTGCGGGCCGCTGTCTGGGAAAAGTGGATTTTTGTTTGCCTGACAGAGAATGCGGGATCTCTAGAGACCTTTCTCGGAAAGAACCTCTACGGTGCTCTCGCCTCTTTCCAACTCGATGGCCTCAAGTTCCACGCGCGCGTCACGTACGAACTGGACTGCAACTGGAAGGTCTTTGTCGACAACTACCTCGACGGTGGTTACCACGTGCCCGTCCTGCATCAGGGGCTCAATGCGGCGCTGGACTACAAGGACTACCAGGTGACGGTGGAGGATCGTCACTGCTTGCAGGACTGCCCGACGAGCAAGGCGGCGTCATCGTCATTCGATGGGATTTCGGAGGTGAGAGGCGGTGAGAGGGCATCCTATTTCTGGCAGTATCCCAATTTCATGATCAATCTCTACGAGGGAGTGATGGACACCAACATCGTGATCCCGCTCTCACCGGCGCGGTGCCGAGTCCACTTTGACTATTACTTTGGTGAAGATCCCAAGTATACCGAGGCATTTAAAGAACGGAGTGTGGAGGTCGCCCATGGGGTGCAGATGGAGGATGAGGCGATTTGTCACTCGGTGCAACGTGGATTGGCCTCCCGGGCGTTTGACAGAGGGAGGCTTTCGCCGGAAAAGGAAGCAGGCGAGCACCTTTTTCACCGGCTCCTGCACCGGGATTTGAAGCCTGCGCCGGACTCACTTGGCTACCTATGAATTCAATGAAAAGACAATCACACCATGTCTCGTTCGGTGCCCTCTGCGCCGCGGCTCTACTCACCCTAACGGTTCACCCGACGCTGGCTGGGGCCCCGAAGAAGCCCCTGAAGGTCTTTGTCCTCGCGGGGCAGTCCAACATGGAGGGCCACGCCAAAGTCACGGCCTTTGATCATCTGGCGCTCGATCCCCAGACGGTGCCGATCCTGGAGAAAATGCGTGCCGATGACGGCGCCCCGCGGGTGTGTGAGGATGCGTGGATTGCCTATTTCAACGGGTCGGACAGCGGCGGTGACGATGCCCATGGGAAATTGACCGCCGGTTACGGGTCGCGGAGGGACATCAGCCAGGATGGCGGCAAAATTGGGCCGGAGTTCACCTTCGGGATCTACATGCAACAGTTTCTCGATGAACCGATCCTCCTCATCAAGACCGCCTGGGGCGGCAAGGCGTTGCACACGGATTTCCGGCCGCCGAGTGCCGGGCTCTATGTGTTTAACGAGAGTCAGTTGGAATCGATGGCGAAGCGGGGACAGGATCTGGAGAAGATCAAGGCGGACAAGGCCACGGCCACGGGGCGTTACTACCGTCTGATGACGGCGTATGTGCAGCGGGTGTTGCAGGATATCAAGCGGGTCTATCCGGCCTACGATGCGCAACAAGGTTATGAACTCGCGGGTTTCGTTTGGTTCCAGGGCTGGAACGACATGGTGGATCGTGGCACCTACCCGAAGCGAGATCAACCGGGCGGGTATGCCCAGTACAGTGAATGTCTGGCTCACTTCATTCGTGATGTCCGCAGGGATCTATCAGCTCCGGAGATGCACGTCGTCATTGGCGTCATGGGGGCGGAGGGCCCGGTCAACGAATCCACCCCGGAGCGCTACCGGGGCTTGCGACAGGGGTTTCGCGATGCCATGGCCGCGCCCGCTTCTTTGCCAGAGTTTAAGGGCAATGTGACGGCCGTTCTGACAGAACAATACTGGGATCCCGAACTGGACGCCGTGGCCAAGAAGTTGGATCAGGTTAGGGGCAAGGCCCGCGCCCTGCGCAAGGCGAACGAGGGCTATCCCGACAAGGAGGGGACCATCAGCCCGAAGGCTCAGCAAGAGATCGTGGAGCAGTTTCGCGCGGAACTCCTCACGCCAAGGGACCTCGAAGTGCAAAAGGGGATCACCAATGCGGCCTACCATTACCTGGGGTCTCCCAAGATCATGGCTCAGATCGGCAAGGGGTTTGCCGAGGCCATGAGGGCGGGATTGGCGGCTCCCTAGTTCGAATAATGAGATGCCATCACTAACTAAGCGCGAATCCCGTAGGGTAAGGGTGACGCTTCCGCCAAGGAACGCTCACGCGTTGCGCTCGTGACACTCACGAAGATGTTTCACCACGATATTTTGACGACACCTGATAGGTGGTCAAAGTGGGCGTCGCGAGTCAGTATAGGTAACCGATGCTCTAACGCTAGTGCCGCGATCCAAGAATCGTTTGGCGGGATTCGACGGTTTGCCAGCCTTAGCTGATGACGGACGCTGGCGTAGCAGATCGTCGTTGTCACGGTGATGGGCAAGATCGTGACAACCTCAATGAGATGGCTGAGCCACTGTTCCCGTTCTGTCCGTTGAGCCGACTCCAGAAGACCGAACCGGTATTCGCCAATTACGACGGCCGGCAAGGCCCACGGCCGATCGCTGGGCAACACTTTCAAGAGATCACGCTCGGCGTCGGCGAACGCCGAGAGGGCGTTTGTATCCAGGATCATGAGCGTCGCTCCTCAAGGGGATCGATGGTGCCGAATTCCGCGTCGATGGCGGCCTGAATCCTTTGGTTTTCCTTGCGATTCTCCGCCGAGCCACCAAAAGCACCAAAATACTGCATCCAGGGAGGATCCTGATTTCCCAACTCTGCTCCGTCTCTGGTCAGTTTCTCGCGTAGGGCTTCATTGACGAGTTCCTTGAGCGAGCGCCCTTGCTGAACTGCCGTCATTTTGGCGAGCCGGAAGAGATCATCTTGGATCTCCAACGTCGTTTTCATGAGCCATATTACCATATTTATGGGTCTGGGCAACGAGACACTGATCTAGAAAATGAATCTTTGGGGTGACGTGGCGGCGGGCGAGAAATGCGAATCTTTGCGATCGCGTTTCGATCGGTGTGGAGCCTATAAAGTCGGCTTATTCTTCTCGAACGGGGACCGAGATTCGTGAGCACTGATGATCCTAACATGCAAGACAACCATTGCGGCGATGTCCACGATCGCCCGTCGGAAGAACTTGCAGGTTCGGAGACCGGTTTCGCTGGCCCAGTTCAGCTCGACGAGATCACCGTGGGGAAGATTGATTTCAAGGGCCTGATCCTGGGCGCAGGAGGTGCCGACTTTGTAAGTCCCTCCGCATTTTCCCGCTTCGACTGCGCCAACTTTCTGAACTTTTTTCCGCATCAGCGTGTTCGCTAGGGAGGCAAAATGATTGGGGGCAAAATGATTGGGGAAATGGGCAGTTTCTCGGTATGTGCCGGCCCCTATCCTGATCCTGCAACCAACTTACTGCCGAATTTTGGGAGCGCTGTTTCTCTCCCGCGGAATTGAATTAGGGAGAATGGTAGGGGAAAAGGTCAATCGTTTTGCCCCTCAATGATTTTGCCGTTCCCACTCCAGACGAAAACCGCTCACCCTCTTGCTTCGCTGCGTTGATCAGCGAAGCGTCCAATTGCAGAGTCAACTTGGTTGCATTCCTATGCTTATGCATCAATGATAGTCAACCGTTCGGAGTGATGACTAGGCGCGATTACTTGAGCCGGTGACGCCATTTGACCCAGACGTGCACTGGCAATCCGAGCATGAGGAGAAAGGCGCCCCAATAAATGGTTTCCATCCCGGTGCCCATGATGGCCCAGATGGAAAAAGCGGCGGCGAGCAAGCTTACGAGGACATCCAAGAATGACAGGGGTTCTCCAGTTTTGATGGCGATGGTCAGGCGGGCGAGGGAACACAGGAGATAGGGTAACAAGGCGGCCAAGGTGGCCAGGAGAATGACGTGGGTGAACTGGTTCACCAGGCTCTCACTGGCATTCATGAGGACGAGTAAACTGACAAAGATCGAGGAAACGACGATCCCTTTGGCGGGCGTTCCGGTGCTGGACTTCTCGCCAAAGAACTTGGGAAAGAGATCATCCGCGGCTGCGGCCATGGGAATCTGGCCGAGGCAGAGAGTCCAGCCATTCAGGGCGCCGAAGCAGGAGATGATGGCGCCGGCGCCGATGAGGTAGTAGCCCCACGGCCCCCAGAGGAGAGCGGCGGCGTCTGCGAAGGGAGCATTGGACTGAGCCAGTTCCGCTGGGCTGATGAGTCCCATGACCGCGATGGTGCCAGGGATATAGACGACGGCGGCAATGACAGTGCCGGCGACGGCGGCGCGGGGAACGTTGAGGACGGAGTCTTCCACTTCGGAGGCGGGAATGTTAGCACTTTCCAGTCCCAGGAACGCCCAAACGGTCAACGCGGCCGTGGCGGTCACGGCGGAGAAGGCCGATTGATCGCTCAGATTCCATGGCTGGAAGTGCGCGGGTTCCAGGTAGAAGAGGCCCACCGCCCCCACGGCAAGCAACGGCAGGATTTTTAAGACGGTGCTGACCAGCTGGACGTTTCCCGCCTCTCTGATGCCGCGGATATTCACCGCCACGAGGAGCCAGACGAATCCCAGGGTAACCAGCGTGCTCCATCCGGCGTGGTTTGTGAGTGCGGGCCATAGGACTGACAGATAGCTCACCAGGGCGATGGCGATGGCGGCATTGGTGGCCACGATGGAGATCCAGTAGCCCCAGGCCACGAGAAACCCTGGCACTTCGCCAAAACCTGCCCGGGTGTAGAGATAGGGTCCACCGGAACCGCGGACCTGGCGGGCGAGGCCGGCAAAGACAAGAGCCAGGAGGATGGAGCCGGCGGTGGAGAAGAGCCAACCGGCAAGACTGATTCCTCCGAAGACGGCGAGGGACGCCGGCAAGAGAAAGATCCCGGAGCCAATCATGTTGCCCGTGACCATGGAGGTGGCGGCCCAGAATCCGAGGGGTGCTTTTTGCTGTGTTTCCATGGCGTGCTTTCGATCGCCCGCGGGAGACTACGTGTCCGGCCTGTCTTTGTCATCCCGAGAGATGCGTAAAAGCACTGGCGAAGAGGCATTGAATCGCGGACGGCGATGTCCTAGCCTCCCGACGTGCTCTCTCTGCCCGATGTCTTCTCCGAAGTCCGTGGATCCACGTGTCGACACGCCGGATTCGTTCTTGTTCTCTTTTGGTTGATTGGTTGCGCGGATCAACGTGATGACGACCTTGCGATCACTCCGGCGCCGTCGTCCATGCGGATGGATGGGATTTTCGATGATTGGCAGGATATTGCGGATACTCTCGATGACTCTGGGGATGCCGCGGAGGCGGAACTCGATATTGGAGCGCTGCGGATGCATAGCGACGATCGCTTTGTCTACTTGTCGATCGGTCTGAACCGGGAACTGAATGTGCAGCGGCTGGATGGGACGCTGGAACTGTTGATGGATGGTGACGGTGATTCCAATACAGGTCGGCCACACCATGGCATGTCGGGGGTGGACCTCATCATTCGATTCTCGCCCGAGGATCCGCAGCGCCCTGAGGCTGACCACATGGGAGTCGCGGTCGCCTCGACGACGTTTGACCCTTCTGACCCAGCGGATTTCGTGCACCACTCGGATGTGGGATTTCTCCTGGCGCCGACGTATGCCAGTAACCGGATTGAGTGCCGGCTCAACCGCGATTCAGTCTTGCCTGATACACCTCGGTTGTTTGGTGGAGAGTCGATTGCGATGAAGCTCGTTCTCATCAATGCCGAAGGCGGGGTCTCGGACGACACGGAGGTCGTTTCTCACACCTTCCCGAGCGTGTCGTCCGAGGGGAACCGGCCTGTATTGGCTGAGAATCTTCCGGCAAGAGCTGGTGGCAGCCTCCGCGTCATGAGCTGGAATGTGCTCAATGGGAACATTCTCAAGAAACCCGATCTCTATGCCAAGATGCTGCTGGCTTTGGATCCTGACGTGATTCTTTTTGAAGAGGTTGCAGGGGACTCGCTTCCGGCGTTGGAAAGTTTTTTCTTCGAGCGCCTCTCGCTCAATGGCGATGCCTGGAACGTTGTTTTGGGGCATGGGGGAGGTCCTTCGCGGTGTGCCATTGCTAGCCGATTACCCATGGAGGAGGATTCGTCGCTGAGATGGATTCCCTACCCGGAGCGTCCGGACCGATCGGTAAGAACGATGGGCGGTTCTGTCACGGTCGGTGACCGGCGCCTTCTCGTGGCTCCGGTGCATCTGAAGTGTTGTGGCCGAATTGACAGTTGGGAAGATGAGAGGCGTCTTGAAGAGGTGAAATTGATCAACCGAGCGGTGGCGGAGGCCATGACCTCTGCGGGTTACGATGGGGTGGTCATTGGGGGCGATCTCAATCTCGTGGGTGGTTCTTTGCCCATCACGGCCCTTGGCGCCAATCTGGACCTCGATCAGTCCGAGCTCACCATACTCGAGGCCTATCATCTTCACGGTGAGGAGAACACTACCTGGGCTTCGAATAGGGAGCGATTTGTTCCGGGGCGTCTGGATTTCCTACTCTATTCGGACAGCGTGCTCACGGCCGCCAATGCGTTCGTCTTCGACACGGCCGATCTCTCCGAGGCCTGGCTCGCCGGCCAGGCCTTGTCCCGGGAAGCTTCGATGAACGCGAGCGACCACCTTCCGGTGGTGGCCGATTTTGTCTGGAGTGGTTGAGTGATTCGCCTTGGAGGCTGTCGATTAGGCGCCTGTGGCTGGCATTGATGTTTCGGCATATAATTAATATTTGTGGATTGGGTGCCGATAAAATTTGAATAATTTTCGGCATATAATTGACGAATACCAATTAGGCGCCCAAAATATGACAGAATTTTTCGGCATATAATCGACATGAAAGCATTCTACGGACGCGATGACGAGCTGGCTGATTTCAGGCAACTCGTTGATTCCAAACGTGCTAGCCTGGCGACATGTCAAGGGCGCCGGCGGATTGGGAAATCGACGTTCATTCGTCGATGTGGAGAAACCATGGATCACACCTACGCCTTCTCCGGCTTGCCACCAAGGCCTGAGATCGGGAAACGGGATCAGCTACGTCACTTTGGCGAGGCCCTTGCTCGCGAGTTTGGAGCACCGGAGTTACCGCTCGATTCGTGGCCCAAGGCGTTTCATTTCCTCGCCACTCTCCTTCCTCCCAAGGGGTCCGTCTTGCTGCTGCTTGACGAGATCTCGTGGATGTCGATCGGCGATCCCGACTTCGCCGGGCATCTCAAGGATGCGTGGGACCTGCGCTTCGCGCAGCGAGGCCGGCTCGTGCTCGTGCTCTGCGGTTCCGTGTCGTCCTGGATCGAGAAGAACATCCTCAACAGCACCGGCTTCGTCGGGCGAGTGTCGTGGAAGTTCGATCTGGGGCCGTTGCCCTTGCAACATTGCAATGCTTTCTGGAACGAACACGAGAAGAGGCGGGTCCGGCGCACTCCGGCGCGCGACAAGTTGTGTGTGCTTGCGGTCACGGGAGGCGTGCCGCGCTACCTTGAAGAGATGGATCCGCGGCAATCTGCCGAACAGAACATCGAGCGGCTCTGTTTCCACAGAGGGGGATTGCTGTTCAATGAGTTCGACCAGATTTTTCATGACATCTTCACCCGCAAAGCGGAAACCTACCGCGCCATCGTGCGCACTTTAGTGGGCGGTCCTCGCACTGTTTCACAAATAGGGAAAGCGTTGGGAAGAATATCGGGAGGCTCTTTGTCTGAAGCGCTCAATGACCTCGACGGCGCCGGATTCATCAGTGAAGACCGTTCCTTCAATCCCGATACGGCGAAGGACTTGGCTCGGACGTTGCGCTATCGGCTGAGCGACAACTATCTCCGCTTCTATCTCAAATACGTCGAGCCAAAGAAGGCGGTGATTGAGAAGGGGCTCTATCAACGCGTGCCGCTCGAATCGCTCGAGGCCTGGGATACGATCATGGGGTTGCAGTTTGAAAATCTGGTCCACAACAGCCGGGCTGAATTGATGTCCATCCTCGGCCTGGGAAATGTGATCGTGAAAAACATCGGCCCCTATTTCCAGAACCAGACGCAACGCCGCCAGGCCTGCCAGATCGATCTCCTGATCCGCACCGCGTCATCGCTCTACGTCGTGGAAAACAAACTGCGCAAGAACATCGATCGAAAGGTGATCGATGAGGTGCGAGAGAAAGTGAAGCGTCTCAAGATTTCACGCGAGCTTCCCGTGCGCACCGCTCTCGTCTACCAAGGGAAATTGGATCCGGAGATCTCACGCGCCGACTTTTTTGATCATCTGGTGAACTTCGAGCAGCTGCTTGATTTTAAGAAATAAAACGGGCGGCCAGGTAGCGGACTGACGGTTTCACGAGGCCTTCACGGCGCCGATCTCGCCGGAGCTGTCGGCAAAACGCTCCATTTCCAGGCCCAGGGCGCGGGCCTGGGTGAGCCAAAGATTGGCCAGCGGCGTGCCCTCGGGCATGTTGATGTGTTGGCCGGTCTTGAACTCTCCGCCGCCGGAGCCGGCGACGATGATGGGGAGATCGTTGTACTGGTGGGTGGAGCCGTCGCCGAGGCCGGAACCGTAGGTAAAGAGGGTGTTGTCCAGGAGCGAGGTGCCGTCGGCTTCCTGGATGCCGTCCATGCGCTCCAAGAGATAGACGAACTGCTCCATGTGGAAGCGATCGACCTTGAGGAGATCGTCGATCATTTTGGTCTGGTTGTGAGACATGCCGTGATGGCTCCGCGGCTTGTCGAAGAGTCCATCGAACTTGTAGGGCGTGTCCCAACGTTCGGGGCCGACCATGAAGGTGGCCACGTTGGTTAGGCCAGTCTGGAGGGCGACGACCATGAGATCTCCCATGAGCCGAATGAACTCGCCTCGCGGCAGGTAGGCTTCGGGTGGTTCGTCGAACTTCACTTTGGCGAGTTCGGACTTCATCTTCTCCAGCCGCTCCATCTGGGTTTCGATCGTGCGGATGGAATCGAAGTACTCGTTGAACTTCTGGGCATCGCTGTAGCCGAGGTCGCGCTTCATCGAACGCGCGTCTTCCAGGACGAGATCGGTCACGTCGCGATAGCGTTGGTATTCCCGGGTGGAGAAGAGGCGCTGGTACATCTTGCGCGGGTCGCGGATCGAGGGGGCGAGGTGCCCGGTGCCGTACCAGGATATGTTGTCGAAGTAGATCGATTCCTTGTTGTCCTTGTGCGTGTTGCAGCTGAACTCCAGCGTGCGAAATGGCGTTTCGCTGCCGATGGCGTCAGCCACGATGTGGTCGAGCGTGCGGTCCAGCGGCCAGGCGGAAGACTTGATGGAGTAGGGTTCGGCGCTGCTGAGATAACAACAGGCACACTGCGCGTGCACATCGGTGCCATCCTGGAAGGTCCGGTCCATGCCGGTAATGAGATTGACCCGATCCTTGAAAGCCTCGAGCGGTTGCATCGTCGGGGTCAATTGATCCAGGGGCTTGGTCCAGAAATGCGGATCCTGTTTCCCCAGTGAGGCCATGACATTGCCGAGGTTTCCCTTGGGAATGACATGGTCGGCTTCCCCGGGGAAAAAGCCGCGCCGGACGACGCCAATGGGCACATAGAAATGCGCCATGCGCCGGGCCACGCCTTTGCCGGGGGCCGTCAGGGCGAGGCTTTCCAGCCAGGGCAAGGCCAGGGTGGCGCCGCCCAGACCGCGGAGAAACTGTCGTCGTGAGGATTTCATGAGGTACTACAAGATGATTGTGATAGCGGAACTGGAGTTATAAGGCAAGCGTGGAGGTCCTTCGTTCTCTTAGTTAGCTCCTCAATCTTACAGATGGACTCCGATAGATAAGAACGCAGATGGGGCGAGTGGGAGTGCCCGCATCACTTGGCTCGGCTCATTTGGAAGTCGTCTTGTGATCCGTTTGGGTGCTCGCGGTCTTGGGATTTGTCTTTGTGAGGAAAGGTTCACTCAGAATGACCTCTTGCAGGAGGGTTTGGATTTTGTAGCCGTTGGCGGCCGTTCTCTCGGCGATGGTGTCGAGCGCGATCTGATCGGCGGGACCGAGGGCGCGGGCGAGGGCGAAGGAGAGGAGATGCCCGGCAAGGCCGCGGGTGAAGCGGTCTTTCTCGGCCAGGATGGCGTCCTTGAATTCGACGATGTTGTTGAAGGCGTGTTTGCGAAAGAGCGATCCTGACATATCGACCTCGCGGCCGTTCTCGTAGCGGTCGCGCCAGTTGCCGATGGGATCGTAGTTCTCCAGGGCAAAGCCCAGCGGGTCGATCTGTTCGTGACAGCCGCGGCAATCGGAACGTTCGCGATGCATGGAAAGGCGTTCCCGCAGGGTGAAGTGTTCCTCGCCACGAGGCGGCTTTTCCGCCAATGGGGGCACGTTGGCCGGTGGTGGTTCGGGCGGGTTATTGAAGATGACGGCGGCCAACCACGCTCCGCGCGTGATGGGTTGGGTGCGTTCCGGGCCCGAGGTCATGGTCATGACGGCGGCATTGGTGATGACGCCGCCGCTACGGCGGTCCGAGACGGGCAGACGCCTAAAGTTCA
Organism: Verrucomicrobiales bacterium; assembly: GCA_028281705.1. Taxonomy (GTDB): domain Bacteria; phylum Verrucomicrobiota; class Verrucomicrobiia; order Verrucomicrobiales; family DEV007; genus JAACDM01. The sequence continues at coordinate 29,090 of JANQJH010000210.1, forward strand.
GTACCGTGACTCCGCCTCCCTTTTTGTTAGGCTTGGCTCCCACCGCGAGATCCCTGTAAGCTTCCTGCAAGAGAGACGAACGATAGGTGAAATCGGAATCGATCAGCTGCGTGATGGGCTGATTCTCAATGAGGACCGTTTCAAAAATCAGGAGCGGCTCGAGCATCATGTGCATGCTGTCGCGATATTTTAGAAAGTAGAATCCGGGGAACTGCTCACGATTTGGGGCTGAGGAAATGATGCGTTCGAGCTGCAGCCACTGGGAGGGAAAGCTATCGCAAAACCGTTTCAGTTTGTCGTCCCGAAGCATGCGCGAGAACTGCGCCGTGATCACCTCGGGTGTGCTCAGCTCACCGGAGGCGGCGAGCTCTAGCAGTTCTTCATCCGGTAGGCTTCCCCAGAGAAAAAACGACATGCGCGACGCGAGTTCAAAAGCATCAAGCGGTTCCGTGCCCTCCTTGGCCGTGGCAGACCGGTCGTAGAGGTAGAGAAACCGGGGTGAGGAGATCGCGGCGGCGGCGGCCGCTTTCATGGCGTCGGGAAAGGAGACGCCACGGTCGAGTCGGGTGGTGACGAATCGGGCGTAGCGATCAAGCAGGGCCTCTTCCACTGGCCGGCGAAAGGCACGGGCGAGAAAACGCTTCAGGCGTCGGCGGGCTTCCACCTTGGGTTCGGTGTCCGGTTGAGGATCGGCGAAAAATCGCGGCCAAATGCCGACGTTTCCCGGATTGAAATCGTTGCTCGCGACGATGGACTGACCCAATCTCAAAAACGACTCCATCAAGAGCGGGGAAAGTGATAGATGATCGCCGCGGTTGTCGAAACCGTGTTCCGCGCGGAGATCTTGGGGAAAGGCCGCGACTCCGGCGAGACGTTTTTCGATCATCTGCGACTTGCCTTGCGGGCGGCTTCCGACCGTGACCGTGTCCGCCATCTTGCCCGTCCCGGGTTGAAAATAGTTCCGGTGCTCCCGCATCATCCGCTCCGGGAGGGAGAAGACCACGCTCTTGAGCTGAAAGAGATCGACGACGGCGTTGTCGTATTGGAAGCGATTCATGCGCCGGATGGGCGTCTGGGGGAAGCGTTTTCCTGCTGCGAGGGAACGGTGGCGCAAGGCCTCGAGTTCATTGAGCGTGGCAGCGCGTTCCGCGGCCTCCGGTTGCGGTTGGTCTTCCGGGGGCATTTCCTCGAAGTCGATCACTTCGATAAGGGCGGCGAGCAAATCCGGCTTCTCGCTCAGGTCGTTGAGGCTCTCAATCTCGAGCAAGTTGACCTTGCCCTTCACCTTCCCGTCCCGGCCGTGGCATTGGACGCAGTGCTCTTGGAAGACGGGCAGGATGGCGTTTTTCTCTTCGGCGGCGTGGAGAGGGCCGGTGGTGGCGATGATGAACGCGCAACTGGCGTTGGTGATGGTGGGGGTGGGTCGGAACATCGTTGCGATGACTAACCCCAGCGATGCCCGAGGGACGTGGCGGGAGGGAGGCCTCGCGGCTTCCTCTGAGTGGTCTTTGGGGAGTTGCATCTCGTTCTGGTTCTCCTAGACT
>JANQJH010000388.1 GCA_028281705.1 Verrucomicrobiales bacterium
GCATCAACGGCCTGGAGATCGCCTGGGCCCAAGATCAGCGCCACAAACTCTACCGGGACGGAACGCTCTTCGAGGTCGCCACGGATCGGCACGAGTCCCGGCCGATCGCGCTTGGAGTAAACAAAGCCGCCGATGCAGCCCGCAAACGCCTGCAGCGTGCCCTCGACGCCATGCCGGCCAAGGCGGCGAAACTGAAGCCGAAGTCTTGAACCCAACTCCCACCGCCCGGTCCAAACACCCCACCGGCCTTCGGCCCCAAGACCTCTTTCCGTTTCAACCTATTTGTCAGCCTCTTCCTCGGCCTTATCGGTCGGTGCGAGAGCCTTCTTCTTCTCCTCGTCTTCTTCCGATTCCTCCGTCCGCGTGATCATTCCATTCATCAGCCCCTTGACCGGCCCTCCCGACCAGGTGCCGGCATAGGAATCGTCATAGACCACGACGCGAGCGGAATACTTGTTCCCTCCCGGAATGCCCATCTCATCGACGATGATGACCGGCGTGTCCCCGGCCCACTCGACCTTCACCGGCACCGGCAGCACCATATCAAAGCGGCCATATTGAATCCGTGCCCGGATTAGCCAGGAACCGTTCACCGTCTTGGTCACGCCTTTGATGTCGTACTTGTCCTCCTTTTCCGGGGTCAAGGCGCCCTCTTGAATGAGACACCAACGCCCCGCCATGGTGGCGTTGGTTAGCGTGGCAATGAACTTGGCTTCCAGTTCCTCCTGCGTCGGTTGGGCTTTCTTCGTCTTACTGGGCGCCTCCTTCTTCTCCGCTTCTGGCGGCGTGTCCTTGGTCTCCTGGGCGAGGGCCGTCCCGCCAAAACTCAGAAGAGCCAGGGCGGCGGCAACCAACGTGGGGTATTGAGCGAGTGGTTTCATCAGTTTATTATTCGATTCGCTGAGTGATCTTCGTTAGCGTGCGCAAAAAGGGCGCGAACGCAAGCAGGCGTCCGCGCCACTGGGTTCTAAAGCTGAATGGTTCTTTCTTCCTTCTCCTAGGCTTTGTCCAAGGCATCCGGAGCCTTCTTCACGTTGATCCAGGCATGGACATGGGGATCCCCACGGAAATAACAGATCATCGACGGCCCCTCAATCTGCCAGACATCCCACACGCCATCTTCACCGACGTCCTGGTTCTTGAAGAAGGCCATGTGGAGGTTCTTGAAGCCGTTTTCCTTGATGAGTTTCATCGCCTCCTTGGCATCCTCTTCACGATAAGGCGCCAATATGTCTTCCAACACGCGGCGCACCTCTTGACGCTGATCCCGGCTGAGTTCCGTCAGGCGAATCCCCTCCAAGCCCTCTTTCTTGCCCGTCAGTTTCACCGTCTTGTACTGCTGCTCCTTGCGAGACGTGCCTAACAAGGCCTGCTTGCGCTGTTTCCCGTCAAGCATGTCGAAGACGAAGTTGGCCCGCTTGGCCTGATACCAGTAGGCATTCCCGGGATGATCCGGCGCTTCGTTAAAATCCTCTGCCGCGTGGCCGTAAAAAATGGGACCGCCAAAAGCCGCGCCTTCGACCGAGTCCCCATCACAACGGCGCGTGCAATGGCGTCCGGTGAGAACAAATTCAAACTTTCCTGACCCGGGCTCGCCAAAGAGAGCGATCGAGGAGTCGCCAAAACCCGCCTTGCCACTATCGTGTACCACCTGGTTGTAGACAATCTCCGCATACTCCGGGCTGTGCAGCTTCATGAAAATCTCTTTCACCATCGCCTGCTGGTCCGCGGTGTAGAAGTCCGAACTCAATCGCTGCTTCGTGATGTGCCAGTTGTTGTCCACCTTGAGCCGCAACTCGTGATCGAAGGGAAAGGCAATCTTCTGCTTCTGCTCCTCGGAGAGCGACTTATACAGCGTGGTCACCAGAGTCTCCGACGTCGGAGCCGCCTTCTTGGCTTCTGCCAGGACTGGCATGGCGCTGCCGAGGCCGGCGCCCAGGGCGGTCGCTGCCGTGGATTTGAGAAAATGGCGACGATCGACTACTGGGGAAGAACAATCGCTGCAAGCATGGAAATGATCGGTCGGATTCATAACAGTTGATGTTGGCAAGGTTGACGGCCGAATGGCGAGAAAAGAAATCGCCAACTGCCTTCCCCTAATCTCCGCGGAGATGGCCCGTTTTAGCCGAAAATTCCGTTCCCAGGACGATTTCGGCAGCGGTTCCCCGTGCTCGGGACAGGCCGCCACCTCGTTGAAATCTGATTGACGGGCGATCCCCCGTCTCCCGTTATGGTGAGCATGCTCCACCTGCCTCTCGCCTCCGCCCTCCGTAAGACTCCTCGCGGCCGCAAGGTTACCGTTCACCCAAGCCTCACTCGATCCATGACCAGAACCGTTTTCGTCGCCCTGCTCCTCTTCACCTGCAGCAGCGGCAACAACGTCTTCGGCGCCTCCAAGCCTAACTTCGTGTTTCTCTTTGCCGACGATCAGCGCGCCGACACCATCGGCGCCCACGGGAACCCCCACATCCACACGCCTCACCTCGATCAACTCTCGAGCGAGGGATTCAGCTTTCGCCGAAACTACTGTGCCGGCTCATTCAGCGGCGCCGTCTGTGTCGCCAGCCGCGCCATGCTCATGACCGGCCGCCACTGGATGCGTATTCCCACGAAGAACCGCTCGCGCGATTGGGCCGATCTGCCGTTGCTTCCGTCGACCCTCACCCGCGAAGGCGGCTACCGCAGTTTCATCGTTGGGAAATGGCACAATGGTGAGGATACCTTGCACCGCGCCTTCACCTCGGGCAGGGCCGTCTACATGGGAGGGATGGCCAACCACGCCTCCTTTGTCGTTCGAGATCTGGTCGATGGAGAACTCACCCCCAAACGCGACGCCGATGGCTTCTCCACCACGGTCTACGCCAACGAGGCTATCGATTTCATCGAAGGTGCCGATGCCGAGGAACCTTTCTTTCTCTACGTCTCGCTCACCGCGCCGCATGATCCGCGCAACCCACCCGAATCCTATCGGAAACGCTATTACGAGAACCGCCCGCCACTCCCGCCAAATTTCCTCCCACTGCACCCTTTCAAAAACGCCCCTCAAGCCACCTCGGGTCGTGACGAGAGCCTCGCGCCCTGGCCCCGGACCAAGGAAGTGATCAGCGATCAACTCTGCGAGTACTACGGTCTCATCACCCACCTCGATGAGCAGGTCGGCCGCGTCCTCCAAGCGCTGGAAAACACGCCCCATGCGGAAAACACCTACGTCGTCTACACCGCCGACCACGGGCTCGGCATGGGGAGTCACGGCTTGTTAGGCAAACAAAATCTCTACGAACAGAGCATGCGCTGCCCCCTCATCATCCGGGGACCCGGCATTCCCGCCGGCAAATCGACCGAGGCCTTCACCTACATCCACGACCTCCACGCCACGCTTCTCACCCTCGCCGGCGTTCCCACACCCGAGGGCATCGACGCCACCGATCTCGCCCCACTGTGGCAGGGCGAAGCGGACTCCCTGCACCACTCTCTCTTCCTCCCCTTCCAAGACAATCAGCGGACGATCAACGACGGTCGATGGAAGCTCCACATTTATCCCAAGATCAATCATCGCCTTCTCTTCGACCTCCAATCCGATCCTCACGAAATCCACGACCTCGCCCAGGCCCCGGAAAACGTCCCAACGGTGAATCGTCTCGTCAGACTCATGCAAAGCTGGCGCACCCGTCTCAACGACCCGAACCCCTTGCGCTCGGCCAATCCCGAGCCCAAAGAGGTCCACTACGACAACGCCACACGCACCCGGGATCGCTGGCAACCCCAGTGGATTCGGGACAAGTACTTCAATAGCGGCGAAGAGGCCTCTCCTCGCAGGTAGCCGTGAGATTCCCTCCAGCTTCCCCGGTTTCCGCTCCTCCAATTCTCGGACGATACGAGCAAACAGTGATCGTGCCGTCATGCTGGTCCGATCCGGCCCATCAGGAAATCCTTTGCCAGAACGGTGAACTCGGCTAACTCAAGGGAATCGTGAGCAACGCAGCCTTCTTCGAACGCGCCTACACCACCAAGGGCCCCAAGGTGATCTACGGGTTCTCCCGCCCCCTTTACCACAATCTCATGGGCATCCTCCACGGCCGGCAGTTCGATAAGATGGGCTTCGGCGGCATGATCCGCCACACGGAAGCCGGCATGCTCTACAAGTGGGCCAGCCAGGTCCCAGCCAACGGCACCATCGTCGAGATCGGCTGCTACGGCGGCCTCTCCACCAGCTACCTCGTGCGCGGTTCCGAAGCTCAGAGCGCCAAGATCATCTCTATCGATCCCTTCAATTCCGATCTCGAGAAACAGACTGCCCTGACCGACGACTGTGTTTCTCTCGATAACAAACCCACCAAAGAACTCGTCGCCGAACGCATGGCGGCCCTCGGCGCCGCCGACCGCGTCGAACTCATCGAAGGCTACTCGCAGGAAGTGGTTAAAGACTGGGACCGTCCCATCGACTTTCTCTGGATCGACGGAAACCACGACCAAGCCTATCAGGATTTCATGGAATGGACCCCCTTCCTCAATCCCGGCGGCCGCGTCGGCATCCATGACGCCCACCCCCGCTACGGCTACCCTCAAGTCGCCGATGACGTCCAGAAAGCGCTCGACGATGACGCCCAGTGGACCGATCTGGAGCACGTGAAGAGCATCATCTGCGCCATCAAACGGCCGGCCTAACGTTCCAACGAAAGGCAGCGGATCTCGGAATCGTTTCTGCAATAAATCCGCCGGTTGGCAAACGCCGGATGGGACCACACGAGAAGATCCCGCCCCACCCGTTGATCCGGCGTGATGATCCGGGTCCGATCGATCTCCTCATAGCCCTGCGGTGAAAGCTTGGCCAGGATGAGTTCACCGAGATCGTTGGCCAGAAAAGCACGGCCCGATGGCTCATGCCTCACGGTGAACACATTGGCCCATCCGGCCGGTTTCCTCCCGGCGTCGGCCAACGTCGTCGCCGGGGCTGTGGTCGACCATCGACGCTCTCCGGTGGCGAGTTCGACACAACGATAGGCACCGCGGCGCCCACAGCCATAGATGAATCCGCCTTCAATAAAGGGCGTGTTCATCACCCCGCCCAATCCGCGCTGAAAATCCCCTTCCCAGGCAATCGCCGGCTTCCTCTCACCCTCCGCCAGGGAAATCATCGCACTTTTGCCATGGTAAGACATGATGAAGAGCGAATCCTCCTCCAGCTGCGGGGCTCCAATCGCCATACCGTAAGTGGCTTTATAGGGAACACTCCAATGGGCCTCGCCCGTCTGCGGATCCAGACCGGCCACCGCTTCGCCATGCCAGATGATCAATAGCCGCTTGCCCCCGTGTTCGTGAATGACGGGCGGACAGTATCCCGGTTCCTTCGAACTCAGCGCGCGCCATCGCTCTTCACCTGTCTTCTTGTCATAGGCCATCACCGCCGTCCCGTCCCCTCCCACGATACAGATGAGCTTGTCTTCGTAGACTAGCGGATGCGCTGACCAACCCCAGGTCGGTGTCTCCAGGCCATGGTCTTTGCGAAAGTCCTTCGACCAAACCACCTCACCGGAATCCCGCTTGAGGCACCACAGATGCCCCTCAGCGCCAAGGGCGTAAACATGTTCGCCGTCGAGCGTCGGAGTGCACCTCGGCCCATTGGTATAGGGAATCGCTGTAGTGTAATGACAGGACCACTCGTGTGTCCAAAGAATCCTTCCATCCCTCTCCCGGAGACATCGCACGCGTTCCTTGCCCGGTATGTCCACGCGGAAGAAATTTGGATTTCCCTCCACCTTGGCCTCCGTGGTTTCAGCCTCCCGGTCCATGACAAAGACGCGTCCCGCCGCCACCGCGGGGCCGCCGTACCCTCCGCCGATTTTGGTACTCCAGACCACGGGCAATCCGTCCTCGGGAAAGGACTCCACGATGGGAGACTCTCTCCAAACGAGATCGTGTTCCGGGCCCAAATAATGCGGCCAATCATCGGCCTGGCCGGCGAACGGGAAACTCAGCACACACACGAGCGAGATCCTTACAAGAGAACGGGGTGGCAATGGCAGCATAATCATCGACGAGTAAGACCTCCGAGACATAGGTGAAAGCGCCGATCGCTGTCAATTCGGAGCCCATGCCCGGCCCACCATTATTCCGTTGCTCCGCATGAGTTCCCTGGGCTAGTCATGGACGTCTTGAAAACCTCTGCCCCACTGAAAATCGGCGTCCTCGGAGCCACGGGCTACATTGGCACGCCCTACCGCAAGGAAATGCGCGGCTGCGAGAATGCCAAGATCGTCGGTCTCTGCGCCCGGCGGCCCCATCTCCTCGAAGCCGCCGGCCGTGAAGACGGCGCTCAACTCCTCACCGACGATTGGCGCGAAATCGTCGCCCACCCGAATATTGATGTGGTCGTGGTGGCCACTCCGGACGCCCTCCATCACGAAGCCGTCCTCGCCTGCGCCGAGGCCGGCAAACACGTGCTCTGTGAAAAACCGGTTGGCGTCAATGCCAGAGAAGCTTGGGAGATGTTAGGCGCTTACCGGGCCCGACCGCAACTGGCTCATTTCGTACCCTTCTGGGTCCGCTATGCCGACGCGATCAAGCGGGCCCGGCAGTTGGTCAACGAGGGCACTCTGGGCGAGATCCGGGGAGTCGTCTACCGTTGGCACAACCCGCGTCCCGCGGCCATGCCCTACACCTGGCGCGACGATCCCGGCCTTTCCGCGGCGGGCAGCATCGCCGACGTCGGTTCACACGCCTATGACACCGTGCGCTGGATCCTGGGAGACGAGGTCGAGCGTGTGCTGGCCCATGCCGCCACCATCTCGCCCCGTACGGATCGCGGGGAGATCAATTTGGAGGAAGCCCTCGACTGTGGCAACGACGGCGACGCCCAGCCGGCGCCTAACAAACAGGGCGGCACGGTGGACTACGCCAGCATCGCCTGGGAATTCACCAAGGGCGCGGTGGGCGCTCTCATCCTATCACACGCACCGTATTTTCGAAAGGGCATCGCCCCCGAACTCGAACTCCACGGCACCGATGCCTCCCTCGGTGTCGATCGCGTCTCGGGCCATCTCACCTTGGTCCAACCCGGCGGCACGCCGGAGGTGATCGATACCCTGCCGGATCTCCCCCTGGCGAATCGCTTCAAGGACTACGTCTTTCCCGCCATGCAAGACGTCATCGACTCCAAACCGCGCAATGGCATGCATCCCACTCTGGAAGACGGCTGGCGCGTTCAGCTCTTCACCGACGCCGCGGCGGCCTCGGCCCGGGCAGGCCATTGGGTGAGCCTCACCGAAATCGAGAAGCAGGCCCTCGCACAATGAGAACGCTGGTTTTCCTCTTTGGCTTCCTCGCGGTCCAAGTCCCAGCCGCCGAGGCGGAACAGGCCCTGCCCCTGCGGCCGAACGACGTCGTCGTTTTAGCCGGCGGCACGGAGATGGTGCGTCAGCAGAAGGCCGGCTACCTTGAAACCCTGCTCACTGCCGCCTTCAGGGAGTC
>JANQJH010000271.1 GCA_028281705.1 Verrucomicrobiales bacterium
CGCTACTCGTGGCCTAGTTTATGTCCCCCACACCATGAGCCGCGTCGCCCCCATTATCCGCGTGCTACACACCCTCATGTTCTCCCTGTCCATTGGCCACCTCCAGGCTCAGTTGGCACCGGAGAACGTCCTGGTGATCTACAATGATCCCGGCAACGCCGGGACCAGTGACGGCTATCATATTCACGCCTACTACGCCTCCAAACGCCCCGGCGTCTTGGGATTCAATCTCGACGACGCCACGCTCTCTCCCGGGCGTCTCAACTACGCCAATTTCGAAACCAAGATCCGGAACAAACTCCGGACCCACCTCACGGATCAAGGACTCACGCAATCCGTACGCGTCCTCCTCCTGACCAAGGGTATCCCCCATCAGATTGACGACATCAACGTCCCCGGCACGGGCCTGGGCAACTCCGGTGGCGGCATTCTCCCCCGATTCTTCGATACCAATCTCACCTACGCCTCCGTCGATAGCGAACTCACCCTTCTCTTCCACGATCTTGCCGCTAACGAGGCCGATGCCAGTGCCGACAGCCACGCGGACAACTTTGTGCTCAACCCCTTCTTTCAAAACACCGGCTCGATTCCTGTATCCATGTCAGTGGCTACTCTGTCAGTCGTGCAGCTCGACCAGATCGACATTCTCAACCCGGAAAATGAAGTCCTCTTCGGTCACTGGAAACTGAGTCCGCACGACCCAGGATTGCTCTACCTCACTGCTCGACTCGATGGGAACAGCCTCGACGACGTCAAGGCGATGATCGATCGTGCGCAATCCATCATCATCGACCGCAAACGGTTCACCGCGGTGCTGGATGGAAACCAGAGCCTACTCGACTCGCAAGAAATCCTCGACAACGATCCCATGACGGACTCCTTCCTCGCCTTTGACCGCGCTGAAAGCGCCCTCTCCAATCAAGGATGGCAGCAGGTGCTACTGGACCGGACGAACGATCTCTACCTCGGGCTCGACGGCCAGCAGTACCTTGGAACAACTCCGGCCTCGCTGCGCCGAACTGTTCGCGACCCCGTGATCCTTCTCGCCGGCCTCGGCGGAAATCATTCGGCCGAGAATGACCAGGGATGGGCCCTCACTTATGGCGCCGGACAACTGCCCCACGGAGCCGTCCTCAATTCCTTTGAATCTTACAACGGGCGCAAGTTCGGAGGCATCCCTCCCCATCCCGAGCAGACCCAGGTCGCCGATTGGCTCGGCGGAGGTGGAACGCTAGCACTTGGTCACGTGTGGGAGCCGCTCTCTCTCGCCGTGGCCTGGAATGATCCACTGGCGATCCAATTCTTCGAGAATGGCCGCACCTGGGTGGAGGCGGCGTGGTCGAGTATCCAAGTAATCTCCTGGCAAAACATGGTCCTGGGTGATCCGCTGGCAACCGTCACCTCGTTGGACGACGTTCCCCAACTGACCTTTGCTCCCATCCCGAGCCTGAGTACATCGACCGTGGAAGCTGACGCCGTCACTCACACTGTGACGATCCAATCCGATGTCGTGGTGACCAACGACCTCGATATCCGTCTGCGATTCGAAGGCGCCACCGTCGCCGCCGATTTCTCGACCAATCTCGCGGGATTCAATAGCGGAACCACGGCCACGGTGACCATGCCCAGCGGCGAGCAGGAGATTTCATTCCAAGTCTCGGTCCTCGATGACCTCGAGGACGAGATCCTGGAGATTCTCACGATCACCATTGACGAATCCTCGCTCGATACCAATGGGGACGGGTTTGGCGAAGCCTATGGGTTTGTCGCCGCCTCGAATGCCACACAGTTACCGATCGCCGACACGCCCTTCGCCTGGTGGCACTGGGATCAATTGGCGACCCCACCACCGCCGAGCAATGGCAGCGGTAGCGACACCGATCTCGATGGCTTGGTCGAACCCTGGGAGTATTTCTTCCAAACCGACCCTACGGCAAGCGACACTCCTGGAGTGACGGACGCGCTCGTCCCGCTGAACGCCTCGATTGAGGGCAATATGGTGACGTTTGAAGTTCCCAAGGATTTTCCCGACGACGTTTGCTTCTCCCTCGAATCCACCCCCACACTGGTGAACCCGGCGTGGGCCGCGCTGGTTAGCCGAACCGGACAGGACCCGTGGGTGGTCATCGGCGGTGATGTCTCCATCGCAGTGGAGAGCCCGCCAGGCCCTACTGACGAAATCACCGTGACGACCAATGACCCCGTTCGGGGGTTTCGCCGCTTCACTTTGAAGACACTTCCCTCACCGTGACCAAACTCGTAGCGGAAGCCGTGAGGCTTCCTCTATGGAACGCTCACCCGATATTTCCGTAGTTCCGCATCATAAACCAGCGATCCCCCATGCTCCGCAATCCAATCATAGAAACCCCGCCAGTCACCAGAGTAAGCAGTCGCTTGTCGCACCTGTGTTAGCCAGATGGAATCGTTCTCTTGCTCGACGATCCCCTCGCCGTAGAGCTGCCTCATGGCCTCTTCCAAGGCGCCCGGCAACCCGTGTTCCATGGCCAAGCCCACGAGATCGCGCCGATGGCCCATCCAACGCGTCCGCTCCCACGTTTGACGAAGCAGTGTGAGGCCGTCCAACCCAGGAACTACACTGATAGCCGAGTAGAGCTTTCCCCGGTGAATACGCCGGTTGTAGACGTAGTGCCAGGCAAGGTCGTCCGTCGAGATCTGTGATCCTCCATCTTCCGCCAGCCGCAACGCCATGCGCACCACCGAGGGATCCGTGTTGGGATGGCGTTTGGCAAGTTCCCGCGCGATCTCGTCGGCGAAGCGCCCCGCCCATCGCTTCTTCTCCACCAGCTCCATCAACCGGGGATCACGGCGGAGCGCCTCTCGAAACGAAGACACATGGGCC
>JANQJH010000322.1 GCA_028281705.1 Verrucomicrobiales bacterium
GTTGAGAAAATTACTGATCGATGCTTCCGAATCGATCTCATCAATTTCTTCAATAACACCTTCCTCCGCGGGGCTCGCCATGAAGGCACGCACCTGGTCGGGAGAAGGTGGCAAACCGATGAGATCAAAGAAGAGGCGGCGAAGCAAAACCTGCGGCGAGGCCTCTTCATTCGGCGTCAGCCCGGCCTCCTCCAACTTGGCGAGAATGAACGAATCGAGAGACTGCCGCGGCCAGGACTTCTGCTGCACCTCCGGCAGTTCCGGCGGCTTTACCGCATGCCATGCCCAATGAGCCGCCTTGCGAGCCTCAATATCGATCGACTCGGCCGGTTGCCCGATGGCGGCGGCGTCCCCCTCCCGCGGGTCAAAGGCTCCATCTTGAATCCACTGGCGCAAATCCGCGATCTGACGCTCAGAGAGACGGTTCTTCGGCGGCATCTGGAGATCCGGTTCCTCATAGCTCACGGCCCGCATGAGGAGGCTCGCCTCCGGATCACCGGGGACCAATGCCGGGCCGGTCTCGCCACCGATCTCCCAGCCCGAACGGCTGTCGAGGAGTAGGCCGCCCTTTCGCTTGGTCTCCGCCGCGTGGCACTCATAGCAGCGCTCGGCGAATAAAGGCCGGATCTTGGTTTCAAAGAACTCCAGACGCGGGTCTTCCGCCGCCGAGAGCTTCGTAGAACTGAACAATGCCGGCAGCCCGAGGCTGACCAAAACCACGATCGATCGGAAGGGGAAACGCATGGGTGGGTGAGGAATCAAGGAGGATAGTCTAGCCCAAAGAGCGAACGGTGTCAGCCCTTGGGACGCAGGTCGATTGTAACCCCAGGGAATAGGGAACGCCTTCCCAAAGAAAAGGAGACCGGAACTGCGCCCGGGCGGGACAGGTTTCAGCCGCCCTTCTTCAAGGCGTCGCGAATCTCCCTCAAGAGCTGAATGTCCTCCGGAACCTTCTTGGCCTTCGTTGCGGGCTCATCCCCATCCAGGATGTCCACCGCCCGGTTCACCATCTTCACGATGATGAAGACGCAGAAGGCGATGATGACAAAGTCGATCGTGCTCTGGAGAAACGCTCCCACGTTGATGGTCGCGGCTTCAGCGCCCGCCGACAGCGGGATCTTGAAACTGTCCTGGAACTGCTTTCCCGAGGTCACGGCGGCAATGATGGGGGAGAACACGTTGTCGACGAGGGAGGAGACGATCTTGCCAAAGGCACCGCCGATGATGACCCCGACGGCGAGATCGATGACGTTTCCCCTCATGGCGAAGGCTTTGAACTCGTTGATGAAACCTTTCATGATGATGACGATGCCGAAGCTTCGCCCGTGATCAAATGCGGCCTCTTCCCTTTCCCTCCGGACGGCGCCAAATATCCATATCTCTTTGACCATCAAAAACTTGGCTTACTTTCCCCGGCCCGGCGCACGAACCGCGCCCTCATCCTCGCCCCGCGATGCGCCAAATAAGTTTTGTCCCATCGGGACCTGAGCGCTAGGGACTTTGCTTCATGATCACCTACCTCTGCGGAGAACTCGTCGAGAGCCTACCCAACCAATTGACGCTCGACGTCAACGGCGTGGGCTACCGCGTCCTCATCCCACTCTCGACCTATGACGTCCTGGGGCAGGAAAAGGGCCGCCTCAAGATTCTCACGCATCTCCAGGTCCGGGAGGACGCCCACACACTCTACGGTTTTGCCAGCACTGCGGAACGCGATCTCTTCCGCCTCCTCATCCAACGCGTCAGCGGTGTCGGTCCCAAGATTGCTCTCGCCGTCCTCAGCGGGATCGCCGTGGATGACTTCAAGGCCGCCGTCGTCCGTGGCGATGTCGAGTTCATTTCCCAGGTCAAAGGGCTGGGCAAGAAGACGGCCGAGCGCATCGTTCTCGAACTCAAGGACAAGGTGGGTGTGGTCGAGGCCTGGGAACAGTCGGTGCAAGCGGGTACCGAAGATCACTCGTTCAACGACGGACTGCTCGCCCTCATCCACCTGGGATATTCCCAATCCGAAGCCCGCAAAGCCATCGCTCAGCTGCGCAAGAAGGGAGAACTCAGCGGGAACGAATCGGCCGACGAAATCATCCGCGCTGCCTTGCGCCTCCTCAACTAGAGACAAGGAGTGCAACCCATCCATTGATTCCTTGATGATCCCGACACGCGCATGACAACGGACGAAGCCCAGGGCCGCATCGAGGCCATCCGCGCCGCCTTTCCCCCGGAAGGTCTCTTTGCGGAAAAGACGTGGCACTGGTCGCCCGAACCCTTCCCCCTCTCCCGCGCCACGGTTCGCTCTCTAGTTAGGCTCGGCCCCATCCTGCGACGATTTCAACTCGCCTGCAACACCTTCTATCATCGCAGTGTCAAGGGAACCCTTCCCTCCTGGATCGCCTCCTATCTCGATGCGGGAAAGCCCGACTGGATCATCGACATGGGTCGCGCCGGCGCCATCCGTGACGAGGTTCCCCAGGTCATTCGTCCCGATCTCATCCTCACGGACGACGGCCTCGCCCTCACCGAAATTGATAGCGTGCCCGGCGGGATCGGGGTCACCGCATGGTTGAACGAGGTCTACAGCCAGTGGGACCCCCAAGAACGGCTCATCGGAGGCAAGACGGGCATGCTCGCCGGGTTCCGCCGCATCCTCATCAAGGGAGGTGACTTCCTCATCTCCGATGAATCGGCCGATTATCGTCCTGAGATGGCCTGGCTCGCCCGCCGCTTGAACGAAGTTTTCTTTCACGAGGGCACCATCTGGCGAGCGCTCAAGGCGGATGACTATCCCGCCGCGCATTACCGGGCCGTCTACCGGTTCCTTGAACTCTTCGACCTCGACAACATTGTCGGAGCGCATCATTTGGGACAGCAAGTCCTTGACGGAATTGCCAGAGTGACGCCGCCTTACAAGGCCTACCTGGAAGAGAAACTTTGGTTAGCCTTGTTTCACATGCGTCCGCTGCGAAAGCACTGGATCCGCGAACTGCGAGCGAGCAACGAGGCCTTTCTCCGCGAGATCATTCCGGAGTCCTGGGTCATCGATCCCACGCCGCTCCCCCATCACGCGGTCTTACCGGGTCTCGACATCAACAGTTGGAGCGAGTTGGCCGACTTCACCCAGAGCGAGCGCCAGTTGGTCTTGAAAATCAGCGGCTTTTCCGATCTCGCCTGGGGAAGCCGGAGTGTGAGTATCGGTCAGGATCTGAGCCAGGACGAGTGGACCGCCGCCTTGATCACCGCGGTGGAGAGCTTCAGCCATCACCCCTATCTCCTGCAGCGGTTCCACAAAGGCAAGCGCGTCGTCCACCCCTACTGGGACGAGGAATCCGCTTCGATGAAACTGATGGAGGGCCGGGTGCGCCTCTGCCCTTACTATTTGCCCGACGACCACGGCAAGCCTGCGCTCCACGGCGTCCTGGCCACGATCGTGCCCGCGGAAAAGAAAATCATCCACGGCATGCGCGACGCCATTTTGGTGCCCTGCGTCATGACGGATGACTAACGAACCAGCCAGTCTTCCCCAAAGCGATGCGGACACTCCTGTCCGCCAAACGTGCGTGCTTCTCTCGCCAGAGTCCATTCAAACTGCAAAAAACAAACCCATCACATGTCTCAAATCAAAATCTACGGCCTGCAGACCCATCTCGATCCCATCAAGCGCGAGTTGTCCGATGTGATCCACTCTTGCATCATGGAGGCTCTCGACTATCCCGCGGACAAACGCGCCCATCGCTTTTTCCCGCTCGATCCGAGCGACTTTTATGCGCCCGCGGGCCGGACGGAGCGCTACACCATTCTCGAGATCAGCATGTTCGAGGGACGTAGCGTGGCCGCCAAGAAACAGCTCATCCGATTGCTCTTTGAACGCGCCGAGCGCGAGTGCGGGATCGGGCCCAACGATCTCGAGATCACCATTTTCGAAACCCCCAAACACAACTGGGGATTCCGCGGCCTCCCCGGCGATGAACACCAACTGAACTACAAGGTCGAAGTTTAGTTATAGGTAGTCTCAGACCCTTCACTTGCCCGGCGCCACTGGCATCGTGGCCAAGGCCGCCAGCTGGCGCTCGAGATCATCCAGGGGTTGCCGATGCAACGGAGACCGCTCGACATCCGGGAGGACGGTACCCGGTGAACGCCGCTCATGTTCCACCAGGGCCTGCCGAATCCGGCCTTCGGTGCTCTGCCGCAGTTCCTCCTGACGGAGATCCCGGGCCCACCCGAGAGCCTCTTTGGCGTCTGCGGCGGAGCGGTAGATGACCCTCTCGATGAGGCGAACGACGACGGCATCGCGCTGTTCATGGTCTGGCAGTGCCAGGATCCTTTCCCGGACCAGCTCCGGATTGAAGGCCCCGAGGATCGAAGCCTCTGCGGCCAGGACCCCGTAAAAATGCGTGGAGTCGGTTTCGAGTTCGGCCTTCCAGGCCTCGAGTTTGTCGCGGCCTCCCGAGACCAACCATCCCTTGGCCAGCGCCTCGGTGCCAATGAACTGGTCCCGCGCCTCCGATGCCTGCAGAAGCCAAGGAATGCCGTCACCGGGTGCCTCCTGACCAAAGCGATAGAATACATGTTCCACCGCGGCCTCACGATTGGCGCCTCGAGGCAAGGTCGCTATCCATGACGCCCCCTCACTCAACGGAATCCGGTCGCCCAGAGCGGCAAACAGACGCGCGGCTCTCTCCTTCGTCGCCAACGGCTGGAGAAAGGTGGTCGGAGCTCCGAGCACGGATTCTCCCCCGGCCAGCCAGACTCGAAATCCAAGGTCGGCGCTCTGCCAACGTAGCGGCTCCGACGAGATCGAAAGCGCCCAGCTCAAGGCTTCCTCGGGCTCCCGCCCGGCCCAGGCCTGCATCACTCCGGCGGCCCCTTGGCGCCGCTCCTCGGGCTGTGGCACTGACAGAGCCCAATCGGCCGCCTCGCGCGGCGCCTCTTCGGCCCACTGGCGGCAAACCTGTGCGATCACCTCCGCCACCGCACCGGAGCTTGGCTGCTCCATCAACCAGTCACACACGGCCTCGCGATCCAACTTGTAGAGACGCGGGATCAGCGCCGTCAACAAGGCGGACACAGGCCGATCCGCCTCCCGACGGAGCTGCGGACCGCCTTCGAGGTTCGACTGATAAATCACTTCTTCGGGCTCGGGCAGGTTGCCTAACCATTGGAGAGCGCGTTCCGCCCCCTCCCCGGCCATGGCCTCGGCCAAGATCTCAAACGCACGCTCCCGATTGTAGGGACGCTCGATGAGCCAGGCATAACCTTTTTCCACATCCCGTGCCGCCAGGACCTGGAGAACGGCCTCGAAGGCGTAGGACTCGGCGTAGTCCGTGCGCGGCAGGGCTTTCACCCAGGCCGAGGCCTCAGTTTCGTCGGTGGAGAACCAAGTGGATACGGGAATCGCCAGGAGCTCTCCAAAGAGGGCCGCACGCGCCACGTCATCCTGGTTGGCCCGGAACAGCGCGACCGCTTCTTCGGCATTTCGAGGCGGATCCAGGGCGGTCCAACGCCGGAAGAGATCCGTCAGGTAATCCCGATCGTCCACGGACTCGAGATGTTTCACCAGGCGCTGCAATCGGGGCTCCCGATCCGCCACTGACAGCGCGTAGATGGCCTCAATGGCATCGACGGCCATCACGCGCGCGGGGAGGAACG
This sequence comes from Verrucomicrobiales bacterium, assembly GCA_028281705.1. Classification (GTDB taxonomy): domain Bacteria; phylum Verrucomicrobiota; class Verrucomicrobiia; order Verrucomicrobiales; family DEV007; genus JAACDM01. Next base: position 5,644 of record JANQJH010000322.1, read on the forward strand.
TTCTTTCGGTCTCGAGGGCACCTGCTAACAGGACGCCGTTAGGCGATGCCTGTGCCGTGACCTGGGGCCCCGTCTCCGAACCGCGATCCCACTGACGATGAATGACGATCGCCCCTACTGAGGCCACCGTCAGAATAGCCACCGTACCTCCAGCCGGAAAACTGGAGAGAAGCCTCTGTACGACGGGAACAACGCCCCAGGACACGGCCACGGAGGCGTTCTTGACCGCCGCGGCCGCCAC
>JANQJH010000340.1 GCA_028281705.1 Verrucomicrobiales bacterium
GGGATGAAGCAGGCCATTGAGTCATTCCGAACCTATGGGGCGAACCGCCGCTTCTCATCCTGGTCTACAAGGCGATCGAGAAGTTGAGTCAACCCCTGGTGGCCATCTTGCTGCCGGACTCCATCAACCCGCCGCGTCTTGTCGTGAGCGCGACGGGGTTTGCCATCATGCTGGGCATCGTTCTCGGGCTTGGGTTCATGGGGCGGAACGTGATCGGCAAACGCGTTCTGGCCGCCGTTGATGCGTTCTTCCTTGGGATCCCCATCATCGCTTTCATCTACCGTGGGATGAAGCAGGCCATTGAGTCATTCCGAACCTATGGGGCGAACCGCCGCTTCCAACGAGTGGTCTATGTCGAATACCCTTCGCCCGGCTCGCGCCTCATCGGCTTCGTCACGGGCAACTACATGGATCCACAGATCGAAAAGGCGGTGACCAGTGTGTTCGTCCCCACCTCGCCTAATCCCATGACGGGCTTTGTCATTATCGTCGAAGACGATCGCGTGATGGAGTCTGACATGTCGTTGGAAGAGGCGACCAAACTTGTATTTTCCGCGGGGCTCATTTCTCCGCATGCCGGCACGCGCCTGGAATCCTCTTCGAGTTAGAGCCCTTCCATTGAGTCAGAGTCATGAATCATCATCCTATTCGTCGCCCCATGTTCCGTATCCTTCTCGCCGTGGTCTTATTGGCCGGACTAATCAGTAACTGCGCCAAACGCGATCCCAACGTCCTCCGGATCGGGATGGAACTCACTTACCCTCCGTTTGAAATGACCAATGCGGAAGACGAGCCGGACGGGATCAGTGTGCGGATGTCAGAGGCCCTGGGAGAACACCTGGGCCGTCCCATCGAGATCGTCAATGTGGGGTGGGACGGCATCATCGCGGCGTTGCGCACGGGTAAGATCGATCTCATCATCTCCTCCATGACGAAGACGGCGGAGCGGGAGAAATCGATCGCGTTTTCCGATCCCTACGTGACCAATAGTTTGTGTACCCTGGTGGGCAAGGATTCGAAGATTGAGGGTCCCGAGCAATTGCAGACGCCGGGATTGCGCATTGCGGTGAAAGGAGAAACCACGGGAGAAGCCTATGTGCGTGAGCACCTTCCGATGGCGGAGATGATTCGACTGGATCAGGCGAGCGATTGCGTTCTCCAGGTGATGCAGGGCAAAGCGGATGCCTTTGTCTACGATCAGATTACGATTTACAACAGTTGGAAGGCCCACCCGGAATCGACGCGGGCGATCTTGAAGCCGATCCGGGCGGAGAGCTGGGCCGTGGGCTTGCGTCATGGTGAGGATGCGCTCCGGGAGCAAGTGAACGCCTTTCTCAAGAAGTTCCGCGCTGACGAGGGATTCGAGGCCTTGGCAGACCGCTACATGGCGGAAGAGAAAAAGGCCTTTGAGGCTCAGGGCATCCCCTTCATTTTCGATTGACCAAGGGATGAGCGTTGGCGTTGTCGGTTCTCCTCCCTGGCCCCGCCAGGCCCTGGCGTGGCTCCTGGTGTTTCTCTTTGTCGGGCTTGGGAGTTATGTCTTTTTCGCGGGGCTCGCCTATCAGTTTAATTGGAGTACCATCCTGGAGTACAAGCACCGGAACCGGTTGATCCAGGGATGGTGGGTGACGCTCTTTGTTTCGGTGGGAGCGCTCGTTCTCAGTACCGTTCTCGGCGTCGTGGTCATGTTTGGGCAGCGATCACCGATCTTGTTTGTCCGTTGTCTCAGCCGCTTCTACGTCGAGCTGGTGCGGGGCACTCCTCTCATTGTGCAAATCCTCTTTGGCTACTACGTCGTCTTTGAGCGCTTGCGCCTGGACGATCCGTTCTGGGCCGGGATCCTGATCATCTCCGCCTTCTCCGCAGCCTACCTGAGTGAGATCTTCCGCGCCGGCATTGAGGCGATTCCCAAGTCCCAAATCGATTCCGCCAGGGCCATTGGGCTGAGTTCGGCACAAACCTATCTCCACGTCATCTTTCCCCAAGCCATCCGCCAAGTGCTCCCGGCGTATGCGGGGCAGTCGGCGTCCTTGGTCAAAGATTCGTCTCTCCTTTTTGCCATCGCGGTGAATGAGTTCACTTTCAATGCACGCAAAGTGAACTCGGAGACTTTTAGTCCCTTTGAGACTTTCTTGCCTCTGGCTTTGGGCTACCTTATCCTCACCTTGCCCATTTCCTGGATTGCCCGGCGATTGGAAGACAAGATGGCCTTTGAGAAATAGCGATTGTCTTTGTGAGAGGGGGTGCTTTCTATAGGGGCCTCAGACTCTGAGTTCGCTAAAATGAAAGAGGGACTGAAGTCCCTCCCACATTCTTGGAAATAGGAAAGTGGCAGGGACTTTAGTCCCTGAGTTTCGCTTTGTCCGGAAGTCAATCCGTGAGGACGACATCGCTCTCCTTGAGATCGATGAAATGGCCCCAGCTATCGCATGGCAGGGGGCGTTGCGTGGTACTGAAGAGTGGGCGCCAACTTGGCGCTTTGGGCTCGCCCCGAGGATACATGTTGGCTTCTCGGGGAAGTTTGTTGGCCTTGCGGGTGTTGCAGGGGATGCAGGACGTGACGACGTTTTCCCACGTCGAGCGGCCTCCCTTGTCCCGGGGGACGACGTGATCGAGATTGAGTTCTTTCGGTTGGAACTCGAACCCGCAGTATTGGCAACTGAAGCTATCGCGGCGATAGATGTTCTCCCGGGTGAACTTGACCTGTTTCTTGGGAAGTCTGTCGAAGAGAGAGAGGACGATGATCTCGGGAACGCGGAAACAACTGGAGACGGAGCGGACCACGTTCTTTCCCTCGGAGTGTGAGGACGAGTGGGCCAGCCAGGAGTCGACGTCGTGGGTGAAGAACTCATCATCTTCGTCCGTGCCCACGACATGGGCATGCCCAAGGAACACAAGGGTGATCGCACGACGAGCCGAGCACATATTGACCGGCTGCCACAACCGGTTGAGCACAAGCACTTGCCTATTCAAAGTGGCACTCACGGGGTTGAGGCCAACCCTGTCGTGTCCCTAGGAGAATGCAACTAAAAATCGGCCAGAGACGAGTTGAAGGATTCCGCTTGCGCTTCGAAGGTCCGATGCGTTATCGCTAAATTTACTTACCCTTACCGTCGCATGTCCTCTCGAATCTTCGTCCGCTGGATGCTGCCTCTCACAATGCTTGTTCTCCTCTTCGCGGGGAACAGTGGCCGTGCCGCCGAGGCGATGAAACCGTCGGACGTTTTCCTCCAGGGATTCATGCTCCTGCGGGAGGTGAGAAAGCTGGAGGCGGCGGGAGAGTATGCGGCGGCGGCGGGCAAGTGCCGGGAGGCGGGGGAGATGTATGCGTCCATCGCGCGGCGTTGGCCCGCCTGGCAGACCGAGATGCTGGAGTCCCGGCGCAAGAAGGTGCGCTCGGATCAGCGGCGCCTGCAGCAGTTGGCGGAGCAGGTGCAGCCGGAGGCCGAGGGGCAGGGGCCGGCCGAGGGTGGGAACGATGATTTGGAACTCCCCACCCGGGGAACGGGGCCGGGGCGGCCTAGTGTGAGAATTCCCGATAGCCGCAAGCGGCCGGATGGGATCGCCACTCCGCCGAGAGCGGCCACGCCTCGACAGAAGTTTCAGATGCTCCAACGTGAGGTCGAACGCCTGCGCCAGGATCGGGCGCGGCTCATCCGCCAGAGTCAGGATCAGGCCGACAACACGGCGGCGGCCAACCGGAACCTCGGCTTGGAGCGGGAGAAGGTGGCAAATTTGGAGCGGGCACTGGAGGAGGCTCGGAGCGAACTGGAGCGTCTGGAGGGATCGGGCGTGGTCGCCTTGCAGAACCAGGTGGATGAATTAACGGCGCAGCTCTCGGCTGCTTCGGAGAAACTCCGGGAGCAAAATGCCCACACCACGGAAGTGCTGGCGGCCTTCGAAGAGTCGCAAACCCAGATCGCCGAGCTGACCCTGCAAACAGAGGACCTCATTCAGCAGCGCGATGACATGGCGGCGATCATCAAGGGGCTCCAGACCGGGGAGTCCTCGCTCGATCTCATCACGGAGAACTCGCGCCTGCGGGAGCAGCTCAACGCCGCCCAGGCGCGCGTGGATGAGTTGGAATTCGAGAAGCTCGAAGACCAGGCCGAGATCGATCGTCTCCGGGAGGAGGTGAGCCAATTGCGGTTTGAGCTGGCCACGGTGAAGAAGGAATATGAGGCCTCGCAGCAGCGCTTGTTGGAGTTGCAGGGCTCTCTCGAAGAGACCGATCAGGAGTTGTCCATGATTCCCCTGTCTGACGAAAATGTCGGGGCGCGGGAGGAGAACGAGTTGCTCCGCAAGATCATTCATCGCCAACTGAAGCAGCAGGTGCTACGCCAGCAGAAGCGGGCGCTGATCATTGAAGAACTGAAGCAGTGGGAATCCGGGTCCGACGAACTCGTGGCCAAGATCGACTCTCTTGTCGAGGAAACTCCCTTGTCCGAAGAGGAGAGCGCTCTCCTCGGTGTCTCGGGGGCCGCGCCGGTGTTAGGTGGTGGCGATTCGGTGGACCGGAAAATTGAGCGTTCCGCTGAGGCCGCGGCGTACAATTACGGGATTGGCCGTTACGAAAACGCGGCGACTCATTACGAAGATATCTTGCAGTTCGCTCCTCAACACGTGGAGACCTTGTGCAATCTCGGGGTGACCAAGATTCGATTGAATCAAGTGGCAGAGGCCCGCAGCTGCTTCGATCGTGCTATCCTGGCAGATGCTCAGAGCGGCCGGGCCCATTTCATGCACGGCGTGGCCAGTTACTATTTGGAAGAGTCCGAGGTCGCTGTCGCCTCCCTGAAGAAGGCCGTGGCCATTGAGCCCGAGAACGCGGAGATGGTATCCTTTCTCGGTGTCATTTACATTGTCAGGGCTAACTGGGAGGACGCCATCGCAGCCTTGACCATGGCAGTGGACTTGCAAC
>JANQJH010000342.1 GCA_028281705.1 Verrucomicrobiales bacterium
CTGAGGAAACAGCTGGATAGTCTGATTGGCTATGTTTTCCATAATTAATCATCTGTCATTCATTCTACGACTGCAAATCGCACGATCGCGTGAGCGTTCGAGGCTGGTCTGAGAGAATTGCCTTTGTTATCGTCTGCCCATGATTCGGGAGAGCCTCGCCATGGTAGCGGCATTTGCCTTGGCCGCTGGTGGACGAGCGTGGCTTGGTGAGCGTGGATCGCCTGAGAGCGATCTCTCGATGACCTCGGAGGCGGTCGGCACAATCGCCGCACCAGAGTCTCTCCCACCAACGCATCCGGACGCCTATCTATCGCTCGAACCAAATCGACGGCTCCTCGGAATCGCGCAATGGGCTGCCAATGCGCGACGAAGCGAGATCGTTGCCTGGTTGCACCAGAAGCCGGCCTGCACGGAGCTCGAATGGCGGGTGCTTCTCGTCCGCTGGGCGGAATTGGATCGCACGGGCTTCGCAGAGAAGGCGAAATCCCTCACGGAAGAGGACCCAGCGCTATTCTCCGGAGCGCTGATCGAGGCCGTTCAAGACGAACTTGCCGACCATGAGGTCCGCCGGCGCCCTCGCCGATTCCTGGCGTCGAACGATAACGGAACCAACGATGCCGGGCCGCACGTTTCCTCGGCCTATGAAGCTTGGCTGTTGCAGGATTTCTCCACGGCCCTTGAGACCATCATGGGCATGGAGGACGATGGTCTTCGCATGAAACTGCTAGGCATCGCGGCGAAAATCCAAGCCCGCACTGATCCCGTAGCGACCCTTCAATGGGTGCTCGATATCGCCCAGGCAGATCCGGACCAGCAGCGCGCGCTTTTGAAGTCGGTTCTTTCCACCGTGGCCGCCTCGGATCATCAAGCCGCCTGGACGCTGATCAAGCATCACACGGATGACCTTCTTATGACAGACCGCGAGGATGTCTTTGCTCTCGGTATTGATGAACTCCTCAAACGTATTGCATTTGAAGATCCTGCAGACCTGCTCACATGGATCGCAGGCTTGGACGATGAGAAGCTGCAGCGCGAACTGATTGACATCAACCACACCTTGACAACCAGAGCGGAAGACGTCCCGGGATTGCTTGAGATTCTACCCCCTGGAGAAGTTCGTGAGGCCTTGGCACTTGGAATCCTCGCACAGCAGCAGCCGAATTTCGAACAACGGATGATCGCCCTCAGCGACCTCGAAGGGCTGGATCACGATCGAGCTTTGGGCACCTTACTGAGGCATTCGATGTTCTCCTTCCATCAGATCGCCGAAACGGTAGACGAATGGCAACATCTCCCGCCAGAGGTGACGGATGGTGTTGTCAAGACTAACGTTAGCTTGTGGGCAGCGCGGAACCCAGGAGAGGCTTTCGATTGGCTCCAAAGCTTGCCTGATGGCTTGGCCAATCCACCCCACTATGAAGCGCTCTGGCAACAATGGATGCGGACGGCCCCCAATGAAGCTTCGACCACACTGCTAGAAATCACACACGGTTCACGCCGGGATGGGGCCATCCGGGGACTGTTGGACCAGGTCGCCCTGGGAAAAGGCGTTGTTGTTCCAGACTTCGATGTGGCCTGGCGCTGGGCCAACACGCTGACCGATCCGGAAGTGCGTCGGCAGCTCATGGGGGGAAGTGGAATCTCGCTGGAGGGAAGCTGACCCCGGCGGCGCATCAATCGCTCTCGACTAGCTCATGCGCTATCAATCCATTATTGGCATCATTTTGGCCGGCATCGCCGGTTGGATCGTCGAGCCTCTGCTCCGTTCGTCAGAGCCTGAAGCATCCCTGCCTCCGGCTGTGATTTCGCCGCGTGAGTCGCTATTGGGAGATCGACAAGCTTCCCGATCGGGTAGCTTGTCGTCGCACATCGCGACGACCGGCAACTGGGCGGCCACCGTGAGTTTGGACTCGTCGCAACGGCTTGATCAGCGAGTGTCAGAGTTGACGGAAACCACTCCTTCCGAAGTGGCGAAATTCATCCTCGCCCACCGGCTAGCAGGCTCGCCAACGCCGCAACGGGCGCTTTGGTTCAGCAGAGCGCCGTTGACGGGGGAACTCTTGGTACGGCTATCGCTCGAGGAAATGGCCGAGATCCTTGAATCGGATCCGACGATCGAAAACAGAATCTACCGTGAGCTGGCCAAAATTGATCCCGACAGGGCCATGGCCTTGGTCGAGCTGGCCGGAATGATGTCCCCGGATACCACGGCCTCGATCATGGAAGTGTTCGCCGGTCGGAATTTGAAGGAAGCCGCAGCGGCTGTGGGACGATTTGGCAGCCTCTCAGCTCGCCTGCAGGCAGGTTCGACACTGATGGACTACTGGCGCAAACAGGACCTCCGCGGCGCTTGGGAATGGGCCGAAGGCCTGGAGGATGAAGATCTCCGCTTTGCGAGCCGGTTGCAGTGGGAAGCGTCCGCTGCAGGCACCAATCCGGAAGAGGCATTGGCTCTGGCAGACGAATTCATGACCGAGGCTACGCCCCGAATGAAGATGAGGATGCGCGTTGCCCGACAGCTCGGAACGTCAGACCCCGAACGCGCCTTTGAAGTGATCTCTGCTGAAGAGATGACGGATGGAGGGCGGATATCGATGGCCAGAGTCTTGACAAACCAACAGATCTCCAAGGATCCGCAAGGCGCGCTGGATCGCGTGCAAGCCTTCGCCCTCGAGCAGGGGCTCTCCGACACGGCTGCATTCCAGAAGCTCCTTCGGGACGCCTACCGGAGGTGGTCCAAACAAGAGCCCGAAAGAGCCCGCGCTCACGCCGAGACCCTTGGCGGTTCGCTAGGGGCAGCCGTCCTCAAGAACTGGCCCTCGAAGTAGTGGCGGCCATGGATTTTTTGGTCGACGAGGAAATGAGACCGTTGCTCGACCCTATCGGGCGCTCGACCCACTTGCATCTGGGAAAGATACAGTGATTCTGTCGACGATGAAGAGATTCCTTTCAGTATTCCTATTGGGCCTGATGGCCAGTGTCATGGAGTCGATTGCCGTGGTTCAAATGTACCACCAGAACGTGATCGGGTCGCGTGGGGACGTGATTCTGGTTCAATGGACCTTCAACGAGGACATCGTCGACACCTATCCCGGGGACGAAGGTAATTCTTTCTTGGGGGCCATTGAGGAACTCGTCCTCTACGCCGGCCCTAGCAACCCAGGAACACTCCGTATCGGGTTGAGGTCGACGATCCCGGGGAACATCGACGAAGGGGCATCCGCGTTCCCCAGTCCGTCCCCTGGCTTGACCGTCATGGGAGTTCCGCTCGACCAGAACGGTTCCGCTCATTTCTTAATGTGGTTCGCCCAACCGCCAGTTCGCACGATTGCCGATGGCGCTCCATTATCGGCGTTCTTGCCCACGCTACCTCCCCAACGGACGGAGCCGATGTTCCGCGGGCTAGGCTCGGATTTTGTCGACCGCTGGAGCAGTCCGGGATTGCTACCCGGTCCTCATCCCGACATCCCGCTCGGTGCCATCCCAGAGCCCTCGGTGACCTTACTCCTGGGGGCTTTCCTCCTTGCTACCGTTTGCCGTCGACCACGTCCCACTCGATTCAATGGCTAGATCAGGAAGCACCCAACCCGTATGCGGATTGCGAAGGGATCAGGCGAGGACTCGCGACACCGTGGCCTTCCCGGGGTGTCTTTCACCGATGAACGTCCAACCGCCACACCCCACCCTGCTGCCGCGTCTGCGCGCGTCTCGCTGCTCCATGACGCTGCTGCTGCTGCTGCTGCTCTGCATCACCGCCAGCGGTCTCGCACGGACGACGGCCGCCGAAACTCGTGCCCGGCCCAATTTTCTCTTCATCATTGTCGACGACCAGTCGCCCTATGACCTGAAGGTCTACGATCCGGAGTCGCCGTTGGACACGCCGGTCCTCAGCCGTTTGGCGGCCGAGGGCATGACTCTTGACGGTGCGCATCACATGGGTGCCTGGGCCGGCGGGGTCTGCACGCCTTCGCGCCACATGATCATGTCCGGCCGCAGTGTCTGGCACATTCCGGACAAGGGGAGAACTTCAAACGCAATCCCAATGCCGCCGATCCCACATTGGTGCCGCCGGATCTGGCGGAGCACACCTTGGCGGCGGTCTTCAATCGAGCCGGTTATGAAACGATGCGCACCTGCAAACGAGGCAACAGCTACGAGGCGGCCAACGCCAAATTCTCGATCCGCAACGACGCCAGCAAACGGGGCGGCACGCCCGAAACGGGCAGCGCCTGGCACGCGGATCAGGTATTGAACTACCTGGAAAAGCGTGAGGCCGGCAAAGGAGGAGATGAAGACCCGTCGCCCTTCCTCATCTACTTTGGCTTCTCTCATCCCCATGACGTTCGCGATGGCACGCCGGAACTGCTGGAGAAATATGGCGCAGTGAATCACACCGATCCCAACGTCCTGCCGCCGGCGAATGCAAAACAGCCGGCGCTTCCGAAGAACTACTTGCCGGCCCACCCTTTTCATCACGGCCATCCCAATCTGCGCGATGAAGTGGCGGTCAAAGGCGTTTGGAAGAAGCGCGATGAACGCACGATCCGGAATGAGTTAGGCAGACAGTTCGCCTGCGTGGAGAACATCGACATTCAGATCGGCCGCGTGCTGCAAAAACTCCAAGCCATGGGAGAACTGGAGAACACTTACATTTTCTACACCGCCGATCACGGCATGGCCATCGGCCGCCACGGCTTGCAGGGCAAACAGAACCTCTACGAGCACACCTGGCGCGTTCCCTTCATCGCCAAGGGGCCGGGCATCGAACCGGGCTCACGCGCAGCGGGAAACATTTACCTCCTGGATGTGCTCGCCACGCTGTGCGACCTCGCAGAGATCGAAGCGCCCAAGACCAATGAAGGCATCAGTTTCCGCCCCGTGCTGGAGGGCCGCCGGGAGACCATCCGGGAGGTCCTCTACGGCGTCTACAGCGGTGGGACCAAGCCGGGCATGCGCTGCGTCAAGCGCGGCGACTGGAAGCTCATCAAGTATGACGTCCTCGATGGTGAAGTGCGGCAGACGCAGTTGTTTAATCTGGCGGAGAACCCGCACGAGTATCTCGAAGAACACCACGCTCCCGGGGTGATCGCCCTCACGAGTGCGACACCGAGAAAAGAACAGCGCAATCTGGCGGTCGATCCGCGTTATGCCGAGCAACGCCGCGAACTCGAACAACTCTTGCTACAGGAGCAACGGCGTCTCGACGATCCCTACCGGCTCTGGGATCAAAAGAAAGACTAACTAGCCTGAAATGCCCTTCCCGACCATTGGCGGCCAATCACTCATCCCGCTCCCGGAGCTTGCGAAACATCGCTCGGATGTCTTGATAACCGCCAATGGTGACGACGACGGCGAGTGTGGTATAGGCAAGCAGGGTCAGGCCTAACAACGCGGCCCAGAAGATGATCCAGAATCCGTTCACGATGATGTCGAGTCTCCTTTGGTGGGATTCTTATCCGGGAAGACGAGTGAGCCAAGTACCATGAGCACCACGGCCAAGACAGTGGTGGCCAGGCCCACGTGAGCCCCGCTGATACCCTTGGCATCGAAACGCTCGAAGACACCGACGAGGCGTTGCACGGGCTCGAGGCCCGGGAGGGCGAAGATGCCGGCAAAGAGCGCGAGGAAGGCGCCGGTGGTGCTCGCGCGCTTCCAGTAGAGTCCGGCGAGCATCACGGCGAAGGCGCCGGTAAAGTAGATCGCCCCGGAGACGGCCATGTAATCCCAGAGATCCTGGCCGAGTTCATACCACATGCTCCAGATGAGGAGAAAGGCGGCGATGATGAAGAGAAAGACCCGGGTGACCAAGAGCCGCGTTTTCTGAGAAAGGCGCCCGCCGCTCAATGGCTGCACCACGTCCTCGGCCAGGACCGAGGCCCAGCAGAGCAAGTAGGTATCGTGGGTGGACATGAAGGCCGCGATCATCCCAGCGCCCACAATCCCGATGACGCCCACGGGCAGGAGTTGGCTGAGGAAGACCGGCATGGCGCGGAGGGATTCGTCTTCGATGAGTTTTCCGTCCGGATGGAAGAACAGCTCACGACCGGCGTCATGCTGCCAGAGGTAGGTCAGGGCACAGATGCCGATGAATTGCGGGATCATGAAGCGGATCATGAATCCGAGGGATGACCAGGTGTAGAGGCGCTTGACGACCTGCTCGTTCTCCGCGGCACAGGCGCGGATGGCCGCCGTCTGCCACACGGCACAGGAGACGATGCCGAGAAAAATCATCCACACGACATAGGACGGACCGAAGCCCTCACCGTCAAAGGGATTGAACCCAGCCGCACCGTGAACGACGTCGACCGTCTCCACAATGTTCTGCCAGCCTAACTGACTCACGGCCACCAAACAGGCCAAGACAAGGCCGAATGAGAGGACGACAAACTGCACATAGTCCGTGATGATCACGGAGACCATGCCCCCCAGGGCGGTGTAAACGAGAACCAATAAGAGCATCACGGTCATGACCGCCTTGATCGCCGTGGCATCCTGAATCCCGGTCAGCCCGGTGACAAAGACGGCCCCGGCTTTGAGAAAGAGCCCCATGTTGAGGATTCCCGAGACGGCCAAGATGAGGCCGCCGAAGATGCGCAGGCGGCGACTTCCAAAACGTTGCTCATAGAATTCGGGGATGGTCATCACGCCGGTCCGGCGCAGCGGGACGACGATGAAGCCGGTCAACCCGATCACGAGCGCCGTGACTCCGGCTAGCAGGCCAATATGAAAGGCGGCGAATCCGCCAGTGAACCCCTTTTGAGCCGAGTACATCGCAGTCACGAGCCCAAGTTCGGACCCGATCATGGTGGCCACCCCCAACCGGGTCTTGAGCGAACGGCCGGCCACGAGGAAGTCGCCCATCCCTTTGATGAAACGGTTGACGTAGACACCCACGGCCACCGTGCCCAGCAGGTAGGCGCCGACGATAATCCAGTCGAGGGTGGTGAAATTGGATTCCATGAGCGTGGTGTGGCCAAGGTTATGAGCCCAGGCCCCCGATGCGGCAACGCCAAAATGCGCCCGGCCGACAAAGAACACCCAGAGGAGCGCCCGGCCGCTCCTCCTCCACGTTGAAGGCTTGCTTTCCCGCGCGCGAATGGTGAGAAGTTGTCATGCGCATCATTCTCATCATCCTCCTTAGTCTCGTGGGTGTTACTTTCAGTCAAACTTCAACGCCGAAACCCAAGCCGCTCGATCCCATCGAGGACGTGCCGGGCTTGCCTCGCGTGCTCCTCATCGGAGATTCCATCTCCATCGGCTACACCCTAGCGGTTCGAGAACTGCTCTCCGGCGTGGCCAATGTCCACCGGCCGCCGGCGAACTGTGGTCCGACGATCCGGGGGCTGGAACAACTCGAGTCTTGGTTAGGCGATCAACCCTGGGACGTGATTCACTTCAATTGGGGTCTGCACGATCTGAAATACATCGCGCCCGGCGCCACGCCTCGCCACAGTGGCAGGCTCACGGACGTGGCCCAGGGTGAGCAGATGGTGCCGGTCAAGGTCTATGCCGAAAATATCACGCGCTTGCTAGACCGCCTGCAGAAGACGGGTGCGGCCCTGACCTGGTGCGCCACCACGCCCATTCCCCAGGGGGCCAAGGGCCGTGTTCCCGGCGATGAAGTCCGCTACAACGAGGCCGCGGCCGCCGTCATGCGGAAGCGCGGCGTGCCCATCAACGATCTTTACACCTTTGCCGCGGCCCGCGCCAACGAGATCCAGCGCCAGGCCGACGTCCACTTTTTTCCCGAGGGCTCCCAGGTCCTCGCAGGCGAGGTCGCCCGCAAAATCCTCGCTCAACTGCCGATCAGGGCGCAGATTGCCCGGGCCGTCAAGACACTGGCGCCCGTGGACGATCTCCCGGAAAATGCCGCGCTGCCGGCCTTGTTAGGCTCGCCTGCGCCTTCGACCGGCGAGTGGCCCGGGATGAGGGCGGCCCTCTGCGATCAGTTAGCCTTCTACGAGTACGGCTTCGCTCCGGGGGCGCCCACCAGACTCCGTTTTCAGGTGCTGCGCGAAGATCGGCGCGCCCTGGACGGGAAAGCCACCAAGCGCGAAGTCCGCGTCCACTTCGGCCCCAGCGAGACGCCGCCCATGGACATCCTGCTCCACGTGCCGAACAAACGTCAGGGCCCGGCCCCGGCCTTTCTTGGGCTCAACTTTCACGGAAACCACACGACCACAGCCGATCCTGAGGTGACGATCACGTCGAACTGGGTCCCGAGCCGCGGCGAGGGCGTGAAGGACAATCGGGCGACCCCGGCATCGCGGGGAACGTCGGCCAGCCGATGGCCCGTGGAGGCCATCATCGATCGGGGTTACGCCGTGGCCACGGTCTATCATGGCGATCTGGATCCCGACCTGAATGATTCCACGGACGGGATTCAGCCCCACCTCACGGGGGATGTCGGCGAGAGCCAGAAGGATCACCAATGGGCCAGTTTGCGGGCCTGGGCCTACGGACTCTCCCGAGCGGCGGACTACCTCGTGCAGTTGCCTGACATTGATCCGCAGCGCATCGCGGTCATGGGTCACTCGCGCAACGGAAAGACGGCCCTCGTCGCCGGAGCGTTCGACGAGCGCTTCTCCCTGGTCATCAGCAATCAGTCCGGTTGCGGTGGCGCCGCCCTCTCGCGCCGCCGCCACGGCGAAACGGTCAAGAGGATCAACGGTTCGTTTCCCCACTGGTTCAACGGCGCTTTCAAGACCTTCAACGACCGGGAAGATTATTTGCCCACGGACCAGCACACGCTCCTCGCCGCCATCGCCCCGCGGCCATTGCTCGTTTGCAGCGCCACCGGCGATGACTGGGCGGATCCCGAGGGCGAGTTTCTCGCGGCCAAGGAGGCCTCCGCGGTCTACGAATGGTTAGGCAAGGACAATCTCAAGAACGCCTCCATGCCGGAAGAGAACAAGCTCCTCAACCACACGGTGGGTTACCATATCCGCCCAGGCGAACACGGCATCGGCATCGCGGACTGGACGGTGTTCATGGATTTTGCGGACAAACAGTGGGGCCGATAGTTAGCGCCCTAATCTTGCGGGCCCCATCCCGGAAACAATGAAGGGACGAAAAGTCCCTTCGTTATTTCCGGGATGAGAGCCGCAGGGTTGAGGTGCTAACTATTAACTCTGCGCCTACGCCTTCTTCGTCGCCACCGGGCTTTTTCGCCGGGGATAACAGGTCCGGCAGAGCTCGCACACCGTCCCGTCACAACCCCGGGCAGTGCAGTGTTCGCGGCCATAGTAGATGATGCGGAGGTGCAATTGATTCCACGACTCTGAGGGAAACACTTTCTTCAAATCCGCCTCCGTCTGGGCGACGTTTTTTCCCTTGGTGAGGCCCCAGCGCTGGGCCAGGCGATGGATGTGGGTATCGACGGGGAAGGCCGGGACGCCAAAGGCCTGGGCCATGACGACGGAGGCCGTCTTGTGGCCCACGCCGGGCAGGGCTTCGAGGGCCTCCATGTCGGCCGGGACTTCGCCGCCGTGTTCGCGGACCAAGATACGGGAGAGATCGCGGATGGCCGCGGCCTTGCGGGGAGCCAGGCCACAGGGACGCACGATGTCTTCGATGGCCGGGACCGGGACCTCGGCCATGGCCTGAGGTGTGTCTGCCAGGGCAAAGAGGCTGGGGGTGACTTGGTTCACCCGGACATCGGTACACTGGGCCGAAAGGAGGACGGCCACCAAGAGAGTGTAGGCATCCCGGTGATCGAGCGGGATGGGCGTCTCGGGGTAGAGTTCGGCCAGGCGGGAAGCGATGAGGTCCGCGCGTTCTTGCCTGGTCATGAGGAAACGCGTCGAAGAAGGCCTCGCCGCCGGCTCAGCTCACTTTAGGCCTTGCCCTTCAGAGCTTCGTACATCTTGCGCACGTGGCTGTAACTCGTCCGGTCCTTGAGAATCTCCTTGCTGCGAAGAAAGCTGCCCCACTTGAGGATCTTGATCCTCACGTTGCGAGCGCCCCAGGCGTTCATGTGCGCCCGGCTCGGCTTGTAGAGGTCGATGGTGTTCTTCCCCACCAAGGCACTGCCATAGTCATCGATCTCGTAGGTGACGCCTGGCTGCCCCACGATTTCGAAACGGGTTCCCACAGGAAACTTGGACCAGTCAGCGGCGGCGCTGCGCACGCCGGAGTAATACTTCAGACGGGTCCCGATGGCGGTCTTGTTGGAGTAGATCAGATGGTCGGACTCGGTGTGGGTGTAAGCCGTGGTACGGACGGGCACCTCCTTCTTGCTCGACACCCGCTGGCGATCCCACTTGCTGCCCCCCTTCTTCTTGACCCCTTCGGTCATTCCGCAACTCACCACGCTGAAGGCGCAGATGGAGGACAAGAGCAAGGCGAAGATTCTGTTCATCATAGAGGGAAGAGAGGAGGAGTGGAGGTCGGTCAAAAAAAAGCGGGTCCTGAATCCGCAGCGATTTAACAGAGGGAGTTCCAAGCGTCAACTGAGGAATTTTTTCGGGACGAACGATAAATCACTCGCCTCATCGACGGCCAGTTGAATTTGGAAATCCATGATTTTCTGGGGCACGGGACTCTGGTAATCGGCCAAGAGTTCCGCCAAGGCAGCGTCCGGGGTCAGATCATTTGTCTTCACCAGGCGGTAAACCTTGATCGCGAGGGACTCGGCGGCGCCGGGAGTGACCCATTTGGGCAGGTCGTTGAGGATGTCCTGGGGGATCTTTTTCGCCAGGCGAAGGCCGTATTTCTTGCAGAGAATGCGGATGAGCGCGTAGGCCGCTTCGGGCGTGTGGGCCGGAAACAAGGGGATTTTCACGTCCACCCGGCCTGGGCGCTTGAGATCGACCTCGATGAGGTCGGGCCGGCTGGAGGCCAGGATCCACAGAATCTTGCCCCGATTGCTGGAGCGGCTCATTTCGGTGGCCATCATGGAGTAGACCCGGCCGGAGACGCCGCCGCTGTCTCCGGACTGTCCCGAACGCTTGCCCATGGCCTGGTCGGCCTCATCGATGAAGACGACGCAGCGTCCGAGTGCCTGCAAGAGCCGAAAGATTTTCTCAAGATTGCTCTCCGTACTGCCGACCCACTTGTCGCGAAAGTTCTTCAGCTTCACCACCGGCACCGCGGCCTCCCCGGCGAGACATTCCACAAGATAGGTCTTGCCCGTCCCCACGGGCCCGCAGATGAGGTAGCCCATGGGCATGGCGCGGTGATCTCCCTTCTGCCACAGGGCGATGTCCTGGCGCACCCATTTCTTCACCGGCTCCTGCCCGTGGAAGTCGTCCAGCGTGCGCTCGGGCTCGACGAATTCGATCAGGCCCATGCACTCCTTTTCCACGAGGGATTTTTTGAAAGCCGCGAGATCGGTCGGTTGGATGGGGCTCTTGGCGTACTCCTGCTGCTTTAAGAGGCTGGCCACCGCGCTGAGGGTGGCCCCGGTCATCTGACCGGCGGGCTGGCCGAGGTCGGCGGCGAAGGACTGGAGAGCCGTGGGGAACTTGCCGGCCGAGAGTTCGAAGTAACTCCGCAGATTCTCCCCGTCCGGCAGGGGGATCTTGATGTGCGCCGTCTGGGGGTGATGCACCACCAGGGCATGGAGATCGTTGAGGTTCTCCGTCAGGAGGAAGCTGGCCAGCGGATGCTCGGCCAGGGCCGTCTCGGTGGCCCACTCGCGCAGGAGCAGGGCCATGGCGTTGACGTCGTTGTTCACCGCGTTGCCCAGATTGGGAACGATGAGATGGCAGCTCTTAAGAACCAAGGCCACCCGGATGGTCTGCCCGGAGGCCTGACGCAGATTGGCGCAGTAACGGATATAATGCGTGAGGATTTCCAGAGCCTCCCGGGGACGCTTGGAAAAGGGCTGGCGCTCCTGATAGCTCGGCCACTCGCCCAGAGTCTTGCCCCCCTTCAAGATGCGGATCCCATTTCCCAGATCGTAACTCAGAGCGACGTCGAAACTCTGGAGGAGGACATCGACGAGAAACTCTGTCAGGTTGCCGATGCGATGCCCCGCACGCAAGGGCATGACGAAACGGTCGGCGACGTTTCCATGCAGAATGAACTGGTTGGCGGCGTTGCTCTCATAGAGGCCAATCAATTCTTGGGACCACGGGGGCAGCTCGGGCTTGGGCATCGGCGGTGGCAGACGGTTGCTTGGAGGCTACCGCAGATGCGCTGGCGATCAACCCGCCACTGGGGCGGAGCGAACAAGCTACGGCTCCAAGCGGGCGGCAAAGGTGCTCGTGAGCAACCTCATGAAGGCGCTGCCGGCCCAGGGATGCGCCTCCATGAAGGCGCGCAGCTGCGCTCGCGTGATCTTCCAAACGCGAGCAGGTGTCATCGCGGTCACGCTGGCCATGGAGTGCGGCGGATTGAGCATCTCCATTTCTCCACAGATCTGCCCGACACCGATTTCCGCGATCCGCTCGTCCCCACGGGATACGAGAAAACGGCCCGCGAGCACGATGAGGATCGCGCCGTGCCCCGCACCTTCGGTGATCACGCGCTCCCCCTCGATCACCTCGCCGCTCGTTCCCGCCTCCTCCAAGGCGAGACGATCTTTCTCAGGAAAGTCCCGCAGGAGCGCGAGTTCATGCAGTCGGGGTGTGGGATGCTGTTGCGCGGATGGGCCGAAGGAATGCGCTTCGGAGACGTCGGTGGGTGGCATGATCAAGGGCATCACCTAACAGATCAGGATCCGCCGGGTAAAGTTTCAGCTAATCGCAAAAAAAGTGTGTGTGGCCGTGGCGGTCGTCTCAGAATCCGAGTCCTTTGACCTTGGTCTGGATGCGGCAAAGATACATGTCGGCCGTGATGTAGAGGGTGGAACCGTCGCCTCCGAAGCCGCAGTTGGCGGTGGCTTCACCCGTTTCCAGCCGCCCCAGCGGTGTGCCGTCCGGAGCAAAGACATGGACGCCACCGGGTCCCGTGGCCCAGATGTTGCCCCCCTGATCGACCTTCATCCCATCGGGAAGACCACGGTGCTTGCCCACCATCTCGGTGGCGTCGTGGAGCAAACGGCTCTCTCCCAGAGTCCCGTCTTTCTTCACCGGAAAGGCCTTCCACAGAGCCGCCTTGGGATCGGACTGGGCGACGTAGAGCGTTTTTTCATCCGGCGAAAAGGCGATCCCGTTAGGGCGCGTCATCTCTCTCGTGAGCAAGGTCAAGTCACCATCCTTCGCCAGGCGATAGACCCCGCAGAAGTCGAGTTCCCGGCGGGGATCCTCCCAGCGCTTGGGCAACCCATAGGGCGGGTCGGTAAAATAGAGATCACCGTTGGACTTGTAGACGGCGTCGTTGGGGCTGTTGAGGCGCTTGCCCTGGTAGTTGTCCACCAGTGTACGCTTGCCCCCATCCACCGTCATGACGGAGACGCGACGGTCGCCGTGCTCACAGGAGACCAGCCGGCCCTTGGCATCCAACAAGAGCCCGTTACTCCCGGGCTCCCCGCCGTAGGCCGTCTTTCCCGTGTAGCCCGAGGGCATGAGATAGGTCGAGACGCCCTTGCCTTCCTCCCATTTCATGACCTTGTTAGGCGGGATATCGGAGAAGAGGAGGAAGTTGCCATCCTCGATCCACACCGGTCCCTCCGCCCAGTCGAATCCCGAGCACAAGACCTCGATCTGGGCATCGTCGGCTAACAAGTCGCCGAACCGCGGGTCGAGCTTGATGACCTTACCCAGCACGGGAAAATTGAGGGTGTTCTGGCCCAGCGCGACCGGCATCGCGAGCAGGGCACATCCGAGGGTGAGAAGGAGACGAATCCGATTCATGGGCGGAGCCTAGGGAACTTACGTGACCCGGGTCAAGCCGGTCGTACCACGGGAGCTGAAGACCGTGGCGGAATCAGCGCCTTCTCCTTCAGGAGGAGGATGGGGAGCGCTTCGAACGGCGCCAAGCCTGAAGCCCCCGAGAAAAGTTCGCCTCGGTGACACCCCGGTCCACGTGAAAAGGCACCACCCCGAGAGAGCCGACCGAGTCGATGTTGCGGCGCTCGTCATCAAAGAAGAGCATGTCCTCGTAATCAATCCGGCTCTCGTCCCGCAGCTGCCGGAAATGCCTCTTCTTGTCACTCGGATAAATGGCCTGGTAGGGAAACTTCTGCGCTAGGCCGAGGAGAGACAGTAAATTTCGGGCCCATCCAGGCTGCTCGGTCCGCGAGGCAATTCCCAATTGACAACCTCGCTGCGGCAAGATTTCTAACAATATTTCCACGTCAGGGTAAATTCGAATGTGCCCGTTATTCGCGTCAAGCACCCGAGGACCCGACTTCTTGAACGGGGGCCGCAGACAATCGCACCATGTCCCCCCGCAATCCCAAAGAGTGAAGTCGAGGTCGAAAACGACCAACCGGGGCCAAGGCTCTTCCTTCACGGCCGTTCTCCATCAGATGATCATGCCGGCGGCGACTGTCTGGTTGGTCTGTTCATCCACCAGGATGAAGCTGCCCGTCGATCGATTGTTCTGATAGGGATCCACGATGACCGGCTTGGAAGTCCGCAGACTGATGCGGCCGATGTCGTTGAGTTCAAAGGTGAGATCGTCCTCGATCTTGTGCAGATTGTTGATGTTCACCTTGTGCTTCACATCGCGAATCACCGCTTTGACCTCGTTCGTCGTATGACGCAAGACGTACTTGCCCCGCACGGTGAGCGGTGTGTCCGCGGAAAACCAGCAGATCATGGCCTCGATGTCCTGCGTCGCCTCGGGGGGGTTGTTCGGTTTGGCGATGAGATCACCGCGGCTGATGTCGATCTCATCTTCTAACCGAATCGCCACCGACATGGGACTGAAGGCCTCTTCGATCTCCTTCTCGTCCGCATAGACGGCCTTGATCCGCGTGGTGAATCCCGAGGGCTGCACCACGACTTCGTCTCCCGGCTTGAAAACCCCGCTGGCCACGCGGCCGGCGTAACCGCGGAAATCGTGGTGCTCATTGGAGTGCGGCCGGATGACCCATTGCACGGGAAAACGGGCATCGACGTGATTGTGATCCGAACCGATGTAGACTGTTTCCAAGTGATAGAGTAACGAGGGGCCCTGATACCAAGACATCTTGTCCGACTTGTCGACCACGTTGTCTCCGTGGAGCGCACTGATGGGAATGAAGGTGACGTCGACGATGTTACGCAGACGCGAGGAGAACTGCTTGAACTGCTCGACAATCTTGTCGTAGGTCTCCTCGTCGTAGTCCACGAGGTCCATTTTGTTGATCGCGATGACGACGTGCTGGATCCGAAGGAGACTGGCAATGAATGCATGCCGGCAGGTCTGCTCGATGACGCCCAGCCGGGCATCGATCAAGATGATGGCCAGGTTGGCCGTTGAGGCGCCGGTAACCATGTTCCGCGTGTACTGGATGTGACCCGGGGTGTCGGCGATGATGAATTTTCTCCGCGGCGTGGCGAAATAACGATAGGCCACGTCGATCGTGATTCCCTGCTCCCGTTCGGCCCGCAGACCGTCGGTCAAGAGGGCGAGGTTCACATTATCATCACCACGTTTCTTGCTGGACGCCTCCACGGCGGCCATCTGGTCTTCAAAGGTGTTCTTGCTATCGTAGAGCAAGCGCCCGATGAGCGTGCTCTTGCCGTCATCGACGCTTCCCGCCGTTGTGAATCGAAGTAAGTCCATGATACTTGGTGATGGTTTAGAAGTAGCCCTCTTTCTTGCGGTCTTCCATGGCGGTCTCCGACCGCTGGTCGTCGGCGCGGGTGCCGCGCTCGGTTTGACGGGCGGTGGCCACTTCGAGAATGATCTTGTCCAGTGTGTCGGCATCCGATTCCACCGCTCCGGTGCAGGTGGCGTCCCCGATGGTACGGAAGCGAACGAGCTTTTCCTCCACTACTTCCCCATCTTGCAAGGTGACAAAATCGGTATTTGCCAGGAGGCTGTTGCCACGCTCAAAGACCTCGCGCCGGTGGGCAAAGTAGAGATTGGGAAGCTCGATCTCTTCCCGTTGGATGTACATCCAGATGTCCATCTCCGTCCAGTTGCTCAGGGGAAAGACGCGAAAATGTTCGCCGTGATGTTTACGGCCGTTGAAAATGTTCCACAACTCGGGCCGCTGGTTCTTCGGATCCCACTGCCCGAATTCATCCCGGGCGGAGAAGAAACGCTCCTTGGCCCGCGCCTTCTCTTCATCGCGGCGCCCGCCCCCGAGAGCGGCATCGAACTGGTGTTCCTCGATCGTGTCTAACAAGGTCACGGTCTGCAGGGCATTGCGACTCGCGGTCGGTCCCGTCTCCTCGCGCACCCGGCCCGCATCGATGGAGGCCTGGACGGAACCGACGATCAGGTTGGCCCCGAGCCGCTCGACGAAACCGTCGCGATACTGCATGGTTTCCTCGAAGTTGTGTCCCGTATCGATGTGCACCAGGGGAAAGGGCAGCTTCGACGGCCAGAAAGCCTTGTGCGCCAGCCAGGCCATGACGATCGAATCCTTTCCTCCGGAAAAGAGGAGGCCCGGATTCTCGAACTGTGCCGCCGTCTCACGCAGCACGTAGATAGCCTCGGATTCAAGTTGGGCTAATTGGTCAATCGTGTAGTTCATAAAAAGAAATCAAGCGGCAGGATCAGCGGTTCGGGTTTCGATCGCCTCAACGAGCTGTTGCACGGATTCCTCAACGGAGAGTGTTTCCGTGTCAATGATAAGATCGGCGCCATCCGGCTCCTCAAAGGCGGAGTCCTTGCCGGTGAATTGTTTGACCTCGCCGCGCTTGGCCTTGGCATAGAGCCCCTTGACATCGCGCTCCTCGCAAGCGGCGTAGGAGGCCTTGACATAGACCTCAAGCAAGTCCTCGCTCCCGATGATCTCCCGTGCGGAGGCCCGCAGCTCGTTTGTCGGCGTGATGAACGAGGTGATGGTGAGGACGCCGAGGCGGCGGAAGAGTTTGGCGATCTCTGCAATCCGCCGGATGTTTTCCTGCCGGTCGTCCAGGCTGAAACCGAGGTCGCGATTGATGCCGTGCCGGATGTTGTCTCCGTCAAGCACCTGGCAAAGACGCCCCTTGTCGTGGAAGAAACGTTCCAGGGCCACGGCCAAAGTGCTCTTGCCCGAACCCGACATGCCATAGAGCCAGACGACAAGCCCTCGCTGCTGCAAGAGCGCCTCCTTGGCTTCGGTGTCGAGCATACGGTGGAATTCCGTATGAATGTTTGCGTTGGATTCAGACATGGGATGCGTTAGAAAAAGGAATGAAAGTCAGTCAGAAGCTCGAGTATGCCTGCCGCGCGATGATCCAGCTGGAGAAGTCGTGTGTCGGTGATCAGGTGTCTCGGGTGGATGATTTGGCGGAGAAGGAGGAAATTTCCCCGACGTTTCTCGTACAGATTCTCAACGACCTCCGCCGTGCGGGCCTCGTCCAGAGTCGCCGCGGCAAAATGGGGGGCTACTGTTTGGCAAAAACGCCAGAGAATATCACGTTAGACATGATCGTGCGAGCCATCGAAGGCGGGGTGTTAGAGATCGATTCGGATCGGAAGGGAGAGTCGGGTGAACGGGTCGCAGATCTTTGGGTGGAAATTGCACAGCACCTGGAGACGAAAATGGCCTCGATCACTCTCCAGGAAATGCTCGATCAGGGAGGATTGTTAGAATACTATATCTGAAGAGGGCACTCTTGTTTTTATCTTAGGCAGGAAGTTCTGAAATGGGCAGAGTGGTCACTTCCGCCCTGACGGATTCTGCGAGTGCGGTGCTGAGGTAGCGTTCCGTGGGACTTGGGGCCACGGTGACGATCCGCTTGCCGGCCATGCCGGGCCGCTTGGCCACCTCGATGGCGGCGCAGACGTTGGCTCCGGTGGAAATTCCCGCGGGGATTCCCTCTTCCTCCGCCAACCGGCGCGCCATGGCGAAGGCCTGGTCATTGGAAACCGTGACCACGTCGTCGATAATGTCCTTGTTCAGCACGTCGGGGACGAAGCCGGCGCCGATCCCCTGAATCTTGTGGGGTCCAGGTTTCCCGCCCGAAATCACCGGGCTGTCTTCCGGTTCCACGGCGAAGGTCTGCATCGCCGTGCGTGCTTTGATCACTTCCGAAACGCCCGTGATGGTTCCGCCGGTGCCCACGCCGGCGACGAAGGCATCAATCCGCCCCTCGGTGGCCTCC
>JANQJH010000362.1 GCA_028281705.1 Verrucomicrobiales bacterium
GTCAGTTCTTGGTAGCGATCGCTACTCGTGCCCGCAAAGGAAAAGGCTTGCTCCACATTTGCCGCCAGGCGCTGAGCCAGTTCGTCTCCCTCCCGGGAATGCGTCGACTCATCATCCCGCACGACAATGATATCCGTCCCTCGCCCAAGGACCTTGGCCAGATCGAACTCCAGTTCAATGGTCCGGTGTTTCCGGCTGTCAAAAACCAACGGCACTTCGATCGCCATGCGATTGGGGGATCTCGCCAAATGATAGGAAAATCCCCGCGGCTCTTCGCCGTCCTGCAGATGATGCCCTTCAAGGGCGAGATAGACGTAGCCGCCCTGCCAGCCCCAGTGCAGGCCATTGACATTCGGATTGAGAGCGTGGCCGGCAGGCACCTCGTTAGGGTCGGCCGCATCGCGTTCGGCATCCACACCGATGAAAAAGCGGATGGCGGAGAAGACGCCTCTGGGAGAATTCTCCGTTGATACCAGGTGCCGCCCCTTGTCCAGGCTGATGAAGCCATGCCAATCCCCCGCCTCAACCCATTTTCCCTCCTCCACGCTCTTGAGCGCCAGGCCGGAGAGCAAGTAATCCAGGCGACTCACCCCAATGAGCTCACCGCTGGACGTAGAGAAGCTCGGCGTCCCGCAAACCAGCGGTTCTCCGTCAAAGGTGTGGCGCACACTCAGCTGTAGCGGACCCTGGCAGAAGCCGTGACAGGCCACTAACAACAAACTTAGGAAAGGCAAGCCATACCGATAGTCCAACAGTTTTCCATGGTTGATCTTCAAGTCTTCTAAAAGAGCTTTCCCATGTTCTTCGATGTCATGATTCGTATGTATGTTTCCGTTCCCTTCCTCCCACGAAGGGCAACACCATAACACAATTGGAAGTCCTGCCTCTTCGAGTTTCCCAGATTATCAAAAGTGCGACCCGATCCGAGCTTTTTTGCCCTGTGAACCAAGCTGCGCCCACAAAAAGGCAATCGGCGCGAAGCGGATTGGGGCCCGCACGGAAAAATTACAAGACCATGAAAAAGATACTCGTCGGGATCGATTTCACTGAGGCGGACCAAGTCCTCCTGGACACCATTCAATCCATGTCCCTCACGGGGGAGTTTTCCGTAACCCTGCTGCACACCATTCCGCCGATGTCGCAATGGATCGGATGCTATTTCGCCTTCGTCCCGCAAGATATCATCAATCGGAAAGAAGAGGCCGAGCAGTTCAGAACCAAACTCAAGGCCATGGAGGAAACCCTCACCGCGGCAGGCCTCACCGTAGACAGCGACCTCATCGAAGCCCACCCCGGACCGGGCATCGTGGACTATGCCAAGGAGAAAGGCTACTCCAAGATCATCATCGGCACCCACAGCAAAAACCTGATCGAACGAGCGCTTCTCGGAAGCTCCGCGGACCACGTGGTGAGAAAATCGACCATTCCTGTTCTCGTCGTCCCCACCATGTCCTAACATCGCGGACATGGGCTACCAGAAAACCATCGTCGTTGGGCTAGATTTCTCGAATTCTAGCAAAGCCGCACTCAAGGAAGCCAAGAGACTCCGCGAACGTTCGCAGGGGCGGCTCGTCGTGACCCATGTCATTGATGAACGCCTTTGGCATGACCTTGCCGATGACTTCCAGATGTCTCACGACGAGGTCATTCGTGAAGGGGAGAATCAATTGCAAAAGGAGATCGGCGAGCCCTCGGAGCACATCGAATCCGCCGTCGTCGTTGGGCACCCGGTCAACGCCATCCTCGAGACCTGCGCCGACCACGAGGCGGACCTCCTCGTCCTCGGCGCCCAGGGTTCCCGGGAAGAGGCGCGGCAGCCTGCCGGCCTGGGAAACGTCGCCGGCCGCTTGCTTCGCCACGCCCCCTGTGACGTCCTCCTCCTGCGGAATACTCAGGACCACCCATTCCGTAAAATCACCGCCAGTGTCGATTTCTCGGAATCCAGCGATCGGGTCGTCGAAAGAGCCATCGAGTTCGCCGATCAAGACCGAGCCGAACTGACACTCGTCCATGTGATGCCCTTTCTCGAAGAGCCCTCCGACTTCAGGAGCCCCCTCGAAGCCCTCGGCTTCTACGCCGTCGAACTCAAGGCCCCCGGCCAAGGCGGGCTCATTGAGAAAGCCAATCGAGATCTCCAGGCCTTGGTCGGTCGCCATCATCGCCGTATCCCGCACGCCGAGATCGAGACCCATCTGGAAGCCAACAACGACGCTCGGATCGGCCTCCGCGACCACGCGAGCAAGAGTGGCACCGAACTTCTCGTCGTGGGAAAACTCGGCCATTCCCGGCTCAAGGACATCATGCTCGGCTCCACCGCCGAACGCATCGCCAATGTGGCAGACTGTTCTGTCCTCGCCGTGAGCTAGAGGCGCTGACAAGACCTGGCTGGCATCTTCGCACAAGGAAGATTGCCTTCGCCGCCGGATGCTCGATATAGGGGGACCGTCCCCCATGAAAATTCTTCACCTCGCCGATCTCCACTACACACTCAAACAGCTGGACTGGCTCGGTGAGGCGGCGCAAAAATTCGACGTCGTCGTCATTGCAGGTGACCTCCTCGATCTCGTCTCCATCGTCGAACTCGACGTGCAGATCCTCGTGGTGATGAAGTACCTCCGCCGCCTTCATCCCGCGGTGCCGCTTCTCGTCTCCTCAGGAAATCACGATCTCAATGCGGAAAACGATGACGGCGAGCGCTATGCCCGCTGGATGAGGCACGTCCGTGAACTGGGCATCCCCACAGACGGCGACTCCTGGGAGAAAAACGGGATTCTTTTCACCATCTGCCCCTGGTGGGATGGCGAGGCCTCCAAAGCCGCCGTCGCGGCTCAGCTGGAGCGTGACGCCGCTCGCCCCAAAGATCACTGGTACTGGATCTATCACGCACCCCCCATCGCAACCGAAGTGAGCTGGGACGGAAAACGCGACTTCGGCGACCACGCGCTCCGCAAATGGATCGAGCACTACCAACCGGACCTCGTTCTCGGCGGGCACATCCACCAAGCCCCTTTTTCCAAGGGCGGCAACTGGGTCGATCAGTTAGGCAAGACCTGGATCGTGAACAACGGGAAACAGATCGGCCCCGTACCCACCTTCGCCGTCATCGACACCGATGCCCAAACGGCCCAGTGGCCCTCACTCGCCGGACACGAACGCATGCACTTCGCTACCGGCGAAAAAATCGAACTCTAAGGAAAACTTAAACTTTCACTTGAACTCCCAAAGAAGGACAACGCACCCGCCCTCACCCTTCCTGATTTTTCTGATGATGGAGAATGCTCTCAAGCACTTCATCCACCATCCCCAAATGATCTTCATTCGATTCAAATTGCCGCTTGAGGTCGACAAGATACGTCGTCACTGAATGCAGACGGTGGGCCAGGAGACGTGCGATGTGCAGATTGAGATCGGGATGGTCCTGGAGGAAGGAAGGCGCGTCCTCGATCACATGAAAAGTCGAAGGTTCCAGGGCACGAACGGTGGCCATGGGCGCCCGCTTGAGAAGCACCGAGACCTCACCGAAGATCGACCCGGGTGACGAAACGACATTGACCTGGATGTCCTGTTTCAGGATCTCCACGCTCCCGGAAACCAAGACATAGAGCACCTTGGAGAGGCGGTTTTCGACGAGAATGTCGTCACCCTCGGCGATCTCGCGCTGGGGGAGTCCGGAACAGATTTGCAGTGTGGAGGTCATACGATGAGGAGTCGCTACTCACCCTGTTCCACACTCATCCGCAGAAGCAAGTGTGCAATCCCTCCCCGCGAACGTCCCCTGCCACCACTCCCCCGCCCAAGGATGGAAAGCACCCCGGCATTGCCAAGCTTCGCTCTCCGTGAGAGCTTCTCCCAATGACGGAAGCCACCAGCGTCCTTCAAGGCCGGGAATTGACCAAGAGCTACCACATGGGAGACGTCACCGTCCACGCCTTGCGGGGTGTCGACTTGAGCCTGAGAGAGGGCGAACTCGTCGTTTTGTTAGGTGCATCCGGAAGCGGGAAATCGACCTTGCTCAATATCCTCGGCGGACTCGATCTGCCCACCTCCGGAGAGGTATCCTATCGGGGAACCGATCTGAGCACCTTTTCCGATTCTCAACTGACCAACTACCGACGGGAGCATGTCGGCTTCATCTTTCAGTTCTACAACCTCATCCCCAGTCTCACTGCGGAAGAGAACGTGGCCCTCGTGACCGACATCGCGGCCAATCCCATGCCGCCGAGAGAGGCCCTGGAACGCGTGGGCTTGGATGAGCGATTGGATCATTTCCCCACGCAACTCTCGGGAGGCGAGCAGCAGCGCGTCGCCATCGCTCGCGCCATCGCCAAGCAGCCCGATGTCCTTCTCTGTGACGAGCCCACCGGTGCACTCGATGTGAAAACGGGAGTCACCGTGCTCGAGGTCATCTGCCGGGCCAACCGCGAACTCCGCACCACCACCGCCGTCATCACCCACAACGCCGTCATCGCCGAAATGGCAGACCGCGTGATCCATCTCTCCGGGGGGCAAATCACCTCCATCACGGAAAACGCCACGAAAGTAGAGGCCGCCAAACTCGCCTGGTGACTAGCGCAGACGCCATTTTTCACTCATCGCATGAAGGCGATCCACCGCAAACTCCTCCGCGATACCTTCGCCTCCCGCGGCCAGGCTCTGGCCATCAGTCTGGTCATCGCCTGCGGACTGGCCACCTTTGTCATGTCGCTCGCCACGCTGGACGCCCTCACCCGTTCCCGCGAGCGCTACTACGACCAGTATCGTTTCGCCGAAGTGTTCACCAATCTCAAGCGGGCGCCGAGAACGCTGATTCCTCGCATCGAAAGCATCCCGGGCGTGGCTCGCGTGCAATCGGGGATCGTCGCCGGAGTCAATCTCAGCGTGGCTGACTTCCCCGAACCCATTGTCGGCCAGCTGGTTTCCATACCCCAACGCCGCACCCCGCAGCTCAATGATCTTCACCTCAGAGCCGGACGCTGGATCGAACGCGACCGCGGCGAGGCCATCGTGAGTGAGACCTTCGCCGAGGCCCACGAACTTCAGTTAGGCCAGACCGTTTCTGCCGTCCTCAATGGCAAGCTACAGGAACTTCGGCTCGTCGGCATCGCCATCTCCCCGGAGTACGTCTATCAGTTTCCCCCAGGGGCGATCTTTCCCGACAACAAACGCTTCGGCATTCTCTGGATGGGCTACGAGGAACTTGCCGCTTCCTTCGACATGGAGGAAGCCTTCAATAACCTGGCACTCACACTCATCCCGGGAGCCAACGAAGAGGAAGTCATTCGCCGGCTCGATCTCCTGACCAAACCCTACGGCGGCCTCGGCGCCTATGGACGCGAGCAACAGGTCTCCAGCCGTTTCCTCGACGAGGAGATCAAACAATTGCGCAGCATGGCCCTCATCACGCCCATGATTTTCCTCGGGGTCGCCGCCTTCCTCTTGAACATCGTCCTCAACCGGCTCATCAGCGCTCAACGAGAACAGATCGCCGCCCTCAAAGCCTTTGGTTACTCGCGGCGCGAAGTCGCCTGGCACTATCTTCAGTTCGCTCTCGTCATCGTCCTCACCGGCAGCGTCCTGGGCATCTGGGCAGGCAATCTCTTCGGCCGCGGCATGGCCAATCTCTACGGCGAATTCTATCGCTTTCCCATCATCGACTACCGGCTCAGCCCAAGGATTGTCCTCATCGCCCTTCTCGTCAGCGGCCTCTCGGGAAGCGTGGCCGTGGTCCACGCCGTGAAACGGGCCGCCGATCTCCCGCCCGCCGAGGCCATGCGTCCCGAAGCACCGGCCCGATTCCGGATCACTCTGGCAGAAC
>JANQJH010000449.1 GCA_028281705.1 Verrucomicrobiales bacterium
GGGTCCTTCCGGACGGAGAGGACGGTGATCATCACGTCGCTCAACAGCAGAGCGGCCACGGCGAGGACCACACCCAGGAGCATGCGGCGGGCAAAGAGACCGAAGCAAAGCGCCATCGCCGCCACCGGGGCGATGTTGACCAAACTCTCGTCGACAAAGGCCAGATAACGTAGATAGAGCGTCACGGCGAAGAGACAGAGAAGAGCGCCGAGGCTGCCTAAGGTCCTTTTCATGGATGATGATTGGCTGAAATGTTCAAGAAAGGAGATTTCACCCTATGCTCGATCCCACCCCAAGAACATACAAATGATATTCGAAGCGCGTTTTTCCTCGAAGACCGCTCCAGCGCCCAACGACCAACGCATCGATCAGCGGGATTCTCATTGTCGTTTCGAATCAGGACGGGAAAATTCATTTGGCTTGCCCCCGACAGCCATGGGGCGAAGATTTCGGCGTGAAGCGTCTTTTAGAACACGAGTGGCTCAAGATTCTCCTCTACCTCGTGTTGACCATTGTCCTCGGAGCGCTGCTCGCTCCATGGCTCTTCAACTTCGGCAAGTACATCGTCCGCCAGGAATGGTTCGCCGATGGGCCGGCGCCCCTGGCCTATCTCCACGGTGCGCTGGAACGCAGCCCCTTCTCGCGCTATTTCAAGCGGGCCGTCATGATCGTGGCCTTCATCGGGCTCATCCCCCTCATCCGCTCCCTCCATTTTCGCGGCTGGAAGGACCTCCAGATCCATAAGAACCCCTGCGCCGCGATGGATGTCGCCGCCGGCAGCCTTCTCGCCGCCGCCTTTCTTCTCTTCATGGGCGCCGCCTTCCTCTACATGGGCTTCTTCGTCCCGGAAGACGAAGCCCAGTGGGACGTCATCCCCAAGATACTCGCCACCGCCATCACCGTCGCCATCATCGAGGAGATCTTCTTTCGCGGAGCCATCCTCGGCGTCTGTTTGCGGAAAATGCCAGTTTTCCTCGCCACCATCCTCACCTCGGCCATCTACGCCCTGCTCCATTTTCTCAACCCGCCGCGGCTGGAATTGGGGGTCGCGGACGTCCACTGGTCCACCGGCTTCGAGATGCTCAAGCTCGTTTTCAGCGATTTTCTCGACTGGCAAAAGGTGGCCGCGGAGTTCCTCACGCTTTTCGTCATCGGGCTGGTCCTGGCCGTCACGAGGCTCCGCACCCGTTCACTCTGGCTGCCCATTGGTCTCCATGCCGGCTGGGTCTTCGGTTATCAGCTCTACAACGAGAACACGGACGACAGTTCCACCATCGAACAGTGGTTCCCCTGGGTGGGAGAAGACTTGAAGGTCGGCCTCATCCCTCTCATCGTCATCACCGTGACCGGCGCCCTCGCCAGCCTCTGGATCGATCTCAGCCGCAAGCCCACCTTCGAGACAGCGCCAGCCGAGGGCAACGACGGCGATAGTGAAACCGGCGACAACGATTCTCTAGCATGATCCTCTCGAACCCAGACGCCCAACCGGGACCGCCGCATCCACCCGCGCCGTGATCCCTTGCGCACGGGTCGCGATCGACGGCGCCTCGGACTTGGAGTTCGACTATCGCATTCCCGAGGAACTCCAGGAATCGGTGGCCATCGGTTCTCGGGTGAAGGTCCCTCTGCGCAAGAGGAAAGCCAAGGGCACCGTCCTCGATCTGATCTGCCACGAGGATCCACCGCCGGGCCTGCGCGATCTCAACGGGCTCATTCACGATCGCCCCATCCTCACGCCGACGCTGATCAAGTTAGCCACCTGGATGGCAAACTACTATTGCACCACGCGAGAGAACGTCTTGCGCGCCATGCTTCCCGAACCCGTGCGGGCGGAAGAGCCTCCCTTTCGCGTCCGCAAGATCATCCGGATCCTCTCCGCGCCCAGCGGCGACGAATGGGCCCAGCTACAACGCCGCGCCCCCCGCCAGGCGGAGATCGTGGAACAGCTCCAGGCGGTAAAGGAACCGCTCCTCCTCTCCAAGGTGGGAAACCTCGCCGCCGCCAAGGCCCTCGTCCGCAAGGGATGGGCCCGCATCGAAGAACAACGCGTGGAGCGCGACCCCCATGAGGACGACGAGTTCATCGCCAGCGAACCGCTGGCCCTCACCGAACAACAGGAAGTCGCTCTCGACAAGGTCCTCGCCTCCATGGCCCACCCCGAGCGCCCCCCGATGCTCTTGCACGGCGTCACCGGCAGCGGCAAAACGGAAATCTACCTCCAAGCCGCGGCCAAGGCCCTGGAACTCGGTCAGACGGTCATTGTCCTCGTCCCCGAAATTTCCCTCACCCCGCAAACCGTCGAGCGCTTCAAGTCGCGCTTCGCCGACCGCCAAAATGAGATCGCCGTCCTCCACAGCCACCTCTCCCAAGGCGAGCGCTTCGACGAATGGCACAAGATCCACCGCGGCGACGCCCGCATCGTCATCGGCGCCCGCAGCGCCATTTTCGCCCCCCTGGAAAACCTTGGACTCATCATCGTGGACGAGGAACACGAAAGCTCCTACAAACAGGAAACCACGCCGCGCTATCACGGGCGGGACGTCGCCGTGGTGCGCTCCCGCTTCGAAGAGTGCGCCATTCTGCTAGGAAGCGCCACTCCCTCGCTCGAATCCTATCAAAATATCAAGAAGCGAAAGTACGCTCTCATTTCCCTCAGCGAACGCGTCGACGACCGGTCGCTCCCGCTCATCCGCGTGGTCGACATGCGCCAGGAGAGCCGGAAGCACAAGGGCGGTCCCGCCATCCTCTCGGAAAGACTGCGCCAGGAGATCGAGAAACGCATGGAGAACCGCGAGCAAATCATGCTCTTCCTCAACCGGCGAGGCTACGCCAACTCCATGCAGTGCCTCGAATGCGGTCACGTCTGCGGCTGTGCGCACTGCAGCACCTCGCTCACCTATCACTTATCCGAGAAACGCCTCATCTGCCACATCTGTGGCTACAAGCAAATCGCTCCCCGGCGATGTCCCCAGTGCAAGTCCACCTCCGTGATCTACGGCGGTTTCGGCACGGAGCGCGCCGAGGAGGTCCTCAAGAAAGTCTTTCCTCAGGTGCGCATGGCCCGGATCGATGCCGATGTCATGCAACGCAAGCATCGCCTGCGGGACACCTTGCGCGCCTTCAAGACGCACAAGCTGGACATGCTCATCGGCACGCAGATGATCGCCAAGGGACTGCACTTTCCCAACGTCACCCTCGTCGGCATTCTCAACGCCGATCTCGGATTGCACCTCCCGGATTTCCGCGCCGGCGAGCGCACCTTCCAACTGCTCACCCAAGTCGCCGGGCGAGCCGGGCGCGGGCATCTCGAGGGCGAAGTGGTCGTGCAAACGTTCACCCCGCACAGCCCCTCCATTCAGTTCGCCCGCCACCACGATTTCACCGGTTATTCCGAACAAGAGCTGGAGGCGCGGCAACAGTTCTCCCTCCCTCCCTTCACCCACGCCCTCCTCCTTCACGTCCGCTCCCGCCACGAACGCCTCGCCGAATTCACCATCGAGAACCTCTGTCAACGCATCCGTCAGGATCTTCCCAAACAAATTCTCATGAGCCAGCCCAACCCCTCCCCCCTCGAACG
>JANQJH010000531.1 GCA_028281705.1 Verrucomicrobiales bacterium
GATCTGCAAGTCTGGACAATGGGAAGAAACGTGGAGTGAGTATCGGAAACAATGTTGGAACAAGGCGGCCTAAATCAGTCGAAATTCAGACTTTCACCCGATAAAAGATAAAAGTAATTATCTCAGACTCTCTCCGTCTGATGGCACTCGGCGTGCTTTTGAGCGCCATGCCATCCATGCTGAGGAGCTGGTTGGAAAGTTTGTTATCGTAGCCGGGGACGATCCATCGGAGTGATCGCGGCGATATCGAGAATCTTGGGCTCGGATAAATCAGGGTCCTTGATCGAACCTGGAACGCCGTCAACAGTGTTTCGTGGCGCTGTTGGCGGCCTCTTGTTTCTGGGAGATGAGAACGACTCTCGCATTGCCCCCAGACGGAATCACTGAGATCTGAAGGATTATTCCTTGTAGTTAGAAGGGTGACACCCTTTGACCTCGCGAAATGCCTTGCTGAAGTGGCTCAGGCTCTGATACCCGACTTCAATGGCGGCTTCGCTCACATTAAACCGTCCGCTGGCAAGTAGTTTTGCTGCTTCTTCCACGCGGAGATGCCGGATGTATTGACTGATCGTCATTCCCATCGCCTGTGAGAAGAGACGCGAGAGATAGTAGGAGCTGCAGCCAATCTGGCGGCCCAACTGCTCTAAATTGGGCGGGTTCTCCAGATTTGCCGAAAGATGCCTGCACGCTTTCTGAATCCGATCAGAGGCCACACGTTTCTGCCTCAGACAAAAAAAGTCGGAGTCTTGTCCCTCAGGAGTGAAGAAGAGTAGCGATGCCATCTCCATGATCTTGGCTTCGTAGAAGATGGACAACGCGGGAGATTCGACACCTGGTTTCAGAAGTGCGTTGGATAGATCTTGGTCAGACTTGCGCATGGGGCGTGCCGAAAGCGAAATCTGATTCTTCGAGACTTGGAACGGCTGGTCCTCGAAAATGAGCTTGGAGACTCCAGGTGAAAGGGAAGCCCGTTTTTCTGTCAGAAGTGCGCGGACGAATGTTAACGATAGTGTAATCGTCAAGAACCGGTGTCGCTGAGCTGCCAGTCGAGTGGCCTGCTGGTGCTGCTGGACGCGAAAGTAGGCTACCGTAGATTGCCGAAAATCCAGATTGGCCACCGGCTGAGAAACTTGAGCGGCACCTTCGTGATTGAAGCAGATGACGATTGAGTCTGGCCGCAATACCGGGCTCCAGTCGATCGGTGTTTTCGCCGAAAACTCGTGCCAGTCGACAGAGACGCCCCTCTCAGGATTGTCGTACAGCGATCTCCACGCGCGGCTGCCGACAGCCTGGGCCCAGAAAGCTTTCTCAACGTCCCGATCACTCAATAGCGCGCACATGGATTATTCTGGGCACTTTATTGAGACTGAGTCTCAATATCAACAAGTTTGTAGGGGCCACGCGCGGCGAATGATATCTTCTTAATGCTTTGATTCAGAATGCCTTATGCAAACAATCGCAAGACGGCATCAACATTCGCAAGATACCGCTAATTGCGACCGGACCTGGCAGCGGTCTTGGCCATGACAAGTCGTCGTCCCCGGCTTGTCTTTGTCTCGCCATCCACTACGATCTGTTCAAATGAACAGTTTTCGCTCCACATCCAAAGTTCCCCATTACGTAGAATTCCACGCGCGGAGCGCTTTTAGCTTCCACCGGGGTGCTTCCACACCCGAAGCCTTGGTGGCGCAGGCCGCGGCCCTACAACTCCCGGGACTGGCTCTCTGTGACCGGGACGGCGTCTATGGATCGGCGCGGCAACATCAGGCCGCGCGGGAAGCCGGCATTCGCGCCTTCATCGGCGCCGAGCTGACCCTGGAAGGATCCGTCGTCCTCCCCGTCGTGGCCTCGACCCGCACGGGATACCAGAATCTCTGCCGCATGATCAGCACGGCGAAGTTACGCGCGCCCAAACACGAGGGCAGCGCCATCACCTGGGAGGAACTGGCAGAACACCATGACGGACTCATCTGCCTCACCGGAGATGAGGAAGGGCCCTTGCGCCAAGCACTCCAGAAAGGGGATCGCTCGCTGGCAGCCGAGCATTTGCTGCGCTTGATCAAGATCTTCGGGCGCAACGATGTCTATGTCGAGCTGCAGCGCCACCGCCAGAGACGGGAGGATTACGAGAATCGCTGCCTCACTGAACTCGCAGACTGGCATCGCCTCCCCTTGTTAGCCACCAACGGCGTTTGCCATGCCGTGCCCGAGGAACGGCCGCTTTACGATGCCTTCACCTGCCTGAGAAATCACGTTCATCTCGACCGGGCCGGACGATTGCTCACGTCTAACAACGAACGCTACCTCAAACAAAGCGCCGCCATGCATCGCCTGTTTGCCGACCTCCCACAAGCGTTGCACAACACGCTCCGCCTGGCAGACCGCATTGATTTTACCTTGGAGAACCTCGGTTACACCTTCCCCAACCATCCCGTGGCGGAAGGGGAAACCATGGCCTCGACTCTCTGCCGCGAGGCCTACGCCGGGGCCCATCAGCGCTACCCCACGCCCCTCAAACCCACAGTCAAAACCCAACTCGATCACGAACTCCAACTCATCGAGAAGCTCGGCTTCTGCGGCTATTTTCTCATTGTGTGGGACATCGTCCAATACGCCAAAGCCAACGATATTCTCATTCAAGGCCGCGGCAGCGCGGCCAACAGTGCCGTTTGTTATGCCCTCGGCATCACCAACCACGACCCCGTGAAAGGCCAATTGCTCTTCGAACGCTTTCTCAGCGAAGGCCGAAAATCGTGGCCCGACATCGACCTCGACCTGCCAAGCGGCGACCGGCGCGAGCAAGTCATCCAGGAGGTCTACCGCCGCTATGCCCCGCGCGGAGCCGCCATGACCGCCAATGTCATCACCTACCGCGGCCGCAGTGCCATGCGTGAGATGGGCAAAGTGCTCCACCTGCCCGAGGATGTCCTGGGCCGCTTCTCCGATCTCTACGGCCGCAGTGCCGCGACTTCTCCCGAAGCGCTGAACGAGCAGATCCAGCGATCGGGACTCGCGGCCAAACACCCGCGCTTACCCGCCCTGCTCAAGCTCTATCAGAAGGCTTACGGTCTGCCCCGGCACCTGGGACAGCATTCCGGAGGCATGATCATTTCCGACCGGGGACTCGATACCATCGTCCCCTTGGAAAACGCCTCCATGCCCGGACGCGTCGTCGTCCAGTGGGACAAGGATGACTGTGAGGATCTCGGCATCATTAAAGTCGATTTGCTAGGCCTGGGAATGATGGCCACCATTCAGGATACGCTCATCACTTGCCGCCAACGGGGGCCGGAACGCGAGGTCGATCTGGCCAAGATTCCCAAAGACGATGCCGCGACCTACGAACTCATGCAACGGGCCGATACCATTGGCGTCTTTCAAATTGAAAGCCGTGCGCAGATGGCCACCCTCCCGCGCCTGCGTCCGCAAAACTTCTACGACCTGGTGGTGGAAGTCGCCATCATCCGGCCCGGCCCCATCGTCGGCAATCTGGTGCATCCCTACATCAATCGGCGCAACGGGCGCGAACCCGTGACTTACATCGACGAACGTTTCAAACCCGTGCTGGAGCGCACCTTGGGCATCCCCCTCTTTCAGGAACAGATCCTGCGCATGGCCATGGTCATCGCCGATTTCACCGGCTCCGAGGCCGAAGAACTCCGGCGCGCCATGAGCTTTCACCGCTCGGAAGAACGCATGCTCAAGGTGCTGGCCAAACTGCGTTTGGCCATGGAAGAGAAAGCCGTGTTCGAGGAGACGCAGAACCACATCATTGACGCCATCAAATCTTTCGCCCTCTATGGCTTTCCCGAGTCGCATGCCATCAGCTTCGCCTTGTTAGCCTACGCCAGTGCCTGGTTAAAGACACATCGCACCGTCGAATTCTATGGCAGTCTCTTGAACAACCAGCCCATGGGCTTCTATTCCTGCGCCACCCTGGTCAAGGACGCCAAACAACGTGGCATCCGCGTACTTCCCGTTTCCGTGATGGATTCCGAACTCGGCGCCCGCGTCGTGGATGAGCACACCCTCCAGTTAGGCCTGAAACAAGTGCGCGGTCTCTCTCGTGAAAGCGCAGAGCGCTTGCTCGCCGCCCGTGAAGAAGAGGCCTGGATCGATCTCGACGACTTCCGCCTGCGTAGCGGCCTGCAAAAAGATGAGGCACGCGCCCTGGCCAGAATCGGCGCCCTCAACGGCCTCGCCGCCCATCGCCGCGAAGCTCTCTGGCAAGTGGAGAAACCCGTCGAGCGCGATCTCTTCAATTGGACAAGCAAAAACCGACCGGCAAAAGAAGATCACTCAGGGAAACCCAAGAGCCCTCTCAAAGCCATGGATCGACGGGACCGCCTGCAGGCCGATTACGCGACCCTCGGCCTCTCCGTGGGTCCCCATCCCATGGCTCTGATCCGGAGAAACCTGCCCCATGTTTGGCGAGCCGGCGACCTCGCTCAGGGCAAAAACTCCGAGATTGTCACCATCGCCGGACTCGTCATTTGCCGCCAGCGCCCCAGCACGGCCAAAGGTCATGTCTTCGTCAGTCTCGAAGACGAAACCGGCATCGCCAACGCCTTCGTTCCCGCCCCCACTTTCGAAACCTATCGCCTGGTGGTGAATCAGGAACCATTTCTCAGCATCCAAGGACGCCTGCAAAATATCGACCGCGTCCTCTCTATCTACGCCCTGCGCATCGAACCCCTACCCTTCGAACAACCCCTGGCTACCCGCTCGCACGATTTTCATTAGATTCTTCGTCCCTCGGCTATTTGGAAGAAATCGAATCCGCCACTCCTCCAAAACCTATCCATCTCTAAACCGTCATCTGCGCTCATCGGCGTCATCTGCGGTTCACCTACTCTGGATTATTCTCCCTACCCGCGCCCAAGAGCGACTGGACCGGACAAGAGTGCCGACATCACCGGTTTCCGCTACCGTCCTAAGGCTCGACCTCGGCATCCGGCCCTGACTCAGATTCAACCTCGACCTCACTCCCAGGATCCTCCTCTTCTCCCGCTTCTTGGATCGCTCCAAAAGCAAACTGGCTGATGAGGCCTTCAATATCCACGGCGGATTCCGTATCGATGATGACATCGCCCTCCTCCAGCATCACATCGGATCCTCCAGGCAGAAGAGCCACATACTTATCGCCGATAAGACCCTGCGATTTCACGGAGGCAATGGTGTCCTCATCCACCTTGGCCAACAAACCAAGGCGCATCTCCACCAGAGCGACAAAATCTTCCGGATCCAAGGTGATGGCCGAGACAGTTCCCACGGACACGCCAGCAATGGTGACCCTCGCCCCCACCGTCAAACCCCCGACATTCTGAAACCGCGCCTTGAGAAGATAGGTGTCTTTGCTATAAAACTGCCCTCCTCCGACTCGAATCGCAAGGTAGGCCACCGCACAGAGGCCGATGAGGACAAAAAGTCCGGCAAGGAATTCCGTTTTTCGAGAGTTCATGGACATCGCTTGAGTCTAACTAACTATCTATCTAACTAACCAAAAAATCTGGCGTGATGATTGAATTTGAAACACTGCGCAGCCGTGGTCTGCAAGAGATCCACCTCCGTAGCAAGCGCCATCTCCGGACGCGAGGGCCCGATGAAAATTCTCAGCCAAGCCTCTTCTTCCGCGCACGGCGTGATGCCGGGCAGCGAGAAAAGGATGGACGACGCCACCTCCGGATCAACCCCCTTGAAGCCCACCAGCACCCGGTGCCCCGGCAGGGCATACGCCGGACTGACGTGAGGCCCGAGTTCCCGAACGGATTCCAACACCTGCCACCGGTGACGGGCGTGGCCCAGTTGCCTTTCCAGGTTCAGCCGGTTCAGGTCCTCACAAAAAGACAGCAGCGCCACCGCATCGAAGTCAGACCGGATCGAGGCTTCCTCCGAACGCCAGTCCGCCTCCGGCACGGCAAAACCCAACCTCGCGAAGAGATCGTTCTTGTTATGCAAGAATGCGTGGAGTGGAGAGTCCGCCTCCATGGCATTCACCAAATCCACCGGCGCACCCTGCACTGCGATCACCCCATCATCGAGGATCGCCGCCACATCCGCGATGAAGAGGCTCTCCGGCACATCATGGCTCACCACGAGTGCGGTGAAACCGAAACGCCGGCTGTCCCGGTGGATCAATTGCAGCACTGCATTCCGGCGGAGTGGATCCAGTCCCGTCGTCGGTTCATCGAAGAGAACCATCTCGGGATCCACCACCAGGGCGCGCGCCAGAGCCACCCGTCTCCGCATGCCACCGGACAACTCGGAGGGAAACTTGGAGCCAAACTCTGCCAGATCGAGTTTTTCTAACAAGGCCGACACTTTCCCATCGATCTCCGCCTGGCGAAGGTTCTTCCTTCCCTCGCGCAATGGCAGGGCCACATTGTCCCAGGCCGAGAGCGAATCAAACAAGGCGTCCCCTTGAAAAAGGTAGCTCACGGGAGGACCGCCACGGACATGACGCCTGACGGGTTTCCCCCGATAGAGTATCTCTCCCTCATCCAGCGGCAAGAGGCCCGCGATTGCTTTGAGGAGCACCGTCTTGCCACTACCACTCTTTCCCAAAAGCATGGCCACCTGGCCCTCCTCGACCGCCAGGTCCACTCCGCGCAGCACCTCCTGACCATCGAACTGCTTCCACGCCCCCTGAACCTGTAAGAGCACGCCCATCCTAGAGATAAAAGGAAGTAATGATGTAATCCGCCACCAGGACAGCGACCGAGGACAAAACGACGGCACGCGTCGTCGTCTGACTCACACCGCGCACGCCGGGGACCGATGCGCGCTCGTGAGTGTGATAGCCGTAGTAAGTGCAGATGCTCGTGGTGAGCAGCCCAAAAACGATGGCTTTGACAAATCCGCCTTCGACATCTCGCCAAACGATCTGTTCCACCAGTTTGTTCCAATAGACGCCGCCGTCGACATGCAGGAGCAGGACACCGGTGAGATAGCCTCCCAAAATGCCGACCAGGTCAAAGATCGCCGTGAGAATGGGAAAACAGAGCACGGCAGCCAACAGGCGATGACCGACGAGAAACCCCAGCGGCGGCACCTCGGTCGTCGTGAGATAGTCGATGCGATCCGAGTTTCTCTGCGCCCCCAACTCCGCCGCCATGGCCGAGCCGGCCTGCCCCACCACCATCAGCGCCGTGAGCACGGGACCCAGTTCCCGGATCAGCGTGAGGGCCACCGCCGGTCCCAGCAAACCCTCGGAACCAAACCGAACCAGGGTGTAGTACCCCTGAAGGCCCAACACCATCCCGGAAAACATCCCGATGCAAAGCACGATCGGGGTCGAGCGAAGCCCAACCTCCACCACACTCTGAGCCCATTTCTCAAAGCGAAATCGACAACTGAAGAAAGCATTGATCGCCCCGAGCGCGAAGAGGCTCGCCTGCCCCACGGTGGCCACACCCGCGATCACCCCTCGCCCGAGGGAACAGACAAAAGAGGGAATCATCAACACGGCAGGCATCGGCGACACAGGCACACGTTCCCCGATTGATCCGGAGTGGCAACCATTTCGCTCACTCAACTCTCCATCAGAGAGGGAATGAGAATGATGTTTCTCAAATCGCGCCGTAATTAATTAATTTGTCCTTCCAAATAGTTCGCACACCTTAAGGACATCGGTGTGGACCACCACAGTACTCGTTGTGTCTTCGTCGCCCTCCAACTCCCTGTCTCCATGGATCCAACGTCTGGCTCCCCTGGGATCTGTCGGCTTGCTGCTCCTCTGGGCCGGCCTGCGACCTCACGATCCAGGAGCCAGCGGGTCGACACTCCCGATGTTTGGGGGTGCCGTTGGCGAGCCTGACGCGACCCGGGCGGAAGTTCTCGACCGGGTGAGCCAGCATCTGCAGTTCGATCGCGGCGAGCTGGGCCTCCAAGTGGAAATTCCCGATCCCGTTGGATCGGAGTCCTGGACGGCGCCCATCATCGTTCGAAAGTTCGCTTCGTCCGCCCTTTCCCTGCCGAGAGCCCGGACGCGCTGGCGCTACCTCAAAGCCGAACACCGCCGAGCCATCCGCGAAGCCATCGCGACCCAGCCAGAGGAATTGGACTGGCGCCGACTGGTCATCCATAGCAGCGCCAGTGAAACGGGGAATGCGCTTCTACTTCACCAGGACCAGCAACGACGGTGGCCCAGTCTTGAGAAGAGCGCCTACCATTTTGTCATCGGCAACGGCACGTTCTCCTCCGACGGCGAGATTGAAGTGGGGGCCCGGTGGATTGAGCAGCAGCCCGGAGCCGCCATGCAACTCCCGGAACTCAACTACCATTCCCTGAGTGTCTGTCTCATCGGAACCTTTCGGGAGAAGGGCCCTTCCAACGCCCAAAGTCGCGCCCTCGACGAACTCCTGGCCTATCTGCGGGCTCAATTGGGTCCCATCGAATTGGCGCCCCACCACGGTGTCGAGTCCACCGCTCAAAGTTGCCCCGGCCCGGCGCTCACAGAGGCCCTGATACAGCAATTGGGCGAGCGGTCCTCCTGAATGAGCAGCGCCAAGTGATGCGAAAATCCCTCTCCGCCTCATCGGCGTCCTCGTCCCTCGGAATCGTACACCTCTTTCGCAAATCCGAGAATACCATGCGAATATATTATGATAATTATCATATATGCGGTAAATATATGAAACTTTTCTCACTTCGCGCCATGAAAGCCCAAGCCGTTTTCTCAAACCGATCGCCCGCTTTCTCCCTTCACGAACTCTTGCTCGTCTTGGCCATCATCGGAATCGCCACCACCATCGCGCTCCCCGTGGTGACCAATTTCACCTCCGAAGCGGCGGAAGTCTCGGCCAAACGCAACGCGCAACTCCTGGCCTCAGTTGCTTCTGCCGCCAAGGCCTCCGGAGATCCGGTGATCAACCTGCTCGGGAGCAAGCCCGCTCTCATCGGCTATCTCATGTCGAGCGACTACGCGCCCCGGGGAGAGACCGCCAAAATCGGCGTCGAAGGGATCTCTACGGAGGACGCCTACGACGCGGCCCGCTACCTCACCTTCATGCCTCAATGGGGCGGGTTGACCTACCATCCCTCCCCCGTCAGCCACGCTGGGAACCTGCCGGCCAACGACCGCGAGGCGGCCGAGGAACGGAGCCGATGGAATGCCCAGCTTCTCGTGGGTGCCGCCAGGGCCGCCGCGGCCAACGGTGACGCCTCTATCCAAACGGCCGGGGATGCGGCGACCGCTGTGGCCTTCCTCGTCGATGGAGGCGTGGGAGGCGCCATGGCGGCAGGCCTCAGCCTGGAAGATCAGGGAAATGCCATCGCCTTTCTCCACTATGCCCACGGATCGCTGGCCTACACGTCCCAGTAGCTGACGGATCGATTCAGTTCGATTCGTCCAGATAGGTCCGCAGTTCCTCCCGAAGCTGGAGACGGGCCCGGAAAAGCAAGCTCTTCACCGAGGACACCGTGAGGTCCATCGCCTTGGAGATTTCCTCGTAGGGCATGTGCTCAAAACGCCGCAAGACGAGCGCCATCCGCTGACGATCCGGCAGTTTCTCCATCGCCTTATCGATCGCCTCCTGCATCTCCTGATGC
This sequence comes from Verrucomicrobiales bacterium, assembly GCA_028281705.1. Lineage (GTDB taxonomy): Bacteria > Verrucomicrobiota > Verrucomicrobiia > Verrucomicrobiales > DEV007 > JAACDM01. Next base: position 9,550 of record JANQJH010000531.1, read on the forward strand.
AAGAGCGCGTCATCCGGCTCGACGGCCGTCGTATCCGGCATGGCCAAGTGGAAATCCTCCGCCTGGGCCTCGAGCGAGTAATGCGGGCGGCGTTTCCGCCGACGACTCTCGTTGTAGACCAAGTTCTTCGTGATGGTGAAGAGCCAGGTGGTGAACTTCGCACTGGGCTCATAGCGCGGGGCCGACGACCAGACCCGGATGAAGACCCGCTGGGCGAGATCGTGGGATTCGTCGAGATCACCCAGCATGCGGTAGATGGTCCCAATGACACTCGACTTGTGGCGTTCGACCAGCTCCTCAAACGCGGCCACATCCCCGGTTTTCACCCGGAGCATACAGGCCACGTCCTCGACATTGCTATCGACGACTTCGCTGGTGGACTTGGATTCGGAGGGCTTCTCTGGCGTGGGGTCGTCGTCCTTCATTCGGTCGTTTCGATCATCACCACGCCCGGGTCCGGCGGGTCCGGCAAGATGAAGAGTCTGTTTCGCAGATCAACCTCTTGTTGGGAGAAATCGTATCCACCAGTGAAACACGCCTGGCAAGTCGAAAGCGATTTGTCCCCGCGGGCTTGACCGTCTAGAGATAGAGCCTCGCTTCGTGAAATCACTCCCTACAGAACTCGCTTTTCTCCAGCTTGGCCCCGGCCAAGTGGCGATCGGCGAGGGGCCCTTCTCCAGCGTCGCTGAGCCGCCTGAATCTCGTAACGCCTTCTATTGGAACGACTTCGATTTATCGAACGAGCGCCCCTGGAAGATTCCAACGTCGTTCACCATCGCCACGGACCTCGGCCCATGGGTGCCGCACGACGAACCTTTGATTCGCTGGAGCCCGCCACCGAAGGCCCCGTTCGCGGAGGCGTTCGAAGCCGTCTCACAAGCCTTCATCAACGGCGGCAAACTGGAAAAACTGGTTCCGGTGATCACCGAACGGGGTCGTCTCGAAGGGGGGGACCTCCGGTCCCTGGCCCGCCACGCCTTCGACCGCAGCGGTCCTCGCGCGCAGTCCTATGGACACTGGGACGCCACCTCGGGCTTCATTGGGACCACGCCGGAACAGTTTCTCCGGCTCCTCGACGGAAAGCTCGAAACCATGGCCCTGGCGGGAACGTCGGCTCCAAGAGAAGCCGAACGCTTTCGCGAAGATCCCAAGCAGATCCGAGAACACGCCCTGGTCATCCAGGGAATCCGCGATGTGCTCCTTGGCCCCGTTTCCGAGGCCCCCCGCGAAGTGCTCCATCTCGACGGCGTGCTCCACTTCCTCACCCGCCTGAGCCAAGACCTGTCAGGGGAAATCGACCTCAACGCCCTCATCCGGCGACTCCACCCCACCCCGGCCGTGGGCTATTTTCCCCGCTCCGACAAGGTCTCGGCACTTCATCGGTCAATCCGCGCCCAGCTCGTACCACCACCATCATTCGCGGCCCCCTTCGGATGCTGGTACGACGGGAAGTTCGAGTCCGTCGTCGCCATCCGCCAGCTTTCCTGGGAGGGCGATGACATCTACCTGCCTTCCGGGTGCGGTCTCATTCGCGAGAGCGATTCCGAATTGGAGTGGGGCGAACTCGCCCTCAAGCGCCGCGTGGTCAAACAATCTCTAGGGCTCTGAACGTGTGATGCTGGCTCAGAAGGTCCTCCAGACCTGCCTCGATTTGGGCGTACGCGATTTCTGCCTTTGCGCCGGCTCGCGCAACAGTGATCTTGTCCACGCCCTACTGCAGCACCGTGACGACGACACTCTCCGGCTTTTCAACTTTTTCGAAGAGCGCAATGCCGGCTTTTTCGCCCTCGGCCGAATGCAATCCCACGAGCGTCCCGTCGCCGTGGTCACCACCTCCGGCACGGCGGTGGCGGAACTCCTTCCGGCTGTCATTGAGGCCTACTACCAGGCCCGGCCACTCGTGCTTCTCACCGCCGACCGGCCACGCCGTTTCCGCGGCAGCGGCGCTCCCCAGGCCATCGAACAAGCGAACCTCTTCGGAGATTACGCGCGCTTCTGGGATCTCGCGGAACCGGGTGACCTGCCCGGCGGGATCCAAGCAGAGGCCCAACCCATCCATTTCAATCTCTGTCTCGAGGAACCGGAGGCCAAGCCTCCCCAAGTCCAGCTGAGCATCCCAGCCGAGAAAGGTCCCCGGGGAACACAAGAAAATGCCAGGGATCCGCGGGAATTCTCCGCACTTGAGGCCTTCCTCTCTCGCTCGGAGGCTCCGCTCCTGATCATGGCGGGTTGCCTCACCCCCAACCCGGCGCTTGTCGATGGACTGGCCAAACTCCAGGCGCCCATTCTGGCCGATCCCACCTCCGGCTTGCATGACGAGAACCAGCTGCAGCCCTGGCTCCTTCGCGGTGCCGACCGCACGGCAGCCCAGCTCACCTTCTCCCGGGTCCTGCGCGTCGGCGGCGTCCCCAGCTTCCGGGCCTGGCGGAACCTCGAGAAAGACACCTCGATCGACGTCTGCTCCCTCACTACCCGCCCATTTCGCGGACTGGCACGCCCATCCGAGATCGTCACCGGCAATCTGGATTTCCCCAAACTCACCGCCAACTGGCGATGTCAGGAAGCTCCCGCCGACTGGCGTGCCTTGGAAGAACGTAACGCCCGGCATCTACAGAACCTACTTGAACGACTTCCCTCGAGTGAGCCCGCTTGTTTGCATCAGCTCCTTGCCGCCATCCCCGAATCCGCAACGGTCTTCGTCGGCAATAGCCTACCCATTCGCGAACTCGGTCTGGTGGCGGCGCGGAACATCCCCTGGCCTGTCTGCCGGGCCAACCGGGGGGCCAACGGCATTGATGGCAACCTCTCCACTTTCCTGGGCTTGGCCAGTGCCACCGAGCAGCGCGAGTGCTGGGGTCTCTTTGGCGATCTCACCACGCTCTACGACCTGGCCGCCCCAGCCGTACTCCCAGCCCTGAAAGGCAAACGAGTACGCATCGTCGTGATCCACAATGGGGGCGGTCAGATCTTTCGCCGGCTCCCCAACTTCCAAAACCTCACCGAGCCCGAGGCCGCCATTGTCGAAAACCGGCATGGCTTTCACTTCGAAGCCTGGGCTCAGGCCTGGGGCTTGGCACATCGGCGCCTCGAGGAGCTGGAAGCAACACTGCCCGACCGGGTTGTCATCGAGATCAATCCCGAGCGAGAACAGACCGAGGCCTTCTGGAAGGCCTGGCAGAAGCCTGAGACTTTCGAAGACGAATAGGGGAACGAGAACGAGTCGGTTGCCTGGTCGGATATTTCTCGCTCTAGGCCGAACTTTTCACCCAACTAGCGCCTATTTTCGTAATTAACGCGTTGATTATCAACACCCTACACAATCACATCAAATTCCGTTTTATGGCTACGTAGCCAGGCAAAAAACTAACTTTTCGCATACATCACGATGAAATCGGGTATAATCATAAAAA
>JANQJH010000637.1 GCA_028281705.1 Verrucomicrobiales bacterium
CCACCCGGGCTGGTCCCGGGTGGGGATGCTGGCAACCTGAGTCGCCTTGTCGCCGTCCAGTTCAAACACGTGGATCTGGCTATTGTGTCCGTCGGCGAGCCAGATCTCTTGGCCGTTGGGAGTCATGGCGATGCCGTGACTGGGACAACCGTGGCGTTTCACCGGTCCCTTGTTGAAGCCTTTGACTTCCACGCGGGCGAGCTTCTTGCCGCCTACAAGATCGCCGATTTCAAAACCCAGAAGTTCATTCACATTGGCATAGATACGGGTTTGATCACCGTTCACGGTAAACGGCCGGATGTTGTGCGAGAACGGTCCGACTTTGCGGGCGGCGGCGTGTTTGCTCGTGTCGGCAATGGTTAAGAATGGTGATCCCAGGCCGGCGAGATAGGCCTCTTTGCCATTGCGGCCCACGATGGTGTTGTGTGCTTTGGAGTCCGGAGTGATCTTGGCCAGGATCTCGCCGTCGCGAGCCGCCACCACGTGCCAGTGTCCTTTTTCCAATGAAGGCAAGTAGAGGTAGGACCCATCGGGCGCGATGCCCATGCGGTCACACCCGCCAGGGTAGGGTTTTTCCCAGAGCACTTTCTCCGAAACGATGTCGATGCAAGTCAGTGTGGTGAGCGTGGAGATATGTAAGAGGCCCGTGTTGGCACTGGCACAGACACCTTTGACGTTGATGGGGATTCCCTTGTCGTTGACGCCTGCCGTGGGCACACGCCTAACCAGGCCGTAGTCCTTGTCGATATCGTAGATGAGGAGACCGTGGCCGCCGTATTCGAGGTAATTCCGAATGCCGGGCGTGGCCACGTAGAGGTAGCGGCCGTCGGGCAAGGCAGCGACCGCAGGATCGGCGATAGCGCCCCACAAAACGGCGATCGCACCCAGCGTCAGGAGAAAGAGTCGAGAGATCATCGTGCGATCCTCCAAGGATCGCACGGGGATTGCAAGATCGTCTTTGGGCGCCCCGTTCGGCGTGCCGGTCAGGCCCGGAAGCAGTCCACAAGTCGCTGCCTTTTTGATGACAATCGCTCTTTTCATTTCCCGGTCTCGTTCGCATCATACGCCTCAAATGATGCAACCTCTCGTTACTCTAACGTCCGATCTCGGTGAACAGGAACCCAACGTCGCCACGATCAAAGGCGTTCTCCTGTCCAAGTGCCCCAATGCCCAACTTGTCGATCTGAGTCATCAGATCACGTGTCGCCAGCTCCTGGAAGGGGCGCTTTATGTGGCCAGTGCGGCGCCGTTTTTCCCCGAGGGGACCATCCATTTGGTCAACGTGTCTCCTGGGCCGCAACCGATCGCGGTGAAGTTAAACGGACAGTATTTTGTCTGCCCGGACAACGGCGTGCTTTCGCTACTCTGTGACCGCTTCGAAGTCGAGGGTATCCGGGCCATCGCCATTTCCCAGGACCTCGAAGACCGGAACCGGCAGATCTTCTTCGGCCGGGAGGTCTTCGCGCCGGCGGCCGGCGCCTTGGCCTCGGGGACGCCATTGGAGGAACTCGGTCCGGAACTGACGGAGCTGCACCGCGCCGACCTGCCGAGCGCCAGGCGGGCTTCCGGTCAGTTGATCGAAGGGGAAATCATCCACATCGATCGCTTTGGCACGCTCGTGACCAACATTCACGAATCGCTGGTGGGAGAATCGACGCCGTCTCGAATCGAGGTGGGACATTTCCCCATCTTCGGATTGTCTCAGAGTTATACGGATGTGGCTGAGGGCAAGCCGCTTGCGCTCTTTGGCAGCACCGGCTATCTGGAGATCGCTTACAACGGGGACCGTGCGGAGAAGCGATTGGGTATGAATCGCGGGATTCTGGTGAAGGTGGCGCTCGAATGATGGGAGTGAGGGGGCAGCGTTAGGCCGATGTTGGCGCGAAGTGGTGTGGTGCCGTATCGTATCGTAGAAGAAGATTCTCTCGGGCCCACGGATCTGGTAAGATCGTCCTCGGGAGGTGGTGGTGGCCAAGAGAACAGGATCTCCCTATGATGATGAAACGACTTGCCGGCGTCCTCCTACTCCTTGGCCTCCTTGACTCAAGTGCACAGGCACAGGGAGGATTGGGATTGCGCATTTCGGAGTTCCTGGCTTCGGGCGGTGATGACGGCGCTGTCGTCGATGAAGATGGCGAGGCGCACGACTGGATCGAAATCCACAATGCGTCGGCGGAGGCCATCGATTTGGCCGGTTGGCACTTGAGTAACGAGGAGGGCAGCCTGACCCAATGGACCTTTCCCGCACACGTGCTTGCTCCCGGTGCCTATCTCATCGTGTTGGCCTCGGGAAAAGATCGTCGGGGTGCGGCTCTCGGCGACGATGTCACTTTTCACACCAACTTCCGGCTGGCCCAGGAGGAGGAATTCCTCGCACTGGTGCAGCCGGATGGCGTGACGATGGCGAGTGTGTTTTCGCCTTACCCGCGACAGGAGAACGCCTTTTCCTATGGAGTCCTGGAGGGCGGGGAAGAGCGTTACTTTGGCAAGCCCTCGCCCGGTAAGGCCAATGAGGGCGGTATTGAGGGCTTTGTGAGCGATCCGGTCTTTGACGTTGGTCGAGGCTTTCACGACGAGCCGTTTGCCTTGAGCCTGACCTGTGCCACGGAGGACGCACGCATTCGCTACACCACGGATGGGAGTGAGCCCTCTTTGTTTTCCGGAGAGACATACACGGAACCGATCCAGATCGAGATGACGACAGTCGTGCGGGCCGTGGCCCAGAAGTCGGGTTATCAAAGCTCGAGTTTGGTGACGCATTCCTACCTCTTTCTCCAGGACGTCTTGCGGCAGAAGACGGAGAGTGCGGTCTCGGCCGGATGGCCGGATGGCAGGGTCAACGGGCAAGAGTTTCACTACGAAGTTCACCCCGCGATGGCGAGTCGCCTGGGGGAACCGGCGATGCTCGCGGCACTGGAAGCCCTGCCCTCGCTCTCGATCGCTCTGGATCTCGAGCACCTGGTGGATCCCATGACTGGCATTTATGTCAACGCGGAGGAACGGGGCATTGAATGGGAACGCCCTGCGACCCTCGAATTGCTCCACCCATCGGGAGAGGCGGGATTTAAAGTCGCCTGCGGTTTGCGAATTCGAGGCGGGATTAGCCGGGGCGACGAGTTTCCCAAACATTCATTCCGTGTGCTCTTCCGCGAGCAGTATGGAGATGCCAAATTGCGCTATCCGCTGTTCGAGGATGAGGGCGTTGACGAGTTCGACAACGTGGATCTCCGATCCTCGACGAACTGGGACTGGGGGACTCTGGGCAATTTCCCTCCGGCGGCGCGGCAGAACACGCTCTTGCGCGATATCAATTCACGTGACACCCAGGGTGCCTTGGGGATGCCCTACACCCGAAGCCGTTATTATCATCTCTATCTGAACGGATTCTACTGGGGGATCTACATGACCCAGGAGCGGGCTGAGGCCTCGTTTGCCGCCTCCTATTTTGGCGGCGGAAAGGAGGATTACGATGTCGTCAAGATCAACCGTGGGCCGGGATCACACACGGAGGCGACGGACGGCACCCTGGACGCGTGGCGCCGGCTCCATTCCCTGTCAAGGGCCCACGAGGAGCAACCGAATCCGGAGACCTACTGGGCGATGCAGGGAAGAAATCCTGACGGATCTCGCAATGAGGAGCTTCCCGTGCTTCTCGATATCGATCGGCTGATTGACTACTTACTCATCATTTACTGGACGGCCAATAATGACGCGCCTGTTTCCCAATGGGGAGATAACGATTGGGCGAACAACTGGTATGGCATCTATGATCATGAGAGGGAGAACGACGGTTTTCATTTTTTCATCCATGACGCAGAGAACTCGTATGGGATCACGGGGTACGAGTTGGATCTCAGTCGCGTGATCACGACGGAGAATCGAACGGGGCCCTACATGGGGAATAACTATCGCAACGGTGTCTTCGCCCATTTTAATCCGCAGTTTCTTCATCAGGATTTGATGGAGAATCGAGACTACCGGCTTCGCTTCGCCGACCGGGTGGAGAGGCATTGCTTTCGTGGCGGCGCGCTCACGGAAGAGGCGGTCGCCGCGCGCTTTCGTCGTCGCCGGGATCAAGTGGCGCCGGCGATTCCGGTGCACTCGGCACGCTGGGGGCATCGTTTTGCCAGTGAGGGCAGGACCTATGACGAGCGGGATTGGGAGAAGGAGGTCAATCGTATTCTAACGGAATTCATCCCCGGTAGAACGGAGATTTTTCTTGGGCAGCTGGAGAACGACGATTTGCTGTCGAGAATCGAGACTCCGGTGTTCGATCAACATGGCGGTTTTGTCAGCGGGGGTTTTGAGGTGTTTCTCAACGCTTCTCTCGAGGGGACGCAACAGATTTACTTCACGACGGATGGATCAGACCCGCGATTGCCCGGTGGCCGTCTGTCTCCGCAGGCTGAGGTTTATGACCCGGAGGCCGGTGGCATCGTCCTAGCGGCCAGTACCACTGTTCGAGCGCGGGTTCGTCAACCGACGATCTTCGATCTCCAGGGTGGTGATTGGAGTGCCGTGGCCGAAGCCCGTTTCTTCGTCGATGCGGACGCGGCGGACGCGACCAATGTTGTCATTTCCGAGATCCACTATCATCCGGCGCCACCGACCACTGCAGAAAAGGAGGCCGGGTTCACAGACGAGAGAGCCTTCGAGTTTATTGAATTGCACAATCCGCTAACGGAACTGGCAGTCTCCCTGGAAGGGCTTCGTTTGGCGGATGGCATACAGTTTGTTTTCCCGGACGAAGCGGAGGTCCCGGCCGGTGGCTATCTGGTGGTGGCGAGGGATGCGGCGGCGTTTGCGCAACGCTATGGCGTGAGTGCCGCCGGAGAATTCCGCGGAAGCCTGGACAATGGGGGCGAGCGCGTGGCACTGGTCAATGCGGCGCATGAAGTGCTCCATGAGGTGCGCTACGATGACGAGCCGCCCTGGCCCGAGGAAGCGGATGGCGATGGTGTCTCTCTAGCACGTATCGATGGCTCGCGGACCG
>JANQJH010000025.1 GCA_028281705.1 Verrucomicrobiales bacterium
GCCGGTTGGAGAACTATCTCGATCGACGCAACGAGGAAGATTACCTCACCGATCTCTTTCGCCGCTGGACTGCCCTGGATCCGCCGAGAAACGCGCAAGCACTGGTACGGCTGATGGACCACGCGCAGAATTCACCGGAACGTCTTCAGTTGCTGGGCGACATGTTACCCATCCCACTGGCCGGCTGGATGGCCATGGATTCGGCAACCGCAAAAGCGTGGACTCGAAAAATCGCGAGATCCTCCAACGCCGAACGCCCCGCCTTCGAGGTCGTACTTCAAATCCTGGTAGAACAGGATATCAATGAAGCCTACTTCTGGCTCGAACAGCGCACTTACAATCGCACCACCGCGTTTGAGGCTTTCGCTCGAGCCGTTGAGGGAGCAGAGATCCCAACGGTGTTGGATTGGCTGGAAGCCCTTCCCGAACAGGAGGCTCAGCCCCTTGAGAACGGCTCCTCCATCGCACAGACTGCAGGCCGCACGAAGACAGGCACCTGGAAGGCCATCCTGCCAAGCCTCTACGAGCGGGATCGCGAAGCGGTGTGCCGCTGGTTGACCGAATTGCCTGCTTGCGACCGAACCACCGAAGCCATCGGAACGATCGTTGGTCTCTGGGCCGCGGAAGCACCCGAGCGGGCAGCGGAATGGTCGCTGGCTCTGGAGGATCCATCAGAGCGTGACGCGGCACTCTCGGCCACGGCAAGGGCCTGGGCTGAGACGGCGCCCGATGACGCCCTGACCTGGGCCACATCGCTCGAGGGTGCACAGCAACCATGGAAAATTGCCAAGGAGGTCGTTCGCGTAGGGTGCAATGCCACGGCCTGGGGAGGCAAGCTGAGGGCGCTGCAGGATCGTCTGACACCATGGTTAGATGATCCTGCAGCTGCACCTCTCTTCTCTCTCACCGCCGAGCGGTTGCCCATGACTGAAGCCGTCGAATGGGCCCACGCATTGCCGCCCAACGCCAATCGCGAGGCCGTGATTCAGCAGGCTTTCTACCGATTCGGTCAGTCGAACCCGGTGCAGGGCACGCAAGAGTTAGCATCCTTGTCTGGAGAACGTGAACGCGCTCACGCTATCCATTGGTTAGGTCTGGGTTGGGTCGTACGTGGCGACAGAGCGGGCTTTCAGACTTGGATGCAGACTCTCGATCCCGACTCGCCGGAGTTCATCAGTGCTCTGGGGGCCGAGATCGACCTCATCGCCGCGCTGCGCCCGGAGCTTGCCGCACAACGCGTCCTCGCATTACCTCCAAGCAAGAACCGCGATCCCCTTCTGACGAAAGTCATCCACCGCACGATGCGGCGCTCACCGGCACACGCCGAGCGTGCCCTGGCGCTGAGTCGTGAGATTACGGATCAGGATCTCCAGGAATCGCTCGCTCGGACCATATCCGAAGTCAAAACTGAGCTTGCCGCCAGTGAACCCAACACCGTCCCCCTAGGAGAATTCGCCCCCTTTGAGTTCAAGTCGCAACCCTTAGAAGTGTTGTTAGGTCAGCTGGATACGCTGTCGTCGATTCCTCCACCGGCGCGCTAGACTTTCAGTAGGGCCATAGAAGCTGAGCAGGCACCATTGGCAAGGGTACACTCAATTCTTCGCCTTTTTGTTCAAGGCCTCGAGCGCATAGTGATGATCATCAGGAGACGGTGCGTCAAGTGCCCTGAGAAAGTCGTAGAGTTGCTCATAATCCCTGTAGGTTGCCTTGTCACCGGGATAGGCCCTGCCTCGACGGTACCACCGCCAGTGCTTGAGGTATCTAGAAAGAGATTGCTCCGGAACACCCCATTCGCTCGCGATTAATCCAGCCCTACCACGCGTCCTCCACCAAGATTCGCCGAAATACCAAGGATCCGCGGAGAACTGATCGATGTGGGCGGCACCCTTAAAAAAGCTATAATCCCAATGATTGCCTTCCTGGATGCGTAGTTCGAACCAAGGGCAACCCAGCTCAATTCCAATCGCCTCAGAGATAGTGAAATACCCGCCGATCAGCCCAGATACATCTAGCGTAAATGCTTTCTGGGAAAATCCTACATGGAGCACAGCCATGTTCCGAGCTTGAAGCTCCTCAAAAGTTCGCTGCCGTTCCACAGGCGTCAAGGTCGACAGCTTGTAGTCGCGTCCTAAATCTACAGAGAATCCCAATCTCTCACATACTTCTGACAGCGTATCAATGACAACGTCTCGATTGGCTTCACGGTAAGTACTATATGTAAGGCGAAGGCCCATTGCTATACAGTGATTGTCAGGGCGTCCCACCGGCGGGACGCCGATTTCACCTGGGATCCTCTCGGCCCAACCACCGTATCTTGGCCAGGAGCACCCGATTGGCCGCCTGTGCCCGCGCACTGTCGCGATCAAAAAACTCCGACGTCACCACCCATGTTTCGTCGGCGCCCACGTTACAGACGCCAAAGTTTCCCAGACGCGCCCCGTCTTCCGGAATGAGAACACGCTCCGTATGGCGAAGCACGCACAAAGCCTCCAGATCCACGCGCGCCATGAAGAGCGGCGCGCGGTGTCGAAAGACATGATCGTTCTCCGCCCCGCGACGCGTGTAGACGAGAAAGAGCGTGTTCCCCCGGGTCACCCAGTGTTGTTGCGTGTTGTAACTCCCCAGTGGTGCACCGTCATCGAAGGCCCACTCCTGAATCGGGTCAAAATGCAAGCCGTCAGCGCTCCGTGCCACATAAGCGGTGTCATCCGCGCGCAGCGTGAGAAAATAAGAGGATCCCACCTTGGCCAGTGACGGCTCGTAGAGTCCCCTGCCCTGGGGCAAGCTGAGTTCGCTTCCGTGTTCCTCGTAAACGAGTTCCTCACCGTCATAACGGCAGCGGGCCACCATCGTCGTGTAATTCACCGGATCCATCACCTTCTGATAACGGATCGGCAGGAGGACATCGCCATCAGCGAGGACCACCGCTTGATTACAACCCGCATTTGGAGCAATGAAGGGTTTTCCATCGTGATCCCGCTCGGGAAGCTCCAGGATTCGCATACCGCTCCAGACGCCTTCCGCGGGCCGGTAAACCGCGTAGCTCACTTCCTCCAATCGATTGTTCTCCCGGCGCCCCTGATCCTCGAAGGTAAAGGTCTTCCCCGTCGCCAGAACAGTTTTCGATGGCTCATGCCAACTCAGCCAGAGATCGCCGGGGACACGTTCATCCCCATTCGCCTCCCGCTGTCGTCTCAATCCGGGGATGCCGACGGGCTCCGACCACTGCCCTCCACCATCAACGGATTGCACGTGATGCCAGTCAAAATACCCATGGGGCTCGAATCGCTTCGTCTTCTGCGTCGTCACCAGCACTCGCGGGCCCCCATCGCCGTCCCCGGGAATCGCCACCGGCCGGGATTGAAACCACAACCAATCCGGTTCCACACTCGTCAGGATCGTCGTTCTCTCCAGGGCATAGCCTAACTGATCATCAATCGGAGACGGCCAGGCCTCAGACGGCCAACGCGCCCCGGCGAGATAGTTCTCAAAAGCCAGAACCACCTCGGGATGCTGACGGGCCACATCCTGCGCCTCACCCGGGTCGTTCTCCAGATGATAGAGTTCGATCGCCTTGTCAGGACGCGACCGGATCGCCTTCCACGCCTGCCAGCGAGCTGCCTGCTTGAAACCGCCCTCAAAGAACTCCCAGTAGAGAAATCGGTTCTCCAGTTCGGGTTGATGTTTCCCCTTCAAGGTGGGCAAGACGCTCATTCCATCAGTCTCTGGTGGAACCGGCAGACCTCCGATGTCCGCCGCCGTGGCGAGAAAGTCGGTGAAGGTCCACGGCGCATCACTCACCCGATCCGGCGAAATCGTTCCCGGCCACCGCACGATCATGGGCGTGCGAATACCGCCTTCCGTCATGTCTCGCTTGCGTCCACGCAAGGCGCCCGAACTGCGAAAAAGAGAATCGTAGCGATTGGCGGCGCCATTGTCCGAACAGAAAAAAACGACGGTATTCTCATCCAGATCCAATTCTCTCAAAAGCGCCAATAACGCTCCCACATCAGCGTCCAACCGGGTAATCATCGCCGCATAAACCTTTTCCTGCTCCGTCCATTCCTTCTCGGCATAGGCGCCCAAATCGGGAATCTCGAATCGTGCGTGCGGCACGGTGTAAGGGAGGTAGAGAAAGAAGGGTTCCTCCCGATGACGCCGGATGAAGTTCAAGGCGAAGCCGGTGAACAGATCATGCGAGTATTGCTGACGCCGGCCCCCGGTATTTCCCGGCAGCTCGAAACGCGCATCATTGAGCCAGAGATAATCCGGATAGTAGGTGTGCGCCCTGCGCTGATTAAGGTGCCCAAACCACTCATCGAATCCCTGGCGAACCGGCAGGCCTGTCGTTCCCGGTTCTCCCAAGCCCCACTTCCCTGCCATTCCCGCGACATAGCCGGCCTTCTTGAGAACTTCCGCCACCGTCACATCCTCATCTCGCAATGGCACCCGCCCTTCCTTACCGCCCAAACCCACCACACCGCCCCGTCCGGTATTCCCCCGCACGCGCGTGTGCCCCGCATGCAACCCTGTCATGAGCACCGATCGCGCCGGAGCACAGACCGGAGACCCGGAGTAACACTGCGTGAAGCGCAGGCCTTCCTTGGCCATGCGGTCAAGATGCGGCGTCTCGATGTGCCGTCCGCCATAACACCCCAAATCGCCATAGCCCATGTCGTCGGCCATGATGAAAATGATATTGGGCTTCGCGAGAGCCTCGCCCCATGCCAGGAAAAGACCAGCCAAGGCCGTGAGCCAGCCCCTCACCAGATACCTCAACCCGGTCACCATTTCATTCGCTCTTCTTCTTCAAATCACTCTTGGTGACCACTTTCAGATCAAAATTCATGTAGAGATCACTGCTGCCCGTGTCCGCCTGATGCACGCTGATGGCAATGTGATTCTCTCCCTTCTTGAAGAGCCCGGCATCGACGAAAAAATAACCGGTCTTGCCCTTCTCACCCTTGCCCGCAGCCGTCGTCGTGTGCGTGTCGGCATCATCCTCCCGCATGTTCATGCGATAGACTTCCTTGCCGTTCACGTAGACGATGCTCCCGTCGTCACATTCCACGCCCGCGTACGCCTTGACCCATTCCGCGGGATCATCCACCTCCACGCGGCGACGAAAATAAGCCGTCAAGGTCTTGTTTGAGGCATCCGCACCATAGGACAGCGTCGTAGAAACCGTTTCTCCATATCCCAGGGGAGAAGCACCCTCGGCCCAGGCAGCATCATCAAACGCCGGTTGCGCCCAGTCCGCCGGGGGCGCGGCCACGTCGTCATAGTAGCGCCAGCCATCCGCTCCCTTCTTCACCACAAAAGTCTTGGCGTTCTCTAACAAGCTCACGAGATAGACCTCGCCACCGGGATTCTGCTGCCGCCATTCGCTCGTCAGAGTCAGCCTCACACCCACCGGAGTCTCCTTGCCTTCCTCCAATCGGGCCACCCGGACCTCTCCCTTGGATTCGTCCAGGGTAATGCGGTGCGAGATGTCCCCCACCTCTTCCGTCACTTCGCCACCCTCCTTGAGTTCCTCATAGCGAAACAAGGTCTCCGCCTCATTCGCCGCCACCAGAACACCGTAGCGCTCCGGCTTCTCCGTCTTTGTCAGCAACTCTGTCAATTTCCCTAACCAAAAGGCCACGTGTTCTGGCTGGCCCGAATCCGTCGCCAAGCGCAAACAAAGCGATACCACGCTGGGATGGGCTGTGTAATCGATCGCCTCCACACCCAGCGCCAAGGCGGCACCCGTTCCCTCGACACGAGCCGTGGCTTGGATAAGCTCGGGGATCCGGTGAATCACGAGCTGCCGGCTGCGAAACATCGTCAGACCGATCTCTCGCCAAACGTCGTCCCTCCCCAATCGCTCCGCCGTGTCCCAAACCCACAAGAGATCTTCCGGGACGGTGAGTTCGATCTCTCGCAGACGTCCCAACGTCGTCTCGGCAGCCTCTGACAATCCCAAATCGTGCTGATGCACTGCCGTCAAGGCCAACACCCGAACGCACTCCTCAGGAGGCAGGTGCCCGTCCCTTCTCAACTCGTCCGCGAGAGTCGATAGCTGTTCCAGCCAAGCGCCCGGTTGCTTCCACGAAGCCAGCGTCTCGGGAAAGAAAAGGCGCAGATCCGCCTCGGCAAACTTCGACTTCGCCCGCGCGCTGCCTCCGCTGGTATAGTAGACACTTCCATTGCTGTTAAACACCATCGTCATGCCGTTGGGCCCGGTGACCGGCGGTGTCGTCAGCGCCCTGCGCAGGGCGGCGATCCCTTCATCCACCGCGCCTCCGCTTCCGAGAAAGACACTGGCCAGCTTGGTCAGCATGGGATTGTCAGGGTAATCCCGCAACACCTCCTGACAAATCTTACGCGTCCGGCTCAAGGTCTCCTCCGCTGGGAGCACTTCTTTCCACGTGTTCAAGACGAGCCAGTAATAGGGCGACATCGTCCGCGCGTCGATCTGGGTCGGCCGGGAGAGTTCGAAGACGGATTCAAGAGCGCGCACTTGCATTTCCCCATCGAGGTACTCGCGGATATCGTTCACCAAAGACTGCGTCGTCAAACGCCCGTCGCCGTAATCATAGGGACTGAAAAAAGTGTTCCCCGCACACCACCGGTAGAGCTTCACTGCAAGTTGAGGCTTACCGCTCACCGCCAGACATCGGGCCAGCCGTCCCAAGGCCACGGTATCCGTCGCCCGCGCCTTCTCAAAGAGCGCATCCCGCAGAGCCTCCATCGTCGGAGCGAGCGATTCGTCCCCGGACTCCGTGCCCATTTCTAACAAGGCATAGTTCATCGATCGCCGAATCAAATCGACATCGGCATCGCCCTCCAAGGACTCCAGGGCGTCACTTAAAGCCTTGGCCAAACCTTTCTCCCGCACCACGCCCTTGGCCACGGCATCGATCTGACGCTGGAAGAGACTCCCTCGGTGATCCCGAGGCTCCAAGGATCGCAGGGCGCGCTCGATCTCCGCCTGCACGCCCGGTTCGTCACCCAGCTCTTCAAAAACGGTGCGAACATTCGCCGCGCGAACCCGGTTGGCGTTGGGATCGACAACGGTCTTGGTGAGATACCGTTTCATCCCTCCCTGGAGCGAGCCGGGGTTCGCCGCGCTCGATCTCGGAGTCGACGACTGCGGCCACTGATAGGCGCCGAGGCTGGTCGATACCCGGTAGTAGGCGTTCACCCGGTCGA
>JANQJH010000063.1 GCA_028281705.1 Verrucomicrobiales bacterium
GCCCTCCCCTCCAAGCGCCCCGGCAGGAAACAAAGTTCTGGCCAAGCCCGCAGGCTGCCCTGATCATCTCCAGCCATGGCGGACCAACCCATCGCGCAACTCTTCACCCTCACGGATTGGGCGGTGCTCTTCGGCTACCTCATCCTCTGTACCGTGGTCGGCCACCGCATGCGCGGGCAGCAGGCCTCGATCCGCGACTTCTTTCTCGGTGGCAAGACCCTTCCCTGGCCCGCCGTCTCCGGATCCATCATCGCCACCGAGCTCAGCGGCGTCACCTTCATCGGCGTTCCCGCCGGCCTCTTCGCCCTCGAGGGAAACTTCACCTATCTCCAATGGGCCCTTGGTTCCGTCATCGCCCGCGTCATCGTCGGCTTGTGGTTTGTCAGGGTCTACTACGAACGGGAAATATACAGCTCTTACGACTACATGGGACACCGCCTGGGGAAAGGTGCCAAGACCTTGGCCACCGTTCTCTTCTTTGTCGGATCCATTCTAGCACAAAGCGTGCGCGTCCTCGTTGCCGCACTTCCACTCAAGGTAGTTACCGGCCTCGATATCGGTTGGTGCATCCTCATTATTGGTATCTTTGCTATTGCATGGACACTCATGGGTGGCATGCGCACAGTGATATGGACCGATGTGATGCAGTTCTTTCTCTTCACCATCGGCGGCATCATCGCCTTGTTCACTGTCGTCAACTCTCTTCCCGGCGGTTTCGGTGAACTGTGGAACACCGCTTCCGATTTTGATCGCACGCGAACCTTCGACTGGACCTTCGGCCTCCAGGCCGAACTTCAGTTCACCATGTGGGTCGCCCTCCTCGCCGTCCCCTTCCAGAATCTGACGATCTTCGGCGTCGACCAGCTCTGCGCCCAGCGGGTTTTCTGTTGCGGTACCCCCCAGGCTGCTCGCAAGGCCATCATTTTCAGCTCCGCGGGCCAGCTCGTCACCTTTCTCATGCTCCTCGTGGGTGCCGCCCTTTTCGTCCACTACCACCACCACCCCTTCAACGAGCACGAGGCCGCCATCGCCTTCCCCGCCACCGCCGAATCTAGTTCCTTGGAACAACTAGAGTCTGCACCCCATGCGCGCCACCCCGTGTCCGGACTCGAGAGCAACGTCGCCGTCCCCAAAGACGGCGATGCCGTCTTTCCCATGTGGATCGTCTCCATCCTTCCCGCCGGCCTCAGCGGCCTCTTGCTCGCCGGCGTATTCGCTGCCGCCATCTCCAGTCTCGACAGCATCCTCGCTGCCCTCAGCCAAACCACGCTCTCGCTCATCTATCACCCCGAGCGCGATGACGGGACATCGGCGGAGGACCCGACACTTGTCGTCAAATCCCGTCTCCTTGTCATCGGCTGGGGCCTCCTCCTCACCGGGTTCACCTACCTCATGCTCAGCGTGCGAGAGAACATACCCATCCTCCCGCTCGCCTTTGGCATGACGAGCTACACCATCGGCCCCATGCTCGCCATCTTCCTCATCGCCATGCTTGGACGCGGGAGCGTTCGCGGACTGGTGGTCGGCACCATCATCTCCTTCATCATCGTCCTCCTCGTCCGAACGGACGTCTGGGTCCTCTTGGGCACGGACAACGATGCATTCCTCGAAATGCTCGGCAGCCTCCCTACTTACACTTACACCGGTGGAGATCTCAAACCAGTCTATAGCTTCGTCTGGACCTGGCCTCTCACCGTTATTCTGACATTTTTCTGTGCCCTTCTCATTCCTCCGGGCCGGCCGAAGCAAGAAGCCGCACCAGGTCCAGCGTCACATGCTTGATCTTTTCCCGCTTCCACGTGTAGGTCACATGGAGTTTCCCGTCCGCCGATTGAATGATTGCTGGATAGGAAAACTCTGCCCCCTTCTCGTCTTCAAACACATGGACATCTCGCCACTCCAAACCGTCGTCGCTCAACGCCAAATGGAGTTTTCCGCGGCCGCGCACGAGCGGGTTGTAGACGATGAGGTGACGTCCATCTGGCAACGTTAGAGCATCCGTGCCCGCGCTCGGGTTCGGCAGCCCCGTCGCCGCCAGAGGCGACCACGTCCTCCCTTCATCCTTTGAAAAGCTCGTCACCACGAATCCTTGCCGGCTGCGACAAAGGATCTGCAGCCGCCCGTCCCCATGCCGCAAGATCGAGGGCTGAATGGCACTGAAGGTCTTCCCGTCATTGATCGGACCAATCCGCTCCCAAGTCCGCCCCAAATCCGGTGTCCGCTCGAAGTGCACCCGCCATCCGTCATCCTCTGTACTCGAAGCACACAACAAACTGCCGTCACGGAGAACAAAGGGTTTGTTCTTCACCGGACCATCAATCCCCTCCGGCAGACGGCGCGACTCACGCCACGTGCGGCCGCCGTCGTAGGATACTGTCAGCATGCCCCACCATCGCCTCGGGTCCGGCCCACATTTATAAAAGAGCAGCAGCGGACCGTTCTCCGCCTGATGCAACACCGGATTCCAACAGGGATGCCGGTGCCCCTCATACTGAACGCCGGTCGCCGCTCGTAGCGGCCGGGACCACCCGCCACCATCGTGATAGCTTGTCCAAATACAAACATCCGGATGCTTCTCCTTCGTCCCACCAAACCATGCGGCCGCCAAACCGCGCGGCGTCTCGGCGATCGTCGAGGCGTGACACTGGGGAAACGGCGCCGTCTCGTAGACAAACTCCTCAACCACCGCCGGCGGAGTTGATGACGGCCCTGCGTCCTCCGCCGGGTCGTCTTCAACGCGCCGTATTGCCTCGTCTTCTGACAAGTGATAGATCATGCCGCTCTCCGTCCCGACCAACAAGTCCCACTTCCCGTCTTGATCCCAATCACACACGCTGGGGCTGGAGGTATGCCCCGCCAGATTCTGTTTTCCCAGATTCCCCAGCCGTTTGAGAATCACCGTCCCCTGATCCTCGTCAAGATTGCGATAAAACGCCGCATTCTCCGAGTTTACCAAGACATCCAAACGCCCGTCTTGATCCCAATCCACCACGCAAAGCTTGGATCGACCGCTTCTCCCGGCAGAGCGATGAGCCAGCCGAATGGGGGCGCCATTCTCGTCGACAAAACAGCGGCTCGGCGGAAGCAGAACTGCTTCATCCCCGCGTCGCGCCCGATCGTAACGGCAGAGATACCCCTCGTGATCTAGCATGACAAGATCCACCAGACCATCCCCACTCCAATCCACGGCCACCGGCGTCGTCCGCCATTGAGTGGCGAGCTGATTTCCCTTCGGCTGCCACCATGACCATCGCGGCCTTGGCGGCTTCCCCTCCCAGGCCACGCGAACCGGCTGTGCCTCCGCAAGCTCCGGCGATGAACGCGTGCCCACGTTGCGAAACCACACCACTTCCCCCCAAATCGAATTCACCACGAGATCCGGCAGCCCGTCGTGATCCCAATCCGCCACCGAGAGCGTCGTATACCCCCATTTGGCCTCCGCCGGTCCCTGCACCGAGCCGTTCGATCCCGCCTGGATCCGGATCGTCCGCCCGCCTGCCTTGAGTCGCTCCGGACTCGCCCAACGCGGCGGTGCGCCCCCATCGAGGTTCTCAAAGTAGAGCACATACCCCGCCGTATTCCCCACCAACAGATCTTCATCTCCGTCCCCATCCCAATCAAAGGCCACCGGCGTGGCCAGCGCCCCGGCATTCAACGCGTCAGGCTCCTGCCGAAAATAAGCCGGCGGCAGAAAGACTGGGATTCCCCCCACCAACCGCCCCGTGTGCTCCACCAGAGCGACCCGCCCATCTTCATCTCCCACTACCAGATCCACATCGCCGTCCTTGTCCCAGTCGATCGCCACGGGAACGGTCATCTGAAGATCCATCGCGAGAGCCTCCCCGCCATGCCGCAGCCGATGTCCCGACGCATAGTCCGGCTCGCGCCGGGAACCCCGATTCTCAAAGTAAGTGAACCCATCGAGAAACTCACCACAGATGAGATCGAGATCGCCATCGCCATCGTAGTCGGCAAAGTTAGGCGTAGGCCATCCGTAGACATCGATCGCCACCCCGCCGGCCGTGACCGGCCGCGGTTCCTCGTAGTTAGGCTGCGACGTCGTTCCGCCATTGCGTATCCAGTAAACCAGCCCGTGCAGCGGTCCGTTTTTCCACTGCCCCCGGGCGTCATAGGCCGCGTCCCATCCATAGTCGCCCCAATCGCCCACGCCGACAATGAGGTCCATGGTACCATCCCCATCGTAGTCCACATAGCGCCAGGTGTTTTGCCGCACCCGATTGGGATGAATATTGCCGTCCGGATAGACTTTCTCTGTCTTGGCAAACCCGGTCTCACGAAAATCCAGAAACCGAAGTCCCGAGGCCAAAACTTCCGTCCTGCCATCGACCGCGCTCGGCTGCATGAAATGGCGAGCTGGCCCCAGCCGCACGCCCGGCTTGAAAACGGGCGAGGCCACGTCACCTTCCTGGTTCTCGAAAAAATAGACCCCGTTCGCCGGTTTGTCAGGACACGCCACCAGCAAATCGTGATCACCATCGCCATCATAATCCATCGGTAGAGGAAAGGCCCACAGGCCCACCGAAAGATCAACCGTCGCCTTCTCGTTCAAATAGCGCACTGGCTGGAAATCCTCTCCCGTCAGAAGACTGACTAACCCAATTCCACAAATCAACAAAACCGATCCGCATTTCATGGCGTGTATTCTGTGACCAAAAGGAAAACCAGGCAATGCCAGTTTACCCTTCACGCCCCGGGGCATCTCTCGTAATCTTCCCGACATGACGACCAATCGCCGGACCTTTCTCGCACAGCTCGTCGCCGCGGGCGCCGCCACCACCAGCACCACCGCCATGGCTCAGCAGGGCTCTTCCCCTGCCGGGAAGAAGAAACGCCTCGCCTTTCTCGGCACCGAAGTGAGGACCCACTCTCACGCCCAACACTTTCTCGACCGCCTCACCCTGGGCTATGGCTGGCGCGGCCAGTGGCAGGATCCTCGTGTCGAGGTCGCCTCCGTCTACATCGATCAGTTCCCTGAGGGGGATCTCGCAAAAGAGCGAATCAAACGGCACGGACTCACCATCTATCCCTCCGTCGCCCAAGCGCTCACTCTCGGCACCGGCCAATTGGCCGTCGATGGCGTCGTCATCATTGCCGAACATGGCAAATATCCCGACAACGAAAAGGGTCAGAAACTCTATCCCCGCTACGAATGGTTCAAAGAATGCGTCAAGGTCTTCGAAGCCAGCGGGCGCGGCGTCCCCGTATTCAACGACAAGCATCTCGCGACGACCTGGGCCCGATGCGCCGAGATGGTGGCCGATGCCAAGCGCCTGGATTTTCCCTTTTTCGCCGGCTCCTCTCTCCCCGTCACTCGCCGTCTGCCAGCCATCGACATGCCGGCGGGCACCCCGCTGAAGGAAAGCGTCTGCGTCGCCTACGGCGGTGTCGACAGCTACGACATTCACGCCCTGGAAACGGCGCAGTGCATGTCGGAGCGACGCCAAGGAGGTGAAGTCGGGATCAAACGGGTTCACGCCCTGCGTGGCGCCCCGCTCTGGGAGTTGCTAGCCCAGGACGATCGCAAAGACACGCGGCGCCTCATGGTCTCCGCCCTCACACGGAGCCACAACCTTCCCGTCGAGGGCGGCTATTATACCGGCCGCATCACTTTCGAATGGGCCCGCGCGGTGTTCCCTGATGCCCTGGCCTACCTCATCGACCATCGCGACGGGTTTCGCACCACCATGTTTCTCGTCAATATCCGCGACTTCAACTACGCGGGACTGCGCAGCGACCGGGACGAGATCATTTCCTGCCAGATGTATCTCCCCATGCCCACCTGGGGATCCTCCACCGCAGACTTCTTTCATCCGCTGATCCGACACATCGAGGATGCTGTCATCACCGGTAAAGTCCCCTATCCCGCCGAACGCACCCTCCTTACCTCCGGCATGGTCGTCGCCGGAGTCGATTCCATTCATCGCGGTTACGTCCCCGTGGACACACCTGAAATGGCCGTGCCTTACCAAGTCGGCCCCGAGTCCACCTATTGGCAGGACTGACGGGAAAGCCCCGGCAGCGGAGGCTACCAGGGCTTTCCTCAGACTAACGGAAATCTCAACTCTAGCCTAACTACGCGTCGAGCGACCACTCACCGCGATAGTCCACCGCCTTGAGCAGCTTGTCCGCCAACGGGTCGTCGATCACCTCTTCCTTGGCCGGATCCCACTTCAGAGGCCTGCCCAGCTGCAGGGAAATGTAACTCAGGTGGCCCGGAGTGATCGAACGGTGGGCGGCTTCCGCGGGAGCAATGCACTCCTTGCGGGTCTTCACCCCTTCGACAAAGTTGCGGTGATGTCCGGGAGACACGTAGGCCTTGATCGGCCCCCGATCTGTCTTTTCCCGGATCCATTCCTTGTTCGAAGCCTCGATTTTGCCGCGGTTGACCCAGATCCAGCCATCCTCGCCGATCCACTTGGTACCGCCGCGAAGCTTGCTTGAAATGGACGAGGTATATCCGCCGGCAAACTCACATTTCACTTCATACTGCGTCGGACCATCCCACATGCCCGTCTCGGGGAACTCAAAGCCCACGGCCTCGACCTTTGTCGGGCCGCTCTTGTCCAGACCAAGCCCCCAGTGAGCGATGTCATTGTGATGACCAATCCAGTCCATCAACTGACCGCCGCCGTAATCGAGGCACCAGCGCCAGTCCCAGTGCAGGCGTTTTGTGGAAAACGGTAGGTAACGGCTTGGTCCACACCAGAGATCGTAATCCAGGGTCTCCGGGATGGGTTCACCGCGACGGCCGATAATGTCCGTGCCTTTCCCGCCAGGAAGCCCCACCTCCACGTGCTGGATCTTGCCTAACAAGCCGTTCATCACCGCTTCCACAGCGATGCGAAACCGCACATCCGAACGCTGCTGCGATCCCGTTTGAAAAATGGCCTTCTGCTTCGCCACTTCTTTGTAAACCGCCTGGCCCTCGCCGAACAAGTGCGTCACCGGTTTCTCACAGTAAACGTCCTTGCCATTGCGCAAGGCCTCGAGCGTCGCCAGCGCGTGCCAGTGATCCGGCGTCGCCACCACGACGGCATCGATGTCGTCGCGGGCGCAGAGTTCACGGAAGTCGCCATAAACCGAGCAGCCCTTGTAATCACTCACCTCTCGCTCGGAGTAAAACTTCTCCACCCGCCGCTTGGCTGGACGCCCTCCCCGCTCTTGGTCGACGTCGCACACGGCCAGCACTTGCACATCTTTTTGGCGCATGAGGTTGTTCATGTCGCCATTGCCCATGCCACCGAGGCCGATGACACCAAGGCCGATACGTCCACTGGGTGCGGGCCGGTCGCCCTGACCAATCGCCGTGGCCGGGATGATAGTGGGCGCCGCGATGGCGCTGGCGGAGGATTTGAGGAAATGTCGTCGTTGCATTGGCCCACCCTCTCTTCAGTTCCCACTGGAGATCAAGGATATTTTCCCCCTCTCCCCGGGCGGCAACTCCCGGGCCCTGCTCAGGCGAGGATCTCCTTCACCACACGGGCTTCCTCCACCCCCGTGAGGCGTTCATCGAGCCCCTGATAACGAAACGTAAGTCGTTCGTGATCAATCCCTAACTGATTGAGGATCGTGGCGTTGAGATCCCGGATGTGCACCGGATTCTCGGTGATGTTGTAGGAAAAATCATCCGTCTTCCCGAACTCGAATCCCTCCTTGATCCCACCGCCGGCAAGCCAGGTGGAAAAACACCGGCCATGGTGATCGCGGCCGTGATTTGTCTCGCTCAGCTTCCCCTGGGAATAGATTGTGCGTCCAAATTCCCCGCCACAGATGACCAGAGTCTCATCAAACATGCCCCTCTCCTTCAGGTCCTTGATCAAGCCGGCACAGGCCTGATCGATATCCTCACACTGCCACCGAATGCGGCGCGGAAGGTCTCCGTGTTGATCCCATCCCCGATGAAAGAGCTGAATGAAGCGTACACCTTGCTCCGCCATCCGGCGCGCCAAGAGGCAATTGCGCGCGAAGGAACCAGGTTTGTCCACGTCGGGTCCGTAGAGCTTCTTCGTGTGTTCGGACTCCTGGGAGACATCCATGATGTCCGGAACCGCCATCTGCATACGAAACGCCATTTCATACTGCGAGATCCGCGTTTGCGTTTCCGGATCCTTGAATCGCTCATAACTCTCTCCGTTCAGTTGGGCTAACTGATCGAGCATGGAACGCCGCATGGGACGATTCACCCCAGGAGGATTGTTCAGAAAGAGCACCGGTTCACCCGCGCTACGCAACTTCACCCCCTGATGCCGCGAGGGGAGAAATCCACTACCCCAGAGACGATCATAGAGAGCCTGGAGCTGACCTCGGCCGCGCGAAATCATGACAACGTAGGCCGGCATGTTCTCCGTTTCGCTGCCCAGGCCATAGCTCAACCAGGATCCCAGGCTCGGTTTCCCCGGCTGTTGCACACCCGTGTTGATATAGGTGATCGCCGGATCATGGTTGATCGCCTCGGTGTGCATCGATTTCACAATCGTGATGTGATCCGCAATCGAAGCCGTGTGCGGGAGCAACTCGCTCATCCACGTGCCGTGCTGGCCGTGACGCTTAAAATCAAACATGGGCGCGACACAGGGGAAGGAACTCTGTCCGCTCGTCATCCCCGTGAGACGCTGCCCATTGCGAATGGAGTCCGGCAACTCCATCCCGTGGAGGCCACGCATGGCGGGCTTGTAATCAAACGTATCAATATGTGAGGGGCCGCCGGAAAAGAAGAGATAGATGGCCCGCTTCGCCTTCCCCGCCTTGTTAGGAAACGCCGGCAAGCCCGCGTTCGATCGCGTCGCCGCCGAGGCCGCACCCTGCTGAAAGAGGCCACTCAGGGCCGCGGCTCCCATCCCATGTCCCGTGGAGAGGAGAAAGCGGCGCCGGGTCACATTGGTCAGATAATCGTCGAAACTGGGCATCGTCATCGTGTGCGGAAGGGGCTTAGTTACGTGTCAGTGCTTCGTCGAGATTGAGCATGAGCTGAGCCACGGCGGTCCAGGACGCCAGGGTCACAGGCGTCGTTTCAGACGGTAGAGGAAACTCACCGACTTCAAGATACTGGCCGGCACGATCCGGATCCTCGGAAAAGTACCGCTCCTGTTCCGTCAACCATTTCTCGAGCATCGCCGTCTCGCGCTCAGTGGCCGGGCGTCCGGCCACCAGGCGATACCCCAGGTCAAAGCGCTCCCCGGTGGTCCCGTCAAAATCGAGAAGGCGTTGGGCCAGCAACCGGGCCGCTTCGACGAATTGGGGATCATTGAGCGTGACCAGTGCCTGCAGCGGCGTGTTCGTTCGCGGGCGTTCCAAAGCACACTTCTCACGCGACGGCGCATCGAAGATCATCATGTTAGGCATGGGCGCGGACCGTTTCCAATAGGTATAGAGGCTGCGCCGATAAAGCTTCTCACCGTCGTCTCGCCGGTAGCGAAGCCCTCCGTTAAGGGACACCTCGTTCCAGATGTTGGGCGGTTGATAGGGTTTCACCCCAGGTCCCCCGTGCCGCTCCACCAGCAGGCCGCTCACGGCCAGTGCCTGATCGCGCAAGAATTCCCCCTGAAGGCGAAAACGCGAGGCCCTGGCCAAGAGACGATTCTCCGGGTCGCGCTCCCGCAGCACCGGCAGGGACCGGGAAGACTGTCCATAGGCCGCCGAGAGCACGATCTGCCGAATCGTCCGTTTCACGTCCCACTCGGATTCGACAAAATCCACCGCCAACCAATCCAGCAGATCGAGATGACTCGGCCAGGCACCTTGATTCCCGAAGTCGCCCACGGTCTTGACGATCCCCTGCCCAAAAAGCATGGCCCAATAACGGTTCACCGCCACTCGCGCCGTCAACGGGTGATCTGGCCGCGTGAGCCACTGCGCCAGACCGAGGCGATTCGCAGGAGCCTCCGCGGGCAACTCGGGCAAGGCCTGGGGAACCCCTGGCTCAACCGGCTGATCTTTGCGGGGCTGATCATACTGGCCCCGGCTCAAAATGTAAGTCACGCGCGGCTTCTCTTTCTGATCTTCCATGATCATCGAGGTCGGCACCACATTGATCAAAGCCTTCTCCCGTTCCTTGATCTTGGCGATCGCTCCATCGAGTTCCTTCCCCTCCGGCCAAACCTCTTTGGAATAATGGGTCCTCAGTTTCTTCCGCTCCTCCTCCGTACACTCATTCAGCCCCCGCTCCGCCAGCTGCCGAATGGACTTGGGATACCTCTCCGATTCCCACCGGAAGGCAAACCCGGCCGCCTGCGAGGCATTGACCACCTTGAGAAGCAACCAGTGTCGCCCCGGCTTCAAGGTGACGGGGACACGGTCTTGATCGAGCGCCGCCGAACGCTGCGCCTTATTCACGTGAAGTTCTTTCCCGTTGAGCCACACCTTGATCCCGTCGTCACTCCCTAACCAAATGGTACCCTTCAGCTCCCTGTCCGTCTCCACTTCCCGCCCCAGATAGCCGGCTCCGTTCTCCGGCAGCTTCAGGGAATGCACCTCCCCGTCCGGCCAAGTTTCGCCCTCGGACCATTTCAATCCTCCGTGAGCTTTCCTCGCGTTTTTCTTTCGCTCCTTCTCCGGTCCAAAATTCTTTCCCAGTGCCGTCTCGAAATCTCCACCGGAGAACGGACCTAACCAAGACCAGGAAGAAAACTCCGGCGGATCTCGCCGCGCTCCCTCCCGGACACCGGCAACCCAGGCTTCAATCTCCGACTGAGGCGGAACCTCTTCCTCACGGCGTTTTTCCAAGACCTTCAATTCGCCGCGCACGCTGTCTAACTGTTTCTGCTGAGCCTCAGAGAAAATCCGCACAATCGGAGCCTGATTGCCGTTGCGCGTCTGCATCCCCGGATCTGTCGTGTTGTTGAAATAGGCGAAGAACTCGTAGTACTCCTTCTGCGAAATGGGGTCGTACTTGTGATCATGACACTGACCGCATTCCATGCTCAGGGCCAACCACACGTTAGCCGTCGTTTTCACCCGATCGACGACATACTCCACCCGCAACTCTTCCGCAATTGCTCCGCCCTCGTCGGAGGTCGCGTGATTGCGATTGAAGCCCGAGGCGATCCGTTGTTTCACCGTGGCATCCGGCAAGAGATCTCCCGCTAACTGCTCCACGGTGAAGTCGTCGAAGGGCTTGTTCGCGTTGTAAGCATCGATCAGCCAATCGCGCCAGGGCCACATGTCCCGATTGCCATCGGCGTGCATCACGCTGGAATCCCCGTAACGCGCCGCATCCATCCACGCCAGCGCCATGCGCTCGCCATAGCGGGAGGAAGCCAAGAGTCGATCCAACTCCCGCTCGGAAGCATTGAGATGTTCGCTCTCGACAAAGGCCGAGGTTTCCTCCGGCCTCGGCGGAAGCCCCGTGAGATCGAAACTCACCCGTCGCAGCCAAGTGGCCCGGTCCGCCGGCGGCGAGAATCCCAGGCCCTCCTCCTGCAAGCGTTTCTGGATGAAACGGTCCACCGCATTGTGCGACCTCCCCGCCCGCCGGGGTGAAACCACCGGCAGAACCGAACGCGCTGGCGGAACAAACGCCCAATGATCCTCATACTGAGCACCCTCGGCGATCCACTGCCGAATCGTCTCCTTTTCCTTGGCCTCCAGCACCTTGTGCGAACCGGGAGGAGGCATCACTTCCTCCGGATCCTCGGAGAAAATGCGCTCCAAAAGGAGGCTCTGGTCGATATTCTGCAAATCGATGACCCGGGCCCCGTCCCGCTCGGCCAGGGCGGATTCCCGCTCATCCAACCGCAGCCCAGCCTTGCGCTCGTGCTCATCGGGCCCGTGACAGGCGAAACAATTCTGCGACAGGATGGGCCGGATTTCGCGATTGAAACCAATACCCTCTCCCTTTCCCTCGCCGGCTGAAAACCAGAAAAAGAGGGGAAATACAAGCAATGCAGCCGCTCCGGAAAGGTGATTCATAGACGATTTCAACCCCCTTTATCCACCGAAGAGGCAAGGAATCAAGGAAAACACCGTCTCCGTCCGGTCTCATCGCCTTCGATCGTTCCTGCCGGCACCATTTGCCCTCAAGCGTCATCGTCGCGCGTTCCGTAGAGGAAGCGATATGGCTTCCCCCTCCAACGACCCTCACGCTTTCCAATTCGGTTACCGGAAGATGGATCGCAAGTCCTTGATCAATCCCTCGGCCGAATCTTTCACCGCCTTGATGTCGATGTCAGGCAACTGATCGGAAAAGGCAACCTTGGGCTGACCGATATCCCCTTTCGTCACCAGCTTGAGCGTGAATCGGCCATCCTCGAGAAAGTGATCACCGATCAGACGCTTGAAGGTATCCGGCGGCAGAAAGCGCACCTTCTTGCCGATGTATTTGTCCACGCTGCCCAAAACGCCATCGGTGATCACCGGCCCCGCCGTGAGCTTGGAGTGAAATTCATGAAAGTTGTCCTCACTCTCATACCAACTGTCTCTCCCTAGGGCCAACTGATAGTTCCCGAAGTCAAACACCGCATCCTCCGCGAGCACGAAGAGATGATCCTTGTAGCGGCCCTTGAGTGAAGCCTGCTGCGCCAGGTTTCCTGCCAGTTTCACATTCTCCAGTGAAATCCCGTACTTTTCCAGATCGCCCAGCTTCTCCACCACCGCGTCGAGCAACGGCGCTGTCTCGATGGACGACTCCGGTAGCACATCGATCTGAAATTGCACTTCCGGCTCGATCTTTCTCGTCTTGGGGTCCACCGGTTTGATCGACCCGGCACCGCGCAAGACCATTTTGCCGTAATGGCGGTCTTTCTCCCGGTGGTCGAAGGCCACTCGAGCGTTCAAGGCGATGTCGGCATGATTCGCCTCTTCCAGGTTTCCCGGAGAAATGGCCACATTGGTGAGATCGACGTCGACCTCGTGCCACGTGATCCGTGTCTTCTTCTCCACCAACTCCATGACCAACTTGAAATCCTCCAGCCGGGCGCTCCGCATCGTCGCGGGTACTTTCAACCGGTCAATCGTGTCGTCGTCCTCCTCATCTTCGTCATCCTTCTTACCCTCTCTCTCCTCGTCATCGCCATCTCCCTCGGCCTTGGGTTTGCGGTCCGGTTTATCGAAGAGAATCTCCAGCGAATCATCCCCCTCTTCGGGCTTGATCATGGTCGCCGCCACCTCCGTCCCCACGAGTTCCTGCACATGAATTCTCCCCACCAGCAGATGGAAGAACGAAACCGCCAGCGACAGTTTCTTCGCCGTGACTTGGGGATTCTCCAGCGGCGGGCGATCGGCTAGGGGAATCTGGTTTCGAGCCTGGTCGTCGCGTTCCCCCAGTGCCAAATCATGAATCACCAGCCTCGCCGGCTGACTGAAGAGAGAGAGATCGACCGACCCGATCGCGGCCCGGCAATTCAGCCTTTTCTCGATCTTTCTCACGAGGCGCTCAGGCTGGAAAAAGACGTTAGCCGCGAGGAAGAGAAGAGCGATTCCCGCTGTTCCGATTCCCACTCCAATGAGGACTAGACGGCGAATCCACGGTTTCATCATTCGCCACGATGGAACACGAGCGACGCGGTGGCGAGCGCCATTTCGCCCCACCCGCTTCTGGGTTTGATTTTTTGAGCGAAGTCATCAAGCTAGCCCCATGATGAAATCCCCTCCCCCGACACCCGGCCGCTGGACCGCCATTCTGGCCCTGGCCCTCTCGTTGGCTTCGGCCTCGGCCCAAGAGTGGACCGAGGTCAAAGACAACAAGGGCCGCAAGCTCACCGTCAAGATCGAGAAAGTCGAAGGGGACAAGGTCACCTTTTCCACCAAGAACGGGAAATCCTACACCTACGCCATCACCAAGTTCAGCGTGACGGATCAGCTCACCCTTCGGCGGTGGAAGCCATCGGCCAGCAGCGCAAGCCCGGTGAAAGAGGATTCCAAGGTCGAAGAGATCAGCTCGTCCGACACCGCGAGCGTTTTTCGCACGAAACACTTTGAATTCGACATCGTCGGCAACGCCCAAAAAGGCCAGGTGGCCGCCTTCGCTCCGATCTTCGAAGCCGTGCATTGGTCCTTCTCCAGCCTGCCCGTGAGTCTCGAGCCCAAGCCCAAAGAGTCTCACTTCAAGGTGAAACTCTACGTCTCCGAGTCCGATTTCGAGATCTCCTCGCAAGAGACCTTGGCCCCGGATCAGCCCGCGGTCTACAACCTGGACAAGGACATGTTGATCGCTCCCATGGAGAGGCTCAGACAGTCTCCGGCTCTGATCCGGGAGATCGCCTTTTTCATGTTGGGCGATCGACTCACCACTCTCCCTCCGTGGCTCGCCGTCGGCATCACCGAATACGTCGCCGCAGCCCCCTATCGCAGTCACGGTCTCGACTTCGAAGACCCGCTGGCCAACATGGTCGCCTACCTGGACACGTCCTACGGCCTGTCTAACAAGACGCTCCCCATGCTCAGCCCCGTCACGGTCATGGGACTCGATTACGGCGCCCTCCGAGGCACGGGTCTCGACGGCAACAAGAGCCGCTCATCCACTCTGCTGACATTTTATTATTTTGCCCACTTGGATCGCGACGGCAAAGGCCTCACCGACTACATGCGCGCCCTCCGCGCGAAAACGGCGCCGGACGAAGCCCTGGCTCTACTAGCCAACGGCCGCGAGTCTCTCCAGATCGAGGACCAACTCAAAATCGCTTACGTGCCGAAGAAACTCCGGGTCGCCTACATCAAGTAGCCAGGCCGCCCAGCCCGCTTCAATTGACTAACCGACTACGCATGGCCCGGTAGTCTCACGCGCCGTCTCTTCGTTTTCCCGCACAAACGAACTAGGGATGAAACTCTGGCACCGCTAGGCGGCGCCGGCCTTCGATCATGTCTCCCGCGTAGGCCGCCACGCGATCGACGATGCGCTCGTAAAAGGCCGCGCCCTTCTCCGCCGTCGCCATCGCCGGAGCCGGATCCGGCTGATCTTTCCACACGTCCCGGCGAACATTTTCCGGGAAGAGTTCGAGGGCCATGGAGGTCTCAAACTCCTGGGCATGGCCCGGCAGATCCTCCGGCAAACGCGTGCCGCTTTCCAGGAGTTCCACTGCGTCCTCCCGCGTGAGAACATTCCAGTAAGGGAGAAAGTGCAAGTTGATCTGATACTTGCGCAGCAACTGATCCCAGACCGCGTCGCTCGCCGCGATGTTTCCCCCGTGCCCGTTGAGAACGAGCACATTCTCAAAACCGGCACGCACGAGGGAATCGACCAGATCCGAGAGCACCATGAGAAAGGTGCCAGGCTGAAGGTTGAGCGTACCCCGATGAATCATGTGATGCTCGCTGATTCCGGCCATGAGGGCCTCCGCCACCAAGGCTCGGGGCGCCAATCGGCGGGCCACCCCACCCGCCACCAAGCGAGCACTCCGCCAGTCGTGTTCCATCGCCAGATGCTCCAAATGCTGTTCCATTGCGGCCACCGGAAGGATGGCCAACTTCAATTCGCCCGCATCCATGCGGTTGCGAAACTCACGGCGGGTCAATTTGCCTAACCAAATCTCTTCTTCATTCATGGAGTGATGGAATCGTCTTTCCCCGAATCATTCGCTTCTCCCTCATCGGAAGGCGCCGGACTGAGCCGGGCAACGATGGCTGAAGCCAGCTCAGGATCCATGGCATCCCCACCTTCCAGCTGGGCCGCCGCGCGAAAGGCGTCGAGCGCTCCCAAAGTCCGATTGCCAAAGACACCGTCGATCTTTCCCCCGTAATAGCCCTCCTCGCGGAGGAATCTCTGCAGCGCCTTTTTTGTCCGCCACCCATTGAGGCCATCAATCTCCCCCTCGTAGAGCCCCACTTTGAGCAACTCTTCTTGAATCGTCTTGATCGCCTTCACCGTCCGTTTGCGCGCCTCATCGGCCGCCGAGAGTTCGCGGCGAAAGGCGGCATGTTGTCTGCTATCGCCTCGCAGAAACTCCTCAAAGCGCTCCGGCAACTCCGATCGCAAGACATCGTCATATTGGTAAAAAATGAAAAACGTGCGGGCCGAGTGACTGACCACCCAGGTGAACGACGCTGCTCCCTCATCAAACGTCTGCAGGGGATGAAGATCCCTCCAATGCCCCAGGGGAAATCCCTCCGCCAGAGGAAGGGGCCCATCCTCACCAAAGGTCAGCGCATCCAGTCCGATGCGTTCACGCTCCCCGTTCGGCCCGGGAAGCTCACTGTGAAAGCTCCCACGCTGGAGATGAACGACCCCCTCTTGCTCATAGCGCACCGCCGGACTCCAGTGGACCTCCCAACCGTGATCCCCCAGGATTGTACCAAAGACGCGCAACTGCTTGAGCGCCGACTGATCACCCTCCGCCAGATCGGGCAAAACGGATTCACCGGCATCCGCCCCCGCACTCCGCAACCGCTCGAGACGCAGGATCAGAATGACGATGACGACAAAGAGTACCGCAATAACTCCCAGAGAAATGGCGAGGAATCGCTTGGCCGGAAGCTGTTCACGAGCGAGCACGGCCTCAACCTAGCACCAAACGGGGCAAATCCCAAGCGCTACCCGCCTAACAAAACCGGATCGAGGGAATCCTCCGTCCGGGCACTCGCTTGTGGCAATGGAAGAGGCTGCAACGCCGGCTGGGATTCCAGGTATCCCTCGTCAAGATCCTCCTCGTCCGTCAAGTCACGCAGATTCACACTCATGACGCTCCCCAGTTGCCCGCTCGTGAGCTGCACATCCGCCCACTCCCCGTCGCGACGCTTCACCACCACATAGGCTTGGCTCTTCAGCATGCCCACCGGAATCATGCTCGCATCGTCCGGATGCTCGACAAAAAAGAAACAGGCCTGCCGCGTGCGCGCATAGAGGGCGTTTTCCGGCAGGGGATGAACCACCAACTGTTCCCGAATGCGTTCAATTTCCTTGGCACTCAGCGGCAATCGATCCGAGGCCCCGTTTCGTCCGCTGCTCAAGTGCGTACAGCCGGCAGTCAACCCGGCCACCAGGAGAATAACCGCCAACGCCAGTCGAGAGAGCCCGTTCATTGTCCTCTGAAGCGTCACGTGCCGAATCTTTCGCCTGAGAAATGAACCTGCAAGCGCGAATTCCTCCCTTTCCTCGTTGCGCGCCCGTCTGGGCACCTCTACGACATCGATGAATGACGATGACCAACCGGTTCTACCAGGATTTCGATCGGGAAACCGCCTCCGGCTACCCCAGGCCGGACGACTACCGCACGCCATTTCAGGTCGATCGGGACCGCATCCTCTACACCTCGGCCTTCCGCCGCCTCCAGAGCAAAACGCAGGTGTTCCTCTCCGGCGAGTACGATTTTTACCGTACCCGCCTGACCCACTCCCTCGAAGTGGCCCAAATCGGGCGCTCCATCTGCCAGTACCTCCAGCAGACGAGCGAGCCCCTGGGAGCGGACTTTCACATCGACCCCGATCTTGTCGAGGCCGCCTGTCTCTCACACGACTTGGGGCACCCCCCGTTTGGTCACAGCGGTGAACGCACGCTGCACAACTGGATGGAGCCCTACGGCGGCTTCGAGGGCAATGCCCAAACCCTCCGCATGCTGACGGAGACCATTTACGCCGATCCACGGGATGGCAATCGGACCGGGATGAGACCCACCCGCGCCTTTCTCGATAGCATTCTCAAATACAAAGCCTTCTTCTCCGAGACCCCGGGAGCGCGAAATCACTTCCTCTACGACGCGCAGGAATCCTGCCTCGCCTTCGTCTTCGGGAACACCTGGAAGGACGTCAAAGCCCGTTGGCCGGCAGCGGCACGCAACGAGCTGCGTTCCATCGAATGCCAAATCATGGATTGGGCGGACGACACCGCCTACAGCCTGAACGATCTCGTTGACGGGATCAATGTCAGTTTTCTTTCCATCGAGCAGATCGAGCGCTGGGCCAGTGACGAGACCCTCAATCCCACCGAAAGCCAGCATCTTGAGACCCTCTTGACCGCCATCCGCGACCAGCGCACGGAACGCGTGCTGGGGCGAAAAATTGGATCCTTCATCGCCGCCTGCGATCTGGCAGAGGCCGAAGATGATCCGCTGGCCGCTCTTTCCAACCGATATCGCTATCGGCTCACCATTGCGCCCGAGGTCCGGGAGGAGGCCAATCTTTACAAACGGCTCGCTCTCAATGTCGTCTTCCGTTCCCAACAACTCCAGCAACTGGATTTCAAGGGCGACCTCATTCTCCGGAATTTGTTAGACGTCCTCGCAAAACACTATCTCGACCCCTCGCAGCCGCCCCCGACACCGCTTCGTCTCTTGCCTCCCCTCGTGGAGAAACTCCTCACCCCCCTGGAAAGCCCTCATTTGCGAGCGAGAATCCTCTGTGACTACGTGGCCAACATGACCGATGGTTTCGCCACCCGCACCTACAAGCGACTCTACGACGCCGAGTTCGGATCCATTGTCGATCTCGTGTGAGCGCTAACTAGCCGTCCATCTCTTTCTCCCAGGCCGCCAGTTCCCCGGAGAGGCGCTTGGCCGCACCCTCTTTCTCATCGCTCATCCGGTTCTGGGTCTCCCGGGCATCCCGATCAAGATGGAAGAGCCATTCCTCCGTCTCACCGCCCTCCACCTTGTGGATGTACTTCCACGGACCGCGCTGCACGGCTTTCCACGTCCGATCTCCCCGCCGTGCCCGCCAAAAGAGAGAACGCGAACTCAACGGTGTGCCCTTTTCCAAATGCGCCAGAATATCCATGCCGTCGAGCCGGGCCAGCTGGGACTCCCCAGCACCCGCCATCCGGGCGAGGGATCTCGAGAAATCAAGCGTCATGCACGGCTGAGCACTCTCCACGCCCTCAGGTAGGCGCCCGGGCCAACGCGCCATCATCGCCGTGCGAATGCCGCCTTCAAAAAGGCCTCCCTTGGCGCCGCGAAATGGAAGATTCCGTCCCGGCCCCATGGCACCATGATCCGAACCGAAGATAACCAAGGTGTTCTCCGTCAACGCGAGCGAGTCCAACTTGGCTAACAACTGCCCCACATTCCAGTCCATGTCCTCCAACATCGCCACATAGCTTGCCCGCGAACCTTCGGTCCAGTTCTCCGCCGTCCAAACCTTGTCCCCATCCTGCGGCGTTTGGAAGGGGAAGTGAGGCGTCGTGTAGGGAACGTAGAGGAAGAATGGATCTTCTCCGTGATCATCGATGAACGCGAGGGCTTCCTTGGTAATCAAATGCGTCATGTAACCCTCGAGTTCCACGGGCTTGTCATTTCGATAGACCACGGGGAGTTCTGACAACTCCCGGTGCGTGAAATAGTCGCAGTTGCCGCCCAACACCCCGAAAAAACGATCAAAGCCATAATGCTTCGGATGGAACCGGGGCTCATAACCGAGGTGCCATTTCCCAAAAATCGCGGTGACATAGCCGGCATCCTTGAACACGCGTGGCAGGATGGCCTCCGCCGGCTGCAATCCCAACTGACGCTTCTCCGCCAACGCAATGGCATCATCATAGCGTCCAACGTTGCCCGTCCCGATGGCGCACTCCAGCCCCTTGACCCGTTGCGGATAGCGCCCGGTCAAGAGGGCCGTCCGCGTGGGCGTGCACTCCGCGCCATTGGCATAGTAACGCGTGAAGCGCACCCCCTGGCTCGCCAATCGATCAATGTGAGGAGTCTTGACATCCGGCGCCCCATAGCAGGCGAGATCCCCAAATCCCATGTCATCAACGAGAATAAAGAGGACATTCGGCTTCCCCTCGACCGCATGGGCGGCCATGCTCCCTAGCAAAACAAGGCCTACCCAGGCAAACGTCAGCAAACGATTCATGGCGTCAACTTGGCCGAAAGACGCCGTCTCGGCCAGAATGAAAGCGCCGCCTCATGCCGACGGATTCGTCCAATCACGCTACTCGGGAATCGGCCAAGCCCAGCCGGCACTGAACCCCCCATCGACGAAGAGCGTCTGTCCCGTCATGAAGGCCGAGGCCGGACTCGCGAGAAAGAGCGCCGTCCCCACCATGTCCTGGGGAACCCCCAGGCGCCCCTGCGGCGTGTTGGCCTTGCCCCATGCCTGCATCGCCGGATCCGACCACAGCTTCTTCGTCAAATCCGTGAGGATAAAGCCCGGCGCCAAACCATTCACCCGCACACCGCTCGGCCCCCACTCCATCGCCAGGGCCCGCGTCATCGCCCCCATGCCCGCCTTGCTCAAGGCATAGGGAGCGACGTGCGTGAGCGGCCGGTCCGTGTTGAGCGAGGCCACATTGATCTGGCACCCGCTCCCCCGCTCGACCATCGACCGGCCCACCGCCTGGGAAAGCAAGAAGGCCCCTTTCAAATTGGTATCGAGGATGAAATCGTAATCCTCCCCGGACATCTCCAGTGCCGGTTTCCGCCGGTTCACCCCGGCCACATTGACCAACACGTCAATGCGTCCCTCAAGCTCAAGCACCCGCTCGACCAGGGCATCGATCTGCGAGGACAGACGCACATCACAAGCCAAGCCCACGACCGCATGCGCCCCATGGGACATCCCCGCCGCCACCGCGCCGCAGGCCTCCTGATCACGCCCCGTGATGATCACCCGGGCATCGCGCTCGGCAAACCCTTGCGCGATAGCCTGCCCGATGCCCCCGGCTCCCCCCTGACACAAGAACCACCTGCTCCTCCACAGAAAACAACGCGTCCGCCATGATCCCAAACTGCAACGAATCGCCTCCTCCCTGCAAGCCCTAGCCCTGGACGAAAGGTAACGACTCCCTTCATTCGTTCGTGATTTCCGTGCCTTCCGTTGACCCCTCCCTCAATTCCCAAAACGAAATCTTTCGTGATTTCCGTGCCTTTCGTTGACCTCCCTGATCACTCCAGTTTCCCCCACACCGCTTCCATGAGATCGTGAGTCGCCGGGTCATGCTCCTTGAGTTCCGCACGGACAAAAGGATAGAAGTCATTCCGGTAGAAATAAGCCTCCGTGCTCTCGGCAAAGTACTCCTTGTGATTTGTCTTGGCGTAGTGCGGCACCATGCGTCCATCGAAAAGGAGCACCTTGTCGTAGAGTCCCGCTTCCATCGCCTTCTTGTAGGCCTCGATCGTCGGCTCGTGATCAAATGTCAGTATTTGGTCATGGTAGGCATGGGAGAGTTCATGCAAGATCACCGCCGGATGCTTCAACAGCTGCCCGCGATCCAAGAGCGCCCGCGCACGAGTGATGTGCACTTTTTTCGCCAGCCGGGGATCGTGCCCGTGTCGCTTCAGCCATCCCACACTCGGATGATACTGCATGGCCTTGAGCGTGGGATGTTGACGCTCAATCCAGATCTCACACTGTCGCAGCTTCTCCAATCGCGATGCCTCGACCAACAAGGCGATGCGATGGAGATGATCTCCCAACATGCGCAGTGCACGCGACCCCTCCTCGGCATGCTGCCCCACGAGGAGAGCCGGATCCACATGCACCGTCCACCCATCGATCTTTCGTTTCACGGGATCGAATCGATGCTCCACCGGGCTTTCGTCGTTTTCTTTCGGATCGTCATCGCCAGCCTGCGCAAGCAGACAGGACACAAAAGCCACGGGCAACAGTAGGCGGAGGAAAAAGAGACGCGAGACATTCATCATAGGTCGACACCGTCCCCCAGGCCCGGCCAAAAGTCACGCCCGATACCTCAAATCTGCCAGTGAGCGGCAGAGAGAGCTGAGGGAGGCCATCGTTGCGAGCCGACGAAGTCCCGAAGGCTGACTAGATATTGCGCGCTCCAAGCAGCGCCAAGAGGAATGCTTGCAATTCTTCGGGGCAAGAGCTTCTGCTCATCTCAAGACTCCCTATGGCCGAATGTGCTCGATGGACGCACGTAATCGCTTCAGTTCTTGTGAATTTGACGGCAAGGTTGTAATCCGCGTCATGGCGGTATTGCTGCAGAGCGACGAACTGACTTGCAACATGCCTTAGGAGATGAGGGCAGCTTGGCGACCCCAACATTGTCGGAAGCGTAGACCTGCCGCTTTGAATTCTTAAAGCAACATTCTTAGGGTTTCCGTGCTCTATCATTCGGCGGGCAGATGGCCTGACAGGAGTTCGAAAGATTCTCGACCACTCGTTTCCAAGCGCATGAAAGAGCCCGTAGTAGGATGCTGAAATCGATCTTCGCAACGACGATTGCTTGGGTCGCCGTGTTTCCATCGTGGCCAAGTGACGGGCCTGTTCGATAAGGTCAAGCGGGAGTCGGCTGTTCTGCATTTTGGGCTGGCTCGCTCAGTCGGGTCACGTAATTGACCACACCGAACGTTTCTCCGTATTCTTTCTCAGTTCTGAACCAGCAATGCGTGTAGACGACTAGGTCTCCCAGGGACTCAAGTGCCTGTTCGCAATATCGATCCAAGACATCAAGCGGCCAAGATTCACCTTCTGGCTCGGGCAAGATGAGCACAATATTGGCAACCAATCCAGGGCTGTCTTCATCGTTGGCCAGCCAAAATCCGCGAATCTCGGCGCCTGAGAGGCTTTCGCCGAGTCGAGCAAGTCGCTCGCGAATCTGTGATTCTAAGTCCACGATCTAATCCTAGCAATGGAAGGGCGCAACGCAACAACTACGGCCAATCGCTTGAGGCCCTCCACCTCGAGCCCGATGCTTGCTTGCGTCATGAACCAAGCCCAAGGCTACTTCGATCTCGGCATGTCTGACGAGGCCAGGGGTTCACTCGATGAGCTGCCGGAACGCGATCGCCAGACGCCGCATTGCCTCTCCCGCCCACCTGCGCTACGCTTCCGCTCATGCGAACATCGTATCTCAAGTGCTTTCTCGCCATCGTGGCAAGCCTCGGGACGCTCCTTCACTCCGGTCAGGCGGAGCTCACCCTCGAGGTCCTCAAAGAGCGCGAGCAACAAATGCGCGCCACCGTGCGCAGCGCGCATCCGGCCACCGTGGGAATCGAGTTTCCCCAGAGTGCGGGTGCCGGCAGCGGTGTCCTCGTCAGCGAAGACGGATTGGTCCTCACGGCGGCGCACGTCACCGGTGAAAGTGGACGGGACGTCACCATCATTCTGGCCGGGGGCGAGCGGCTTCCAGGAAAAACGTTAGGCGCCTTCCGCTCGCTCGACGCCAGCATGATTCAGATCACCGCGGAGAACCGCAAGTTCCCCACCGTCCCCCTCGGTGAATCGGCCGCTCTCGAGATCGGTCAGTGGTGCCTCGCCATCGGTCATCCCGGCGGCTTCCACCGCGAGCGTCCGGCACCGGTTCGGCTCGGACGCATTCTAAACAAGAACGCCCATGGTTTCCTCCTCACCGACTCCACCTTGGTCGGCGGGGACTCGGGCGGCCCCTTGTTAGACCTCCAGGGCCGGTTGATCGGCATCCATTCGTCCATCGGAAACGACCTCGCGGAAAACCGCCACGTCCCCATCGATGTCTTTCGCCAACACTGGGATTCCATGAAATCGGGGCGGGTCGAAGGCGAACTTCTCGGCTGGATCCGCGGCAACTCCGCCTTTCTTGGAGTCGTCTTGGAAACGGAAGGCGCACCCGAGACCGGCGCTCTCATCCGCCAGGTGGTTCCTGGTTCCCCAGCCGAGGAGGCCGGCCTGGATGCAGGCGATCTGGTGATGCGGATCGATGGCGAGGAACTTGCCAGCGGACTGGAGCTCATCAAGATCATCCGGGACAAAGATCCCGGTGATTCCTTGACCTTGCAGATCGCGACCCCGGGCGCGGAACCGCGCGAACTCACGGTCGAACTGAAGAGCTATCGCGAGTTCCGCGATGAACTCGAGGGCCTCCGGGACCAAACGGAGGACGAACCTCGCGCCCCCGGATTTCTCGGCGTCCTCCTCAGCCGCGAGGGACGCTCCGTCGTTGTCGATCAGCTCGTCGAGGGATCGCCCGCGGAAGAGGCTGGGCTCAAAGAGGGAGACGCCGTGCTCCAATACGACGATCACCCGATGAGAGAACTCGATGATTTTATCCGTTATGTTGGCCGCAAGTCGCCCGGGGATTCCCTTCGTTTACTCATCGAGCGAGACGACGATCTCAAGCGTCTCACCGCCACCCTCGGCCAACGCCCAGAATGAAGACCTCGCCCCCATCAGTTAGTCCATCGATGCCCAAGCGCTCCATGAAAATTGCCCTAACGCTACTCCTGACGGCCATTTCCCTCCCGTCAAACGTCCTCGCCCGAGACCAGCCGCTGCCGCTCGATGCGACCGTGGACGCCCAATTCACTCCCGTCTTGGACCGGAAAAAAGAAGCCGCGGTCACCGTGGCGCAGCTCCAGGAGATTCTCGACGTGTTTGAACCGATCGTCGCTCGTGCCGCCAAGTCCACGGTTTGGGTCAAGAGTGGCAAACGCCGCGTGGCACTCGGCACCGTCGTTGACGCCAAGGGCGGCGTCATCACCAAGGCCAGCGAGCTGGGCGATAGCGACAAATCGATCCGGTGTCAGCTCGCCGATGGAACCACCATCCGAGCCAGGCGAGAACGCACCTGGGAAAACTACGATCTCACGCTCCTGCGCATGGAACGGCACGACCTTCCACCGGCACCGCTTCATCGCCCGGCTCCTGTGGTCGGCAGTCTCATCGCCACGCCCATGCCGGGCTGGCCCGTTTCTGGCGTCGGCGTCGTCAGCGTGCAGGTGAGAGACCTTTCTGAGAACGGCAAGGGCTACCTCGGGGTCAGTATTCTGCAGCGCGAGGACAACATCATCATCGGAAGTGTCAATCGTCCGAGCGCAGCCGCGAACGCAGGCCTCAGGTCCGGCGATGTCATTCTCAGTTTGGACGGGAAGCAGGAGGAATCCGTCCAAGCCTTCGTCAATCGCATCGCCGAGGAACCACCCGGAGAAGAAGTCGAGATCCGCTATGCGAGAAACGGCAGGGAAGAGACCGTCAAGGTGACCTTGGGCAACCGCGAAGAAGCAAACGAACTCTTCAATCCGCTCAATCCCATGGATCACATGGGCGGCCGCACCAGTGCGCATCGCACGGGTTACCCGCGTGCCTGGCAACACGACATCGGCCTTCAGCCCGAACTCATGGGCGGACCGGTCGTCGATCTGGACGGACGTGTCCTCGGCATCAATGTGGCTCGCGCCGGGCGCGTGAAAACTTATGCCATTCCCTCGAGCGTGATCCTCGATTGGTTAGACGAACCCGATCCCGCGCCTCCCCGGGAAGAGGATCTGGATCACCTGTTGGAGAAGCTGAGGGACGCCGAGGCCGCCCTGCGGAAGGCACGGGAAGCCCTGGAAAGCGCCCGGGCTCAACGAGGCCGAGCCGCGCCCGGCGATCCCGAATGATGCCTTGATCGTCTCCTCTCGCATTTTCACCATCGCGTGCGCCCTCCTGTGTCTCGCCGCGCTCCTCGTCCTTTCGCGGGTTCGAGAACCGGGGCCGGCCCCTGACACGCTCCCAGTGGCAAACGGGCCCACGGCGATGTCCCCGGCAACAGCCTGGCAGGGATTCCAGGTGGGCCACGACTGGGTAGAACCCTCCCCCACAAAGACACCATCCGCTCCGCCTTCGATCGCCCGCTCCTTGATCGGCGGAAAGCGAGACCCCAATCTCATCGCCCAGGCTGCGGCCGAATGCCGCCAACCGGGATGCCGTACCTGTCAGTGGATGCAGCTGTTTGGCGGCGAATGGTAGGGGTTTCAAGGGCTGCGAGAGGCCCGCCAGGGACCGGATGCCTGAGGAGTGCCCTCGGAATCCAGGATCGACCATTTTCCCAGCATGCCTCCGTCCAATCCGATCTCCGCCTCGACATGGACCGTCCTCTCTGAAGTGAAGGTCCAGTAACGCATGACCCCATCGTCTAGCGTCACGCGGTCAAACACCGATTTTCCCTGCGCGCTGTCGCTCGTGCCCGTGAGTTTCCCATTCTTAACCGCAAAGACGGTTTCGAGTTTGAACTCGTTCCCCTCCGAGATCTCGGCCACGGCATGCCACTCGCCCAGGAGAGAGCGCCATTCCCTCTCTTTGTCCCAACGCCGGCGATTCTCCTTCACCCGCTTGGCGAGTCGCGGCAAGAGGTCGGTCAGAGCGATCCTCCAGTAAGCGTAATCATGTTTCCCGGGGCTCTCTCGATACTCATACGAAATCTTCTTGCTCTGCAGCGCGGCCACCCATTTCCGATGGGCCCCGATCCAGGGATCCTCCACGCCGCATTCGAGAAAAAGATAGGGCAACGGCGACTGGTCGCGATCGCGGGCCAACGCCGTCGTTAGGCTCAAGGCTTGCCTCGCCTCCGATCCGGGCTCGCCCCAAGAGACCTGTAACCGATCCTCCACACTGCCGTTCAACGCCGTCTCCATACACCCGATCAATCCACTCACACTCCCCGCCGAGGAAAACGTCTCCGGGTAGGTCAGCGCGAGTCGCAACGCCGCGTGTCCGCCCATGGAGAGCCCCATGATCCCCCGAGCCTCGGACGCCACCACCGTCCGGTACGTCGCGTCCACGTGGGGAATGACATGTTCTAGCAATTGTGTCTCCCATGGTACCCCGCGGGGTTCATTACCGAGAAAGCTCTGCTCCGCATCAAGCATGACAACGATCATGGGAAGCTCCGCCGCCACCCCCGTCGCCCCCAACTGCTCCCACTCCGAGGCGTCCCCCGTGAAACTGTGCACCAAATAGATGACGGGATATCGCCGATCCTCCTCCGCGTCCGCCCTATAGCCCGTGGGTAGTTGAATCGTGAGCGAGATCGGCGCATCGCCCCCGAGGGACGCAGCGGAAACCTTTTCGATCTCCGGGTCCGCCGCGCGCACTGCCCAGACCAACGCCACGTTCATGAGGACCGCCCATTTCATGCGCTCACCCAACGCCAACAGCCTCCCATGGTCAACCGGGAGGAGACGCTTGGTTTTTTTCCAAACCCAGGCAAGGTGGCCCCTCTCAGGCAATCCACCGGCATGTTTCACACCTCCAACGACAGCACGTTCTGGCAAGCAGAGTCCATTCTTGCCAGAACACCCACGGATGATCCCTTCACCCGCTACTGGGAACATCCGTCGGACTTCATCGAACCCAAGAACTCCAGGCGCGGCGGCTGGAGCGGCGTTAGCCGGATCGAGATGCCGGGAAGGGATCGCCAGCCCGTGGAGGCCTTTCTCAAGCGCCAGGAAAACCACACCTACCGGGCGCCCCACACCCTGTTCCGCAAGACCGCGACCCTGCGACGGGAATTCGAGAACCTGAGAGTACTGGGCGACCTCGGATTTCGCGTTCCCCGTCCCCTCTTCTTCGGTCAACGCACGCGGGCGGGCAACTTGCAGGCCGTCCTCATCCTCCAATCCATGAACGGTTTCCAATCCCTGCGGGATTTTCTCAAACTCTGTCAGTCTCCCTCCTCTCCCGAGCGCTCCAGGCAACAACGCACCCTCGCCCGCGTGGCGGCTGAGGTGGCCAAGCTGCATGCGCTTGGCTGGATTCACCGCTGCCTCTACGGTAAACACATCTTCGTCTCCACGGACCCCGACTCAACCGAGGTGGCCTTCATTGATCTGGAAACCGCGCGCCGAGTTTCTCCACTCACTCGGCGGCACCGCCTGAAGGAGCTGGGCCCTCTCTATCGGCGATGCGCGCCTCTCCTCTCCCAGCAGGATTGCCTTCGCTTCCTCTACGCCTACACAGGACAGGACCGGCCCTGTCCTCGGACCCGTGAGCTGGCAGCTCAGATCGCCGGTTCGAAGAAATCCCGACGTCCATAAACGCCGCCCTCGGTAGCCGCTTGCGAAAGAATCAACCGACGGGACGGCCCTTCAACGCGACTTTGTTCATTTCCTGCTCGACAGGACGTCCCGTTTGGCTATCTCAGTTCAATGTCGGACGTCATTACTCAAAAGTGCCTCGCGAACCATGGCCAGTGAGCCTGATTCCCAGGTGCTGCTGAAGCCAGTTGATATCGCCAACAAGACCAGACGGTTGGCGCTACAAATCCTTGAGCGTCACCCTCAAGGCGGTCTCCAATTCGTCGGCATCCACACCCGCGGCGTTCTCGTGGGCGAGCGCGTGCGCAAACTGTTGCACGAGGACCTGGGCGACATCCCGTTTGGCACCCTCGATATCTCCCTCTACCGCGACGATCTCGATGACCTCGGCGCTCTCCCCTCTCTCAAAAGCACCGACATTCCCTTCTCCATCGATGACGCCCACATCATCCTCTTTGACGACGTCCTCTTCACCGGCCGGACGATCAAGGCCGCCATCGATGCCCTGACAGACTACGGGCGGCCGCGCTCCATTGAACTCGCCGCCCTCATTGATCGCGGGAACCGGGAACTGCCCATTGCCCCCAACTACGTCGGCCTCCAGGTCGCCACGACAAAACGAGATTACATCCGCGTCCGTCTGCGGGAACACGATGGTGAAGACGGAATCTATCTAACCAGAAAACCGTGACCGGCACCATGGAACCGCGCAAAGACCTTCTCGATATCGCCTCTCTCACCCTGGAGGAAATCGAGTTTGTCTTGAAGACAGCGGGCCCCTTCAAGGAACTCTTCACCAAGTCGATCAAAAAGGTTCCCCCGCTCCGAGGTAAAACCGTTCTCACCCTCTTTTACGAACCCTCGACCCGGACGCGCTCTTCTTTTGAAATCGCCGCCAAACGGGTCTCGGCCGACGTGACCAACTTTGCCGTGAGCAGTTCCTCGGTGGTCAAAGGGGAGTCCATTCTCGACACCATCGACACCCTCCAGGCCATGAAATGTGACTACGTCGTGGTGCGCCACGGCGCCGCCGGCGTTCCCAACATGATCGCCAAACACACCAAGGCCTCGGTCTTGAACGCCGGTGACGGCTTCCACGCCCACCCCACACAGGCCCTGCTCGACGCCTTCACCTTGAGAGAAACCTTCGGCAGCCTGACGGGAAAGAAGATTCTCATCGTGGGCGATATCCTGCACTCTCGCGTCGCCCGTTCCGTCGGCCGCATCTGCGAGAAACTGGGCATGCAGGTCGGCGTCCTAGGCCCGGGATCCCTCAT
The DNA here is from genome assembly GCA_028281705.1 of Verrucomicrobiales bacterium. Classification (GTDB taxonomy): domain Bacteria; phylum Verrucomicrobiota; class Verrucomicrobiia; order Verrucomicrobiales; family DEV007; genus JAACDM01. The sequence continues at coordinate 28,892 of JANQJH010000063.1, forward strand.
TCCCAAATCGCGGCCGTCGTTCATGCGGATGTTCCACAGCTTTGAGGACGCCCTCGACTGGAAACCCGACACCGTCTACCTCCTCCGCGTCCAGCTGGAACGGCAGAAGGATCAGTTTTTCCCCAGCCTCAACGAATACCACAACGTCTACGGGCTCACCGACGAGCGCTTCCGCCGCCTGGAGAGCGAGGGCACCTGGGTCATGCACCCCGGTCCCGTGAATCGCGGCGTGGAGTTGGGCGACGCCGTGATGAACTACGAGCGCACGCTCATCAACCAACAAGTCGAGAACGGGATCGCCGTTCGCATGGCCGCTCTCTATTGGCTGAAACCTCAAACCACCTAACGACCCACCGACCCACTGACTTCCCTATGAGTGACGAAGCCCTGATCCTGAGAAACGGCCAACTGGCGCAGGAGGACGCGCCGGAATTGTTAGACACGGATCTCATGATCGAGAAGGGCCGCCTCAAAGCGGTGGGCCCCAAACTGCCCGCCGTCGAGGGAGTGGCCGAGATCGATTGCACCGGTCGCATCTTCCTCCCCGGGCTCTTCGATGTCCACGTGCACCTCCGGGAACCCGGTCGCGAAGACAAGGAAACCATCGCCACCGGTTCGGAGGCGGCCATCAATGGCGGCGTCACTGGCATTGTCGCCATGCCCAACTGCACCCCTGCAATCGACAGCGGCGGCATGGTCCAGTCCGTCCTCGATATCGCCTCTCGCGAAGCCCGCATTCCCGTGCTCACCACCGGCTGCATTACCAAGGGCCGGCTCGGCCAAGAACTGGCCAATATCGGCGGCATGCACGCCCGGGGTGCCGTCATGATCACGGACGACGGCGATCCCGTGGGCAACCACCAGATCCTGCGCCGCGCCATGGAATACGCCCGCGAGTTCGATCTCATTGTGGCGAGCCACTGCGAAGTCAAAGAGCTCTCCGGCGTCGGCGCCATGAACGAGGGAGAGGTCTCCTATCGCCTGGGCATCCCTGGTATTCCAGCCGAGAGCGAGGAAATCTGCATCAGCCGCGATATCCGCCTGGCCCATCTCACGGGGGCCCACGTGCACATTCAGCACGTCACCAGCGGCGAAGGCATGCGCATCATCGAGCGCTTCAAGGAGGACGGCATCAAGGTGACCTGTGAAGTCTCGCCCCACCATTTGATCTTCAATGAAACCCACATCGAAGACTACGACACCCATTACAAGATGAATCCGCCCCTGCGCACGGCGGAAGACAACGCCATCTTGCTCGACGGGCTCAAACGCGGCGTCTTCGATGTCATCGCCACCGACCACGCGCCCCACACCGATTTCGAGAAACAACTCGACTTTGCCAGCGCCCCCTTTGGCATCACCGGTCTCGAGACCGCGCTCCCCTCTCTCTACCAACACTTCATCAAGCCGGGACACTTTGGCTGGGATCTCCTGGTCAAACGTTATGCCGCGGAGCCACGGCGTTTGTTAGGACTCGATCTCGTCGAGTTCAAAGAAGACGCACCCGTCAACCTCACGCTCTTCAACCCCGAACGAGAAACCCATTTCACGGAGGACTTCATGCGTTCCAAGAGCCGGAACACGCCTTTCCTCGACAAGCAAGTCCAAGGCCACGTCGAGATGGTCATCCTCGGTGATCAAATCCTCCTGGACCGGATCTCGCGATCTTCATGATGACCTACTCAGAGCTTCAATCGCAACGCATCCGTCAGGCGCAGTCCAATCTCTGCGTCGGGCTCGATCCCCGCCCCGAGCTGATTGACGGAGACCTCGAGAGCTTCGTCCGCCAGGTCATGGAAGAGACCGCGCCCCACGCCGCCGCCTTCAAGCCCAACATGGCCTATTTCGAAGCGCAGGGTTCCAAGGGCCTTGCCATCCTCGAGCGCGTGCTGGCGGACCGTCCGCGAGAGATTCCCATCATCCTCGATGCCAAACGCAGTGATATCGGGGAGACCCAGAAATACTACGCCAAGGCCTGTTTCGAACATCTCGACGTGGAAGCCGTGACCCTCAATCCCCTCCTCGGATACGACTCCCTCGAACCCTTCCTCGCCTATGAAGGCAGGGGATTGTTTCTCCTAACCATCACCTCAAACCCCGGCTCGGAGGACGTACAGATGCAACCTTGCGGGGATGGCCTGGTCTACCAAAAGATCCAAGCCATGGCGCAGCGCGCTCCTCGAGGCTCCACCGGCATGGTCGTGGGTCTCACCAATGCGAAACCCGAAGTCCTCGATTCCCTGGCCGACCTTCCGCTGCTCCTTCCCGGTCTCGGAGCCCAGGGCGGCGACCTCAAGGCCCTCGCCGGGCAAGGCCGCCAAGCGCCCATTTTGGTCAATGTCAGCCGGGGCATCCTCTTTGCCCAAGACGACCGCAGCTTTGCCCAGCGCGCTCGTGATTACGCCCAACAGATCCGTTCCGTCCTCCACGCCCCGCCCGAATAATCCTAGCACTCATCCAACACTTCCACCTCCATGAATCAAGACATCCCCTTAGGCCTCAGCTTCGATGACGTCCTTCTCCAACCCGGGCTCAGTGAAATCCTGCCGGGGGAAGCCGAGGTCTCCACCAGCCTCACTTCGAAGATCCCCCTCAACATCCCCATCATCTCCTCGGCCATGGATACGGTGACCGAGGCCGAGCTCGCCATCGCCCTCGCCCGCGAGGGTGGCTTGGGGGTCATCCACCGCAATGCCAGGATCGACGAGCAGGCGGAACACGTCAGCAAGGTCAAACGGTCGGAAAACGCCGTCATCTACGATCCTTTGACCGTGCAAGCCGACCTTCCCATGCACGAGCTGCAAGAAGTCATGTCGCGGCACGGCGTTTCCGGCTTTCCCGTCGTCGATCAAGAGGGGCGCCTCGAGGGCATGGTGACCAGCCGCGACCTCTGGAACGTCTCCGATGAACGCACCACGGTGGCGGAGATCATGACGCCGCGCGATCAGCTGATCACCAGCGAGTCGGATACCGATCTCGACGACGCCCTCCGCATCCTGGCCAAGGGCCGGATCGAGAAACTGCCTCTCATTGATACCGAAGGCAAACTCACCGGCCTCATCACCCGGCAGGACATCGAGAAACGCCACATGTATGGCAACGCCTGCAAAGATCCCCAAGGCCGCCTCCGCGTGGGCGGCGCCATCGGTGTGGGTCCGGATTGGAAAGACCGCGCTCAGGCCCTGGTGCAAGCAGGCACCGACGGCCTCTTCATCGACGCCGCCACCGGTCATACCAGCCGCGTCATCGATCTCATCCAGCAACTCAAGTCAGAGCACGGTGACGCTGTTGCCGTGGTCGCGGGCAATGTCGTCACCGAGCAGGGCGCCAAGGATCTCGTGAGTGCGGGAACAGATGCGGTCAAAATCGGCGTGGGTCCGGGATCGATTTGCACCACCCGCGTCATCTCCGGAGTCGGCATGCCGCAGTTCTCCGCCGTCCGCCACGTGACGGATCACTGCCGGGAAAATGGTGTCGTTTCCATCGCCGACGGGGGCATCCGTTACTCCGGCGACATGGTCAAAGCCCTGGCCGCGGGCGCCGATTGCGTCATGTTGGGATCCCTCCTCGCCGGCACCAAAGAAAGTCCCGGCGCCATGGTCAACTGGCAAGGGCGCACCTTCAAAGAGTATCGCGGCATGGGATCCTTGAAGGCCATGCGCAAGGGTTCCGGCGATCGCTATGGGCAAAATGCCAGCGGCAAGCTCGTCGCCGAAGGCGTGGAAGCTCGCGTCCCCTACAAGGGCCCGCTCACCGAGATGGTTTTCCAATTGCTCGGCGGACTCCGCTCCGGCATGGGCTACGTCGGCGCTCACAGCCTGGAACAGCTCCGGGCCAAAGCCAAGTTCGTCCGCATCACCCCCGGTGGCCTGCGCGAGAGCCACCCTCACGATATCGTCATCACCGAGGAACCGGTGAACTATCAGAGCCCTTGATGCCCGCGGAAGCACCTGAGAAGGTCCGTCAACCGACTTGGAGGGGTTGTTCCCATCGTTTTGGGAGAATTTCACGCGGCCAATTGGACTGGAGAGCCTGATTTGTCTGAGGCTCTGGCAACGTGCTCGTCGTCATCGGCGAAACGGTGACGCTTCCTCCGTGGATCGCTCAGAAAGTGTAGGTGTAACTCAGCTGCACCAACCCCCAGCGCCGATCATTGTAAAGATTCTTGAGGAACGCATTGTCCTCCGCCAGGGGCTCGTACTCCGTTTGGTAGTAGCCCACGTAGAGGTTCAGCGCGCTATGAATCCCCTCCCAGCGAATACCCGCGCCGAGTTCGAAGGATTCCAACGCGGGGGCGGAGCTGGTAAATCCACCGAGCGAATTCTCGATCTCTCCCGTGTCCTCGTAATAGCGGGCACTGATCCGGACAAACCAGTCATCGACAAACTCGTATTCCAGGGAACCCCCGGCGAAGTAGGCGTCGAACTCGGGTTGCTCCACGGCAAAGCCGGCTTGCGTCCGCAAGAACCACCGCTCGGCCAGGGCCACGTTCCAGGCTGTCTGCGTACTCCAACGCTTCTCCCGATTCGTCGTGTCCGTGTACTGCACCGTGTTCTGCACCACCACGTTGGCCGAGAGCACGTTTTCCGTCTGCAACTGAAGCGTCTTTGTATAGAGATTCGGCCGGCTGCGTTCCAATCCATTGGCGCCAAAATCATACGCCGGAGCAATGGTATCCCTGCCGTAGCCGCCCGTGAACCGCAACCTGCCCATCACCGGAAGATACTCCCACTCCAGACCCACACTCACACTATACCCTTTGGGCGAGGGCTCGATATACCCGTCCACTTCGCCAAACAACTGCTCGTAATACTCGCTGATCCATAACGACCGGTAGTCGGTAAAGCCATCGTAGTAGGACGCCGATCCCAACAAACTCCAATCCTCGCCGATACTGAGACGGCCATCCACCGTGTAACCCGTCCGGTCTTCGGACAAACTGGCGTCCGAACCAAAAATCTCCGGTTCATAGGTCACCTCGTACTCATTGCGGGAAATGAGGAAACCGAGATCGAACGGATCGGAAGTCAGCCGCGTGCCCAGGGAGTATTCACTCAAAGTCACGCCGTCCGCCCACAAGACAGACGCCTCCGTATCGACGCGTTTCCGGAACGACCAGGACGAGGACGCCGCCTCCTCAAAGGACGATTCCTCATCCTCGCCTGCGCTCCATTCGTCCGTTGTGGAACCGACCTCTCCACCCATCACTCCGCTGACCGCCATCGCGGCGATCCCTAGCCAGAATACAATACGCATGATCCGAAGATGCTCTTCCATCCACGACTAGTGACAGGAACTGCAGCCACCACCCGCCGCGCCGCCAGAGCCCGCTCGACCGGTCTCGATCTGACCAGTGAGTGCGCAGTCAAACTTGTGGGCCCCCGTCCCATCGAAGAGCATGCAAGGCTGAGAGATGTATTGACGCTGATTCAATGGCAGCGTCTCACAGCCGACGAGAGCCAGCGCGGCAAACGAGAAGCCCATCAAAAGGAGGGTGCGGGTAATTTTGAACATGACGGAGGAGGAGGGGAATTGCTTCTGGGACAACAGATAAGTGAACACAACATTCTATTCCCGGCAATCTTTTCGTCATGCCATGTGCTGCCCGCCAGCGCTTCCCTCCCCAGTGCGGCGAGGGGCGAACGAAGAGTCCTTCAAACGCAAATCATCCGCCCACTTGACACCACGACACCCCCGACAGAGTAGAAAGGATGCGCCTTGCACTTTCACGCTCGTTACCACCACCGTTTTTCCCGCTCATGGCCATCGCCGCCGTGCTGCTGTCCCCGGCGCAGGCGACACCGGTGATCAACGAGATGATGTTTCATCCCGCCGGCAACCCGGCGGAAAATCCCCTCGAAGAATGGATCGAACTGTTCAATCCGGGCCCCGAAGAAGCCGACATCAGCGGTTGGTCCTTCACGCGGGGCATCTCCATCGAATTCCCCCCCGGCACGACGATTCCCTCGGAAGGCTTCCTCGTCGTCGCCGCCGATGAAAGCGTTTTTCGGGCCCAGTATCCGAATGTGGCGGTGGCGATCGTGGGTGGCTGGGAGGGACGCTTGAGCAACGCCAACGAGTCCCTCCGATGGCGCGATAAATCGGGTCAGACCGTCGAAACCATCGACTACGCCACCCAGGGCGAATGGGCCTCTCGCGTCAACGCCGTCGTTCATGGCTTTGAAGGCTGGGCCTGGCAAAATCTGGCGGATGGCGGCGGACATTCACTCGAGAGGATCTCACCCTTTGTCGACGCCAATACGGGCCAACTCTGGACGGCGAGTACGGAACGCGGCGGCAGCCCCGGTCAGCTCAATGGCTCCTATCAAAACGATGTCGCCCCCAGGATCCTCGATGTGAGGCAGACACCGGTCATTCCCAACTCCGACCAATCCATCCGGATCTCGGCCACCATCGTGGATGAACTGGAAACTCCACCAACCGTTCAACTCTTCTATCGAGTGGCCGATGCGCAGGACTGGGAATCTCACACCATCCCCCAACCGGATGATGGCAACACGTTCTCCACCTCCCTTGGCCCGTTCAACGACGGGACGATTGTTGAGTACTACTTCCAGGCGACCGATACCGCCGATCTATCGAGGACGTGGCCCAAACCGGCGCGTTTCTTCAGCGAAGGCGAGGGGATATTCCAAGTCAGCAAGTGGGGGCCTGTAACCAACGCACTCTTTCAAGTCGACGACAGCTACAGCTCCGAGCCTTGGGCGCCAGACCGTCCTCCACGCTACCGCATCATCATGACGCCTCAACAGCGCACTCGGCTACAGCAGGCCCAAGACCAGAGCAACCGAGGCTTTCCCGTCGACGCACAGTTTCATGCGACCTTTGTCAGTGAAGATGGCACCGGGGTCAAAGTCAGACATCAATGTGCCGTGCGTGATCGAGGCTATAGCAGCCGATCGGGAACGCCGGTGAACTACCACCTGGCCATCCCCAATGATCATCGTTGGAACGGCCGAAAATCGATGCAGCTGAACTCACGCTACCCCTTCAGCCAAGCCCTCGGAGCCACCATGTTTCAGCTCGCGGGTCTCCCGACGACGGAAGCCGTGTCCGTTGAAGTTCGGGTCAATGGTGTGGACACGGCGCATCCTTCCCAAGTCGGCCATGGACGCTATGTCAGAGCGGAACCGATGAACGGCGATTGGATTTCCCGGCTCTACCCGCACGACGATGAAGGCAATCTCTATCGCATCGATGACCACATCCAATTCGGTAGCGGACAGTTCACCTACGAAGGGGGCAACGTCGACGTCTATCGCAGAACCTATCTCAAGAAAACAAACGAAGCCCTCGACGACTACAGCGACATCGCCGCTCTAACCAAAGCTCTCAACGAAGCTCCGGCAGAGAGCTACCGGGAAGAGATCGAAAAGGTGGCCAACGTGCGTCAATGGCTCGAGTATCTCGCCGTCAACACCCTGATCGAAAACCTCGAGGGCGGGCTCGGCACCGGCCGGGCGGATGACTTTGGCATCTACCGGGGCGTTTCCGACCCGCGTTTCGTGCTCTTGCCCCACGACTTCGACACCGTCATGGGTATCGGTGAACGCGGGTTCACCGGCGCTCAGAGCGATATCTTCGTCTACCGGCGGATCCGGGGTTGGCAGCGGCTCTTCGCGGAGGAGACCATCGTCCGCGAGTACTACCAAGTCTACCTCGAAATGCTGGACGCCTGGTTCCATCCAGGCCGTGTCAATCCCGTCATCGATCAGGTACTGGCCAATTGGGTGCCTGACAATCTCATTGAACAGGCGAAGAGGTTCGTCGTCGAACGCCGCGAAAATATTCTCAGCCAAATCCCCCAAACCTACGAGACGAACGTGACCACCGAGATCGGCGTTTCCCTCCAAGACGCTCCGATCACCCGCAATGGCTCCGTCATGGTCGACGGCAAATTCCATGTGGCGGAAACAGGATCCATCCTCGTCAATGGGGAGCAGGCGGAACTCAACTACTTGGGTAACGATCCGGGGACGTGGACCTTCGAATCGGCGCCGAATTTTCTCCTTCCGGGGGTGAATCAGGTCGCCGTGGACTACTATTCGGAGCCAGACGGCCGGGGCGAGATCGTCCATAGCGAAACCGTGCCGGTTTTCTATCAGAAGCCGGAAACCGAAGTGTCAGGCGTGCTCGACGCTCCCAACGGTGAACCCATTCTCTGGAGCCTCGAGAGCTCACCCTACCATGTGACCGCCAACCTCACGGTGCCTGAGGGCGCCCAGCTTCGCATCGAACCCGGCGTCCAGGTGTTCGTCGACGCCGAAGTCTCGCTCACGGTTCTGGGCACGTTGCAGATCCTGGGCCAGGAGCACGCCCGCGTTCGATTTTCCCACCACCCCCAAGCCGCGCTGAGGGACGATCCCGTCTTGCCCGGCGTCCAGATGAGCCCGCCAAAATGGGGCGGCATTCAGTTAGTCGATTCTCTCTCTCCGGAAAACATCATCCACTATGCGGATTTCATCAGTGCCCAACCCCGGAACAATCAAGGCAGTATCGGTGTCATCCGCTCGGAGTGTGTCATCGACCACTGCACCTTTGCCGGCACCCATCGGCGCATGGTCTACGGGCGCAACTGCTCCCTCACATTACAGCACTGCATTTTCCCTGACATGTTTTCCGAAGACGAGGATCCCGTGCAGCTAGGGCTCGACAACGTCGCCGAACAGGTGAAGGTGGAATCTCCCGAAGTGCCCGACGATCCCCGCTTTTTCGACGGCTTTCCCGTGGGCGGCCATTTCCGAGTCTACCACAACCATTTCTACGGCAACAAGGGCCACAACGACGTCTTCGATGCCGACAGCGGCCGCTGGGGCCAGAGCCCCGTTCTTGATTGCCGCTACAATCACTTCCACGGCCCCGTGGGCGATGAGCACATCGATCTCGGAGGCGATGCCTACGTCGCTTCGAATGTCTTTGAGAGTGTGAGCAAGGATATCTTCACCTCGGATCGCGGTTATGCCAACGCAATTTCCACGGGAGACCGGGGCCAGGGCACCACGGTCGTGGTGGCGCGCAACGTTTTCCGCAATGTCGACCATGCCATCAACCTCAAGAGGCAGACGGGAACCATTTTCGAACATAACACCTGCCTCGATTTTCACGGTGACTATCATTATCAGTCAGGCGCGATCACGCAGGACGTCCTCTGCTCCGCGGTCAACCTCTTCGTCCCGGAGGACATCGGTCCCACGCCGGGGGACGGGGCCTACATTGGTTTCAATATCTTCAACAATTCGGCGCTCTTCACACCGGCTTTCCCGCGTTTGATCAGTTGGGCCGACCGCGACCAACCCACACAGCCGGCCAAGACCAGCCGCGTTCAGATCGATCACAATCTCATCGACCCGCAATTGACCGACGACTCCATCGGCGAGCGGCATCCCGGAGGCATTTTCGATGAGCGCTGGGGAAGCGGAAATCTTACCGGTGAACCGGGTGATCATCGGACGATCCACGACCTCCCCTTTGGCGCCGGTATTCCCGAATGGGCCTACGTCGCGGGCGGCCCGGCCTCGGGCACGCCGCAAACCACGGCGACCTTCACCATCGGTGGCCCTGGCATTTTTGCCTACCGCTGGCGCCTGGACGACGGTGCTTGGAGCGATCCGGTCGAAATCGCTCCCGGAATCTTTCCCCGAGACGCGCCCACCGTGCGCACGGCCGAGCTCACCCTCGAAGCGCTAACGCCGGGCGCCCACCGTCTAGAAGTCATGGGCCAGGACTTCGCCGGCAACTGGCAACCGGAATCCCTCGTCACCGTCCGCCAGTGGGTGGTCGATGCCCAGTGGCAGGACGTCGTGATCAACGAACTCCGCGCTGTGGGCCAGGATGCCGTGGAACTGCACAACCGTGGCCCCCGTCTCGACCTCGAGGGCTGGAGACTCTCCGAAGAACCTCAGGGCGAGGACGATGACTATCAATTTCCTCAAAAAAGCATCATCGAAACAGATGACTTTCTCGTGGTCCACGATGTCCAGCTGAACCGCGATGGCGATACCCTTTATCTCTTGGATCCCGAGGGAACGGTGGTGGATGAAATTGCCTTTGGCCGGCAAGCTCCCGGTTATACGCTGGGCCGAATTGACGATGGGTGGCAACTGACTCGGGAATCCCTGGGCGCACGCAACATCGCGCAGGAACTCGGCGATGCGCGGGACCTGAGAATTTCCGAAGTGCTCGCTGCCGGCGATCAGCGTTATCGCGACGACTGGATCGAGCTGCACCAGGCGGGCGCACTCCCCATCGCGCTCGACGGCGTCCGTCTGACAGACAACCCAAGCGGAAATCCCGAGGCGCACGTCTTCCCTGCCCATACTTACCTGGAACCCAATGGTTATTGGAAGCTGATCGCCGATGGCTCCAAGGCCAAAGGTCACCTCAACTTCTCCATCGCCGCCGAGGGCGAGAGCCTCTCTCTTTTCGAGGCCGAGGGCGGACTCATCAATGTCGTCCTCATCACACCGCAAACGCACGATCGCTCGATCGCCTGGGACGAATCCGGCCTCGCCAGTTTCCCTCTCTTTCCCACGGATGGATTTGCCGCCGATTCCTCGGAGATCCTTCGCCTGACGGAACTCTCACAGAATCTTCATATCACCGAGATCCACTACGACCCCATCGACGGAAGCGCCTATGAATTCATCGAGCTGACCAACACTGGTGCCCTGCCGCTCGATCTCGCGGGGGTCCGTTTCAATCGGGGCATCCGCTTCACCTTTGGAGAGTTCCTCCTCCAAGCCGGGGCTCAAGTGGTCCTGGTCTCGGACAGAGCCGCGTTCAGCCAACGCTATCCCAGCCTCACCTCCTCCGAGATCGCCGGAGAATACGAGGGCAAGCTCGACAACAGCGGCGAATCGCTAACACTGACACTTCCCCAGCCTTCCGGCGCCGCCATTCAGGACTTTCGCTACACCCCCCTGGCGATGAATGGTCATTCCATCGAGCCCGCAGGCCCCAGCTCGACCGAATGGCAAGACAGTGGCTCCCTTCACGGCTCCCCCGCCGGTGCCGGCGCCGTCGTCATCGACCCGCCGGAAGAGGAAACCTTCGCCACCTGGGCCGCGGCACGCCAACAGGAGAGCCCACTTGCAGATTCCGATAAGGACGGCCTTCCCGCCTTGCTCGAATACGCCCTGGACCTCGACCCAACCCGGACGGACAGTTATTCCCTCGAGATTTCCGGCTCTGCTGGCGAACGCGAGGTGCACTTCCTCCTCGCGGGAGAGCGGCCCGACGTCATCTACGCCCTCGAGAGTTCTGCCGACCTGCGCGATTGGCAAGAAATCGCCGCGCGGCCTCCGGGCGAACCGTGGCCCGCTCACGTCCGCCTCGACGATTTCCCCAATGGCACACGCAAGATCTCAGTTCCTCTGCCAAATGCGCCAACGCTCCACGTCCGCCTGGCCGTGCACTTGGTCCAATAAAGGAAGGCACCCGTGATGCGGACACACCTGTCCACCCCGTTGGGTAGCATTCAATCACCTCTGCCGTGCCAATTCTCATTGCAGTCTATTCCACTGCGTTTGCTTGGAAAGTGGGAGGGACTTCAGTCCCTATCTCACTAAGCGAAGCTCAGGGACTGAAGTCCCTGCCACTTTCTCTATGCAACGCAACGCTCAAAATGTATCTGTCTGGAAAGTGGGAGGGACTTCAGTCCCTCGGCTCTATGAAAGTTCGTTAGCACTTCGATCCTGAAAATAAACTCCGAATAACAAGGACGCGCAATGGGCGGACAGGAGTATCCGCACCACTTGGCTCCAACGATTGAGGGGCACTTCAGTTCAGTCTTGCAGGCAATCACTCCAGCACATCTTCGCCGGCTTCGAGCCATTCCCTGGCTTTGTCCCAACGGATCGGCGCACTTCGGCCGAACTTGGCGACCCAGCGTTGCCACAGACGAGCCGCCGCCTTCCTTTCGGCGGGCACGCCGTCGGAATAGAAACCGAGATCCTGGCCGGTGATCGCGGCCAAGACTTCGTGACTCTGGCGGCGGATGATGAAACTCTCGCTCTCCAAGAGCGCCGCCAAGGTTTTGAGGCAACCTCGCACTTCTCTCGAGGCTAACAAGATGGCCGCGTGAAGCCGGATCGACTCACTCTCGTCATCCAAGAGCGGTTGGAGCAGGCCCACCAGATCTTCGCCCTTGGCCAGGCGCTGGATCCCCAGGACCGCCAGTTCCCGGACCAGCGGCGTGGTACTCGCAAGGGCATTCCGCAGGCGCGCGAGGTCACCCTCCGTCAACGTGGCCAGCATGGCCGCTCGGCTCAGACGCCGGGTATCGCTGTTGCTCACCTTGCGCCCCTCCCAGGCATCGAGCAGTTCTCCCGTCAGTCCTTTCACCTTTTCCATGCTGACTCGCCGCATGAGCAAACGCAGTTTTTCCTCCGCATCCGACTCTTCCAGGCCCTCAAGGATGATCCGCAGGGCTGTCTTCATCTCCGGGGACGAGGTCTCTCTCAAGGCCTCGACCAAGAGATCGTGCACCCCGCCGGCGCGAAGGAGAAAGGCCATGGCACGGCGGCGCTCTTCATAATCGGATGATTCCAGAGCCACTAACTGCCGTTTGGCCTCCTCCAGGACATTGCCCGGAGAAGCAAAAGCGGCCAATTTCTGCCGCAGCATCTCGTCCCCCGCATGGCTGCCTCCACCCTCACCGAATCCCGAAGTCGATAGCGCCAACAAGAGGAGAGCCGCCGCCGCAACCATCCACGAGACAACATGCCGGCCGGCATTCATCATCGTCCGCTGTTTACTCGAGGAACTCATGGTAGAGGCCCATGTAGTAGGGCAGGAGAAACACCGTCCCACAGGCCAAGGTCCGCCCATCACCGCCATAGTCAATCTGCCAGGGGTCCGTGTTCCAGTGATTGAAATGCCGCTCCTCCACCGGCAGGACCTTGCCGTCCACACGGTAACCGCGCCAGGGTTCGTCGGGGCCGTCCAAGCCGCGCGACTGGGTCTCCTGCAGCCGCACCAAATCCAATCGGTGCCGATTGTCATGGGGCCAATTCACCCGATCCAAGGGAAAGCCGCGCAGGGTGGCGAGCGCATCTTCCAACCAGTCGCCCGCCGGACGGAGATCCTCCGTTCCCCAAGGCGTCTCGAAGGAGTGCCCACGGGCGACGGCGGCGGCATAAGCGTAGTGAAAGAACGGATTCCTCTCTGCCTTTTCCAACAACCAGTAGCCGTGAAAGGCCTTGGTATAACGAGCCCGCAAGGCGGGATCCTCCGTGTAACGAATCAAATGGTAAAAGCCCATGAAGGCCATCTCGTCGTCTGATTGATTCCCCGAACCAAACCCCAAGTGAATCTTGGGCACGGTGGCGTTGGTATCGTAGTGATGCTTCTCCCGAAGCTCGCGCGCCGCCTCACCATAGCGCGGCTCACCCGTGACGTGCCGGGCCACCGCGAGATAGGCCAGCATGCTCAACGAATTGAGCCCCCGCTCCACCTGCCAATTGGGATCGCGATTGAGCGACTCCGGATCAAAATGCCCCCAGCGTGTCGGCTTCCCATCGTGATCCGTCAGGGTGAAACCATGATCGATCAAGTGATCCGTTAGGGAAGCCACCACCTCGCGAACCGCCTCACGCTCGCTCGCGGTCTCGGCCACGAGATCATGATAGAGCCCGTAGAAAAAATAATGCCCATCGAGCTCATCCGAACTCGTGTCGCTCTTCCAAAACCACTCGCCGTCCCCGCTCCTGGGCCATCGCGGCTCGTACACCTTCCACAGGCGATCCCGCTCCGCGCGAAAGCGCTCGTCGTGCGCTCGCCGGCCTTCATTGGGATCCGGCAAGCCGGTCGACCGGATGGTGCGCGCGACGTAACCTACGGGAGGCCGCACTTCACCCGTTTGCGTGACCGTTTGGAGAAAACGCAAGGCATCAAAGGCTTTGGCGGCGCGCTCTTTGTAAAGCGGCCTTCTCAAAGCAGCGTAGGCAAAGCACTGGCTAGCGCCGTACATCGCGGTCCAGAGACCGTCGTTGTCGTTGTCGTGACGCGTGATCACAGAGCGGTCTCCCGGATCCTTCAGCCGCACCGGCGAGGTGTAACCGTAAGGTGTGCGCTTGATCGCGGTCTCGATCTCCTGCTCGTAATGCGCCGCCTTTTCCTCGAGGGTCATGGATCGCCGCTCGATGCGGCCCACTCCCTTGGCGGTGGCGGCCCACACGTTGCCGTCTTCATCGACCGCCACACTCCTCACATGATCATCCGGCAGCCAGCGCGGCCCCTGCCGATAGGCAAAACGCCCCTTCTCAAATCGGATGAGCCCCTTGTCCGTGCCCCACCAAACCTCGCCCTCCGGTCCGGCGGCGGCACAGGTGAATCCATTGTGGGGCAAGCCCTCACTCCCGCCGTAAAACTTCCATCCCTGGGCCGTCTCCACCGCGGGACCCGCCGGCGAGGCCAGCCACGGCTGCCCTTGGACATCGCGGGTGAAGGCCAGGATGCTCTTCCGGTCCCACACGCGGCCTAACGAATCTCGTGCCACCGTCGCCGTATCCGGTTCCTCTCCGGTGATCCAAGCCCTCTCCCGATCCACCGCCCGCCAGCCGTCTTGCGTAAAAACGACGGCTTCGTGCCCCGCCCAGGCGATGACCTCTCCCTCGATCACGGCCACGCCTTGGACATCGTCCGCCGGAAGCCCATCGGCCGTGGAATAGCGGTGAGCGATCTCCTGACGAAACGACTCCGCCCTCGCCCCGGCCAAGCCGTGCCCGAAAAAAACGGAAACCACGGCAGCCGCCCACCCAGCCGTTCTTGCAAACGCCTTCACTCGCTCAAGAAACGCACAAAAATGTTGGCCCAATCCGCCGCCCCATCCGGCACGATCGTGAGCCGGCCGGCGGCGAACCCTTCAAGATCGACCTCGGGTCCAGGCCGGCCGTTGATCTTCCAGCGAAACTTGCCCTCGGCGGACTCACCCTCAAAGCGGTTCCAGCGCCCTTCCTTTTCCAACAGGGGCGCGATCTTTTCATCCACTTCCAGCAGCGTCCGCTCCCCTAACAAGAGCGAGGGTTTTCCCGAAGCGGCGCTCAGGCGAAGATCGATCACCATTCCCAGAGACTCCGAGAACGTCTCGTGTGAAATCAAAGGCTTCGCCTCTGCCTCATTCTTCAGGACCCAGTCTCGAACCACCCAGCCACCTTCCTCTTCCGTCTGCCAGCCTGACAAATCGACCCCGGTGTAGAGGGACTTGTACCCGCGATTGGCAATCGCCACCTGGTCCGGTTCGATCGATGTGTCCGGCAGGACCTTGATGCGGGCATTACGGTAGTGCACCACCCCGCCCTCGGATTCGAGACAGAGATAGCCCTTGCGGGGCACGCAATCCTCTCCCCGGGTGACGACCTTGCCGTTCACCGCCAGCGAGATGACGCCATCCCGGCACTCCACCCGGTAGTGATTCCATTCCGGGCTCGGCTTGGAACGATGCTCGGTGGGGAAGGCCCGACTGCCCCCGCGCCCGTTGATCGGCGTCATGGTAGCGCCATGGATGGGAAAAATGTCTCCGTGCGTCGTGTGGCTCCGGTTGTTCCCATACGCATTCTCCAAGACCTGCACCTCGATCCCGCGATGAAAGGGCTGCCCCCGCGCCGTGATGTCGTCTGCCCAGACGAAGATGCCGGCATTTCCACGGGGAACCATGTGCCGCCACTCCACCTCGAGGATGAAATTCTGATACATCCGCTCCGTCCGGATCTCGCCGATGGGCTTGCCGCTGCAGATCAGCGTGCCGTTCTCATCAAATCGCCAAGTGGAGGGCGCCGTGTTCACCACCACCCAGCCATCAAGATTCTTCCCATTGAAGAGCGGCACAAAACCGTCCTCCTGCCCCAGGCTGAGAGAGGGCAGGACGAGAACCACCAGAGCAAGCAGAAGCGATCGTTTCATGATCTCACTTCAGCCGATTCCCGGCCCATTGGCAACCCCGGCCAAAGCCGGAATCCCAGGCCGAGGCCGGTTGAGCCGGGCACTCAGCAGCCGAGAAAAAGATTGCGTTCCCGGGGTGATCGATAGATTCTCGCCGCCTATGAGTAGAAAAGTGAGAATGGGAATGATCGGCGGTGGCCAGGGAGCCTTCATCGGTGGCGTCCATCGGATCGCTGCGGCCATCGACCAAAAGATTGATCTCGTTTGCGGCGCTTTCAGCTCGACACCGGAAAAATCCAAGGCCTCCGGAAAAGAATTGCTGGTTCCCGACGAGCGCTGCTATGGGTCCTATGAGGAAATGATCCAGACGGAGGCCGGTCTCCCGGCGGATCAGAAGATGGATTTCGTCTCCATCGTGACCCCCAACCACGTGCACTTTCCCCCGGCGAAACTGGCTTTGGAATCGGGATTCCACGTCCTCTCGGACAAGCCCGCGACCTTCGATCTCCAGCAGGCGAAGGATCTCAAGCCCATCATCGAGTCTAGCGGCCGCCTCTACGGCCTGACGCACAACTACACCGGCTACCCCATGGTCAAGCAGGCCCGGGACTTCATCAAGGCCGGTGAATTTGGCGAGATTCGCAAGATCATCGTCGAGTATCCCCAGGGTTGGTTGGCCACGCGGCTGGAGGAGACCGGCGCCAAGCAAGCGGAGTGGCGGACCGATCCCAAACGCTCCGGTGCCGCCGGCTGCATGGGCGACATCGGCACCCACGCGGAGAATCTCGCCGAGTACATCACCGGCCTGAAGATCAAAGAACTCCTCGCCGATCTCACGGCCTTCGTCCCCGGCCGACAGTTGGACGACGATGGGAATGTGCTCCTCCGCTTCGAGAACGGCGCCAAGGGCGTGCTCCACGCCTCACAGATCTCCGTCGGAACGGAGAACAATCTCAATATCCGCGTCTACGGTGAAAAGGGCGGCCTGGAGTGGCACCAAGTCGAACCCAACACCCTCCTGGTGCACCGCATAGACAAGCCCACCGAGATCTGGCGCACGGGCAACGGTTACGTGGGAGAAAACGCCGCCTACGCCAGCCGCACGCCCTTTGGCCATCCCGAGGGTTATCTCGAGGCTTTCGCCAACATCTACAAGAACTTTGCCGATCACATCCTCGCCCTTGAAGCCGGCGAGACGGCCGATGATAAGGTCACCGATTATCCCAAGATCGACGACGGCATCCGCGGCATGGCTTTCATCGACGCCGTGGTGGAATCCTCCGCCAAGGGCGCCGCCTGGACCCCTCTCGGGCTCTGATCACAAAAACGCCAAAAGAGAACACGCACGCGAACGAACAAACCAAGAAAAGACAAGACAAGCCCCACCCACCACCAAGTTACCATGGCTAGACCCGTTACCCTCTTCACCGGCCAGTGGGCCGATCTCCCACTCGAAACCATGCTCGAGAAAGCCAAGTCCTTTGGCTACGACGGCGTGGAACTCGCCTGCTGGGGCGATCACTTCGAAGTCGATAAGGCGGACGCGGCGTATTGTCAGGCCAAACGCGAATTGCTCGATAAGCATGGGCTGAAGTACTACTCCATTTCCTCCCATCTTGTGGGACAGGCGGTGTGCGACAACATCGACGAGCGGCACAAAGCCATTCTGCCAGACTACATTTACGGCGACGGCGAACCCGAAGGTGTGCGCCAGCGTGCCGCCGAGGAATTGATCAAGACGGCCAAGGCGGCCAAGGAGTTCGGGGTCAAGGTCATCAACGGTTTCACCGGAAGCTCCATCTGGCACCTCATCTATTCCTTCCCTCCCGTCATGCCCGGCCAGATCGATGCCGGATTCAAGGATTTCGCCAAGCGCTGGACGCCCATCCTCGATGCCTTTCAGGAGAACGGTATCAAGTTCGGACTCGAAGTGCATCCCACGGAAATCGCCTTCGACATCGCCTCCGCCGAGCGCGCCATCGAGGCCCTCGACGGACATCCCGCATTCGGCTTCAACTACGACCCGAGCCACTTCGGTTACCAGGGCGTCGATTACGTGGAGTTCATCTATCGCTTTGCCGATCGCATCAACCACGTGCACATGAAAGACGTCGCTTGGTCGGACACGCCCACGGACGCCGGTGTCTTCGGCGGCCATGTCGACTTCCATGACCGCCGCCGTTTCTGGGACTTCAAGTCCGTCGGCCGCGGCGATATCGACTTCGAGAAGATCATCCGCGCACTCAACGACATCCAGTACATCGGCCCCCTCTCCGTCGAGTGGGAAGACGGTGGCATGGATCGCGAGCACGGGGCGGCGGAATCCTGCGCCTTCGTCAAGAACCTCGACTTCCCCGCATCGAACATCGTCTTCGATGCGCAGTTTGCCGAGAGTTAGTTAGCACCACAACCCTACGGCTCTCATCCCGGAAATAACGAAGGGACTTCAGTCCCTCGGCTATTTGGAGGACAGTTACGAATGCAAGGGTAGCGGAGCGCGTGCGCGCTCCTTCAAGGAAGCGTCACCGCTTCCCCTACGAGGTTCGTCCCTTGGCGACCGTGCTCACGCCGATCATTTCTGCAAATGCCAGTCGTGTCCCTCGGACATCACACTCGCATTGATGGCGGCCAGCGACTTCTTCATACGCTGAAACAATTCGGGGTGATCAGCGGCGACATTCTCCACCTGACCGGGATCGACCTTTAAATTGTAGAGCCGGAAGTTCTGGTAGCCGCCCTGCTTGATCTTCGGAATCCAGGCTTCCTGGAACATGTTGCTCGTCGATAGCTCGTAATCGGGATCCGCCACGAGTGAGAAATCCCCGTCGCGGAGAGCCACGATGGGCCGTGACTTTTGCAAATGCCAGT
Source organism: Verrucomicrobiales bacterium (assembly GCA_028281705.1). Classification (GTDB taxonomy): domain Bacteria; phylum Verrucomicrobiota; class Verrucomicrobiia; order Verrucomicrobiales; family DEV007; genus JAACDM01. The sequence goes on from JANQJH010000063.1 coordinate 47,660, forward strand.
ATAACGGTTGATGACGCTTGAATGGCCGCTCGCTGTTGCCTGTGAGGATCGATGACAAATCCGCACCATCCAAATGGACATCCACGGGCGGTTCGAGATCGAGTAGTCCGCAAACCGTGGGAAGCACGTCCACCAGTCCGGCCGGTTGACTGGCTTCGATCCCGGAAGTGATCTTACCGGGCCAACAAAAGATGCCGGGCACGCGGATACCACCATCCCAGTTCATGCCCTTGGCCCCACGCAAATCACCCACCCTGTCCTTGCGGTAGCTGCCGTTGTCCGAGGCATAAATGATGAGCGTGTCCTTCGGGTCATCGACCTCGGCCAACTTCTTCACCAGGCGCGCGATCGCCCGATCCGTGTTGTCGATCGTCCCGGAGTAGATGGCCGCCCGATCGTCTAGCTTGCCGTAGTGCTCCACGATGCCATCCGGGCTGGCAATGGGAGCGTGGGGCTCGTGGAACCACACGTTCAAAAAGAATGGCTTCTCCGGGGCGCGCTCTTCATCGAGCCAGGCAATGGCCTCATCAACCACGATCTGACAGGCGTATCCCTCAAGCCGACCTACCGGTTTTCCGTTTCGAATAAAGTTGTTAGGATTGCGATGACTCGGCCTCGCGTTGTTCCAGGTGGCGAACCAGAAGTCAAACCCGTGTTGATCCGGCGTTGGCTTGTTTCGTTTCTCCGTCGGAAGGCCAAGATGCCACTTGCCAACGTGCGCCGTAGCGTAACCGGCCTCGCGCAATATCTCGGCCAGTGTGACTTCCCGCTCCAATAAGTGGGAGTTCTGAACGGCATCGCTAATCCAACTATAAACTCCGGTACGAATGTGATGCCGGCCAGTGAGCAAGGTCGCTCGTGAGGGGGAGCACACTGCGCAACCTGAGTAGAAGTCGGTGAAGCGCACTCCCTTGGCGGCCAGCGAATCAATCGCCGGTGTTTTCACCGGACCGCCGTAACAGCCGACGTCCCGATACCCCAGATCGTCGGCCAAGAGGACGACCACGTTGGGCGCCGACGGCTCGGCAAGGCTTGAAGTGGCAACCAGGGCGAAAAGTAGCGCAAATGTCGTGGTCCTCATGATTGGTGACAGATGATGGCTACAAAACGAAGCCCGGGTCAAGGAACGAACTTCCCGTGGATCATAACGGCTCTGCAACCACTAACATGCACTCACTATCCCTCCCGGATCCGCCTTCTGGGCGAACTTTCCCAATCGTGCCGTGATGACTAGCGTTTCTTCCTCGCTTCGGCATCAATCGAACTGGCCCACTCTTTCAGATCCAATCGATAGCTTGTTTCACCGGGAAAGAGCACGTGCAAGCGCTGTTTCTCTTTACCCAAATGGTTGATGCACTTCAAACTGTACTTGCCCGCCTTCTTCGACTTGATGCGGTAACTTGTCAGCTTCAAGGCATTGGCAACCCACTTGGCCGTGATCATGACGGGCGTCTCGGCACGCTTCGCCGGTTGCTTTTCCAGAGGTTTGTTAGCGAACGTCGTGAAGCTCATTTCGAAGGCCGGCACGACGGCAGGTGACTTGGGTTCGAAATCGAACTCGATTGTCTTCTCAATCAAACTTTTTGCCCTCTTCTTCAAGGATTCTCTCTGCTCCTTGGAGTAGGACTGAAACGTGGCATTCCCGAGATAGGGCGCGTGTAGGGCATCGTCCTCGAAACATCGAGGATCAATTTCGATCAAAACCGTCACTTTGCCGTCCGCTCCAAAGGTCGATCGCACGGGAATATCGGGAACGGGGTGCGCGAGACAGGTGCCCCACAGGGCCGCCGTGAGCAGGCCGAGAGACATCCACTGGGTTATTTTCATCATCGTCGAGGCTGGCATCCGAAATAGGACCGATAATGATTGAATTGTCTGTTGGCTTCAAGGACAATCGTACGCTCAGAGGGAGTCCTGGGCGCAGGCCGAGGCCCCATTCACTTCAACATCGTTCACCATGAAAATCATCATCACTACTGTTCTAGCACTAGCCTTCGCCACTGCTTCCTACGCCGGCTGTGGAAAGAAAGCCGCCAGCATCGGTAAGGTCGAAAAGTTTGATGCGGAATCGAAATCCCTGGTTCTGAAGATCACGGATTCGAGCGACGCCAAAGAACTCAAGGCCAAGTCGGCCAAGCTCACGCTGACACCCGACACCAAAATCCTTCCCGAAGGCGACATCAAGTCTCTCGTCGGCAAGCGCGTGTCTGTCGTTAGCGAACACGGCAAAGTCGATTACGTCATCGCTCTGAGCCCGAAGAAAGCAAAGAAGAATGAGAAGGCCGCACTGTGAGTAAGTAGGCAGGCATTCTCTTCGATTACCGAAATATTCCATTGAGAAAGCCGCTGGGGTTTGATCCCGGCGGCTTTTTCTATGGGATCACTGAATAGGAATTGCACGGCATTCCCAACGGCCGAACCTTCGTCCCCATGTTGGAAGAACTCGCGCCAAACATCCATCTACAACGCCATCCCCTGGGACTGCTTGGCTGTCAGATGGGCAGGGTCGTCACCGTGATCCGGCTTGAATCTGGATCCAGCGTGGTTCACTCAACGACAGCATTCCACCCTCACCATGTCGCCGAGATCCGAAAGGTGGGCCAACCGGGTTGGCTCGTCGAAGCAACGAATTTCCACGATACCTTGGCAGCTCCCGGGCGCACCGCCTTTCCCGATCTTCCCTACCTGACTCCACCCGGATTTCCCAGTGGTGATAAGTTAGCCACCACACGGCTCTCTCCGGCACCCGCCGAATGGGATGGCGAACTCGACGTGATCGCTGTCGGTGGGATGCCAAAGATCCGCGAGCACGTCTTCTTCCATCGGCCATCGAAGACGCTGATCGTGGCCGATCTCTTCTTCAATCTGCCGCCAGATGCCGGCCGCTGGACACACGGCGTCATGCGCACCGCCGCCGGCATTCGTGAATACCCGGGGATGAGCCGGCTGCTCCGATTCTGTATCAAGGATCGAGAAGCCTTCTCCGAATCCATGCGCGAAATCGCAGCGCTCGAGTTCGAGAGGATCGTCGTCGCTCACGGAGATCCCATTCTGAAGAACGCCAAGGCGAAATTCATGGCCCTCCTGGATCGGCACGGATTCGACGTGACGTGAGAAGCGGGCCGCCATAAGAAAGCGGCAGGGACTTCAGTCCCTGATCTCGCTTGTTGGATATTGGGACTAAAGTCCCTCCCACTTTCCTGGCAAACACACTCGTGAACACGCCAAGATAAGAATGTGGCTGGCTCACCGTCCGATCGTAATGCTTACCTGCTAGGGATGCTCCGTGCCGGATAACTTCCGGCGCGAGGCGTGACTTTGAAAGGTCTCCAGCCAGGAAGCCGTGATCGCCGCCGCCATCGACTTGGGTTCCTGGCCCCGCAGTTCCTCGGGAGTCTGCCCCCAGTAGAAGCTGATCCATCCGTCCGCATGCTCGGCTGATTGATCGACGAACCGGATCAATTCCTCCTGGCCGCATTTCAGGGGAAACATCTCCTCGATGACCAGCGGCTTGCCAACCTCGTAGGCCTTCAAGGCTTCGAGCGCCTTTTCCACTTCCCCTTTCTCGGGATAAAAATGCACCGCGACGAAATCGAGATGTCGTCCGACTCGCGGACCGTGGAAGAGGGGCTTGCCGCCGCCAAAGGTGAACACCCAGGGAATGACACCCACGGTGATGAGATGCTCTTGGTCGTGCTTGCGAATGGCTCCGACCATCCGCTCAACCCACGATTCCGCGACCTCCTCGCGAGTGCGTCCCCGCAAGTCGAGGGAGATCCGCTGAACAAAGTACTTGCCGCCGAACTCCCCCGCGAGCCACTCGTCAGCCGGCTCTTTGCCGGGAAGGATCGGCTCATTCATCAAGTCGTAGCAAAAGATGGCAGGACTGCCCGCACAGGCCTTGGCCACGGCTTCCCAGAAGACGGCCTGGGCAGCCCACCGTTCCTCTTCACCGAGCCCGTCATACCAGGGGGGAATGTTCTGCTTGTGATAGCAGGCAAGACCGGTGACGTCGAGATAGAGCCTGGTTTCTTCCGCCAGCTTCACCAGATTGGTTAGGCGAGCCAACGCCGCTGCGTTCGGTTTCTCGGGAGCGTCCATGAACTTCCCGAATTGCAGATGGATGCGCACACAGTTCGCCCCCAGTTCCCGGATCTCGTGAAAATCCTCCACCACCGTTTCCCAGTTGTCTTCCCAGTACTCGTCGAGAAGCCGCCCGGGACCGTCGTGATCATAGTTGACCCCCCACACTGCGAAGGGCGCGTTGGAGGCCCCGCGGACAAAGCCTTTTCCGTCGGCACTCACGCGAATCGGTTCCAAAGCGGGCTGACGCGGGATCTTCGCCTCTCGCAGGATATCCAAGTAGAGTGTCCCGTAATCCTCGTAACGCTCCCCTTCGGTGTAGTAGGCACCGGTGTCAGAGTCGTCTTTCACCGCCACGCCCGCGCCGCCCCCGGTGGCTTCGATCTGCGTGTCCTCGTACCATTCATTGAAGGACGTGATCATGATCGTCCGAGCCGCCTTCTCATCGGCTAGCGGAATCGCTACCTCATTGATCATGCTGCGAAAAATGTCGCCTTCCTTGGAGCCCTCCCTGTCCGTGAAGTAGCGCGCGCGCCCGGCATGGCCGTCGCGCACCGCCCGGTCATTGTATCCCGGTGCAATGCCGGGAATGAACGCCGTCCCCACTCCATTGGCCAGCTTCTTGGCGTTTTCATAGTTCCGGCGCAGTCGATCCACCCCGGCCTGAGTAGCGCCCTCTTTCTGCATGGACTGGCCATAAACGTCGTAGGCCGTGACCGCATCCCACAAGCGGGCGTCTTCTTCGCGATATCGCCCGCCAAAGACATCGTCGCCCACGAGATAGAGACGAGGAAATTTCTCCCGCAGCTGCGCCAGCGCCTCCTGACCTCGATCCCGAAAATAGACACGTGTCAGATAGATGAAGACGACCGGTTTGCCATCGATCTTGAGGTAGGCCGGATGTTCAAAATACCGTTCCGCCATGTAGGCGAAATCGTCCAGCAACTTGTCGTAGTTAGGCTCTCGCATCGATCCCAGTCGGCCCGTCGATTCGTAGAGAAGGGCATACTTGAGCTGGCCGGCGTCGGCATGGGTGAGGATGGCCTCGCCAAAGGCGCGGTCTTCCCTCCGATTCGGCCCCCACCAGCTCACCGCCCAAAAATCGATTCCCGCCCGTCGACTCTGGGCGATGTGATCGCCAATCACCTTCGGATCGCGACTTCCATAGACTCCCAACCGGGGAAGCTGCTGGGGCTGCAAGCGCCCTCGCAAGGCCTTGGACATCCATCCGGTCTCCCCTGCCCCGGCTGCTTCATACCAAGGATAGTAGTAGGCGCCGATCGAGAGGGACGGCACGGCCCCAGCCTCTTCTTCCCCAGAGAGCGAGAAGGTGCCGACAGGCACCAGAATGAGCAGGATTAGGGCAATACGATGGAGCATCATGGACTCCTACTCTCGTTCGCCGCCCCCCGGGGCCGCAAGGACAATCAAGCGAACGGGACCGTGCAGAGCGATCCCCTACCCTATTCAATCTCGGCGGACGACCTTGCCATTGCGGTAGCGCAATCCCAGGTCGTTGTCCCGCACCTGGCGCAATCGTTCGGCCATGGCCTTTTTCATCGCTTCGACGGTTTCCCGATAGTCCGGATGCTTCGCCAGATTGGTGTACTGCTGGGGATCCTTCTTCACGTCGAAGAGTTCGATCCCCTTGGAGGCGTCTTCCTCGTATTGAATGTAGGCGAATTCCTGCGTGCGGAGAAGAAAGCCCTTCCTCATGGGGGCGACGCTAAAGGCGGCCTCGCGGACTTCCACCTCAGGTTGCGTGAGCATGGCGGAAATGTCTTTGCCCTGGAGACGTTGAGGCACCGGCAAACCGCAGAGTTTGGCCACGGTGGGATAGAGATCAATCAGTTCCACCAGCGAATCGCACACCAGGGGTTTCTGTCCCGGAACGGCGATGATGAGCGGCACGCCGGCGGATTCATCGCGCAGACTCACTTTGGCCCAAAAATCGTGTTCGCCGAGGTGAAAGCCGTGATCGCTGGTGAAAACAACAATCGTCTCCTCCTCCAGTCCGGCTTCTTTGAGGGCATCCAACACCACGCCCACCTGCGCGTCCATGTAGGCCACCGAGGCGTAGTATCCTCCTAACGCTTTCTTCTGCTTGCGCAGATCCATCTGCATGTTTTGGCTCGTGCAGTAGTTGATGCCCGGCCTTGGAATGTCGTCCCAGTCACCCTCGATCTTCGGCGGCAGTTCATTGCGCTCGTAGGGGAGGAAAGGCGCAAAGTACTTTCGCGGGGCAACGAAGGGCACGTGGGGACGGACAAAGCCAACGCCAAGCCAAAAACGCTCGTCCTTGTGGGCCAAGATCAGTTCGGCGGCCTTCCGAGCCGCCTTCCCATCGGCATGAACGAGATCATCGCCGTCAGCTTCAACGACAACAAAGGTATTGCCTCCGACCACGGGACGCTTGCCCTCAGGATTCTTCTGCAGGGTTTCGCCATCGCCCTCGGCCATCCATTCCGGTCCCGGCGTATTGAAGCGCTCCGTCCAGCAAGCCGCGTCATCCGCACCGTTGAATCGCTCATGTTCCGGCGGCTCGTTCTTCTTCCCGTACTCAACACCGCCGGGGACTCCCATGTGAAAAATCTTGCTCACCCGCGCCGTGTAGTAGCCCGCATTCTTGAAATGCTCCGCCCACATGGCACGGTCGCCAATCTGAGAGCGAGGACTGGCATAGCCCAGTGATCCGGTGGCATGAGGGTAGTAGCCCGACATGAACGAAGCGCGAGAGGGCCCGCAGTAGGTGCCCTGACAATAGGCCCGCGTGAAGCGCACACCGCGCGCCGCCAAGCGATCGATGTTGGGCGTCTGACAGACTTCGTTCCCATAGCAGGAGAGCGCCGTGTAAGTCAGGTCATCCGAGATGATGAAGAGCACATTGTAATCCTTCGCCGCCTGAGCGGGCAGTTGGAGACAGAGAAGAAAGCAAAAGAAGAGGAAAAGCTTGTTCATGATATCGAAAGTGATCGGCCAGGCTAGAGCGGCACCGGGACGATGACAACACCTGACCTCACTTGCCGACCTTGGGAGGACCGTGCCCTTCGGGCGCAAAGAGATTCTCCAACATCTCCGAGAGCCGCTTGAGTTCTGATTTCGGCCGGCCACGGGAAGCAGCCGCCGGGCAACGCCTCGCAAGCCCACGCGGAATCCGGCGGCCGACTTTCCGCACACGGCGGCGGACCCGTTTGAAAAACTTACCCAAAAATTGATCGAGTTCCGCTTCGCTGCCGACGTCCAGCAACTCCGCCGCGAGTTCCACCTCTTCCTCTTCGGAGAACGGGCTCAAAAGAACGTTCTTCGATCCGAAGATGAAATCCGCGATTACTACATTCGTAATACGCTTGTATTAGCCGTTTTACGACACTTTCCTCACGGGCAAAAAAATGCGTATAGGCCATTGTGTTAGACCACGGCCTATTTCCAATTCCGAAGCAGAGTTCGTTCCGGGCGCAGAGTTTGTTCCGGGCGCCATCCAAGCTTTTTTGGCGAAGCAAACTTCGCCAAACGAAGCCCCTCCCACTTTCCCGGCTTACACACTCTACAATACTGCAACACAAGAACGTGGCAGGGACTTCAGTCCCTGAGCTCGCTTGTCTGATCTAGGGACTAAAGTCCCTCCCACTTTCCCGGCTTACACATTCGAGAATGGCTCACAACAAGAAGGTGCTGGGCCTCAGTCCTACTTCTTCATTCGGCAGCGAGCGCGGCGAGCGCGTCGTCGATGGATTTCCGTAGCGGCTCCGTGGCCGTGGCGCGAAGATTCCTCAAAGCGGGAAGGGCGTCCTTTGCCGCAGGACCAAGGCGCTCGAGCGCGAAGACCGCCGACCGGTGAGCGAAAGTGTTGTCTTCTTGGAGCAGCCGGACGAGCCGAGGGACGGTGTAACTGCTCCTCTCGGGGTAGTGGCCCAAAAAATAAGCCGCGCGGGTGCGGATACCGCGGAGCGGACCGCCAAGTTTTTCCATCATGACCTCGAGGACTTGATCACTCGGATTTTCCAACTTGCGCAAGGCCCCCATGCAACGGCACTGGGTCGCGGGGAAGCCGTTCCGCACCAAGGCGAGAAGCATGGGAATGGCTTCTTCCGCAATCTCCGCATCAGCTCCGTAACCCAGCGTTCTCAAGGCGGGGAGCATCTCCTTGCGCATGCCATTGACGCTCAGCATCTCGTTCCACTCGTCGTAGGTGCGCTCATTGTAGGTTTGCGGCTGACCCGCTTCGCCGTCCTCGGGTGGGACGACTACTGGGGTGAGACTTTCCGGCGGGACCAGGGCGAGCACGCCGAAAATGGTGCCCAAGACATCCCCGTACTGACTTGGCCAACGCCCTCGGCGCTGGGTGCTCTGGAGGTGACCGACCAACCACGCGGCATAGTCACTTTGTAGCTCACCCTGACGCGGCCACATGGCGGCCGCACCCCAGAGAGCTCCGTAGAAGGCATCGGTTTTCTGAGATTTCTGGGACTCCCTCACCATGTATTGAGCCGCCCGATCCGCAGACTCCGAATCGCCCTCGCCAAATGACTGAAAACAATAGAGCCCCATCGCCGAACGGGCGACGTTGGAAGGCATCCCTTCCGAGCCGGCGACATACATGAAGCCGCCGTCAGCTCTCTGCAGACGCTTGACATAGGCGAGCGCGTCTTCGAACACCTCACGCGGCACCCCGACCCTGTCGACCCTCTGAGCGGCGATGAGGGCACGGACGGCCCAGGCCGTGCAGGAGAGATCGCTGTCTCTCGAATTCATGGCGTAACGCCACCCACCGCGATGACTGGCAATCTTGGGCACGCCCTGGGCATCCACCAGACGCTCCACCGCGCGTGGCAAGGCCTGCGCCACCTGCTCTTTCAAGGCACCCGTGAGATGACCGTGCGCGGAGGCGAGAAACCAGACCGCGATGGCGTGATGATAGATCGAGCCCGCATTGCCGGCGGCCGCTCCGCGAAACCAACCGGACTCTGCCTGACACTTGAGCACATACCGAAGAGAACGAAGCATCGGTTTATGGTTAGGTGATTTTTCTCCTGCACCACCCCGAGCCAGAAACGCCATCCCCGCCAGCGCGGTGACGCCGGACTCGAAGCCGCTCTCCCGCTCTCTGGTAAGATCCGAACTCTGCCGCGGCACACTGCCATCTTCCGCCTGCAGACGCCGCAGAGCGCTCATCGCCTGGCCAAGTGTTTCTCTGGCAGACACCTGCTGTTCTTCCGCCAATCCGGCGATCCATCCCCGGGACACCGCTTCCGCGGGCTCTCGCAGTTTCACCTCGACCAACTGTGCCATGGCAAGCGCAAGGAGAACCGGCGCCACAATCCCTATCAAAAACATCGACCGAGTCCCGCGGCGCAGCGGACCGTAGGCCAAATCCAGGCGTAGACGCCGCAAGCGCACGACGATCTGGGGAGGCCCAAACACGCCCAGCACCACCGGTGATGGCACCGGAGATGCCTGCATTCCCAAGGTCAACTGCGCCAGCGCACGACGGTAAGATTCCCTTCCGTGGTGGCTACCGGCGGCCACGCGGTCTCCCAGCTCTTCGATGGCGTAGAGGTGGCTTCGACGCAGGAGCCAGACCAGGGGATGAAACCAGAACACCGCCGTCACCGCGTTCATCACCTGCCTTCGCAGCATGTCGTGATTGGCCACGTGGCTCAGTTCGTGACGCAACACCATTCTCAAGGTCGACGCGCTTTCGGAATCCGTCAGGGACTGCGGAATGACCACGGTGCAGCGCCTCCATCCACAGCAAAAGGGGGAATGATCGCCACGGCTCACGGCCAGTCGCACGCGCTGCTTGATCCCCATGTCTCGAACGAGATCGCGGAAGACGGATCGAGAGGCCCCATCCGCCGGGGAGAGACCGCCGATCCATTGACGCAATTGAACACGGCACCTTCGATAGCGCCTGAACCAAACGAACAAACCGGCACCGGAGAAGAGACCGAGCCCCAACCAGGCCAACGAGCGCGGAGAAAGCCCACTGTTTGATGGAGGGAAAACCGCGGGCAGTCCTTCCCCGGCCACAGGCAGGGCGATCTCCACTACCGGGGAGGCGACTTCGATTTTCTGGCCTAACACCGCCACCGTTTCACCTAGAACCAGCGGAGCGGCCTCCGAGACCGGCCCCTCATCTGTCCTTGCGGGAATGACGGCGATGGGAAGGGTGAACGGCACGGACATCGCCAAGGGGAGCAAAAGCAGGGCGCCGGCACCGGCTTCACAGACAAGGATCCGCCAGCGCGGATTGAATCTGTTCAAGGACCAGGTGGCGAGAAGACACAACGCCAGGAGGACCGTCGCCTTGACGAAAAAGATCAGCACAAGATTCATGTTAGTCTCTATCAGCGAGCTTCTGCAATTCCTTCACTTGTTCCGGCGTGAGCTTCTCGTCGGCGATGAGCTGCGCGATGAGCCCGAGCCGCGATCCGTCGGCGAAGACCGAGGCCAATCGATCCGTGATCCTGCGGCGCACGGAACTGGCCTTTCGGGCCGGGCTGTAAAAATAGGCCTTCCCCACGCGCTCGCGCTTCAAATACTCCTTCTCCACCAGGCCACGAAGAATGGATCGCAAGGTGGCGTTCTCCATTTTTCGGCTGAGCGCGGCCTCGATCTCAGCAGGTTTCATCGGAGAGTCTGCCCAGAGGATTCCCAGGAGCTCGAGTTCGACGGCGTTCAATTCCGCGAGCGAGGGCTTCATAACGTGTGAAGTTTTCACAGTTTCGATTGGCGGTCAAGCTCATGTGTGAATGATTCACACATCACGCCCCGGAGCCGGCATTCGTCCCTAGACGGACACAAATCGATTCACCCTTTTTGTGCTGGTATGTGGAGCCTGGATCTGCCTAGCCTAAGCCCATGAAATCTTGGATGGTGTTGCTTCGGTGTGCTGCGGTGGCGTACCTCAGGATTAATCGGAAACCACGTCCGGTTCCAAGGCAGGGAAGCGACGGGCATTAGGCGTCTAAGGACGGATTGAGACGCGCAGGAATACCAGCCGGCCAATCGTGCTTGTGCCTGCGCTCACCTCCAACCGCCTTGGATTCCGAAGCCTGTCTTTCCAACATTTTAAGATTTCAGCGGCAAGCGGACGCGATACCGCCCACCCAACGACGAGACTAATCATTAAACCATCGAATTGTTATCATGAAGGAAGGAATAAAAAATTTCATCAACCAGAGCGGGAAAGATCTCACCATTACTCTGTTCATCCGCGAAGGCGATCCTCCCGATGACGAAGGAGGTCGACTCGTCGTCATCGTGCCGAAAGACGGCAAGCTGGAAGTGGTCTACACCGGTGAGCCCGGGTCCGAAGGGCTCGTGTTTCTCAACGGCTTGCTCTTCGAGTGGCAGGAGGGGGGCGACATGGTCGGCGTCTCCCAACGAGTCGTCACCCGAGGCGATGCCTGGGACAATACTCTCAACACCAACAACACGATCACCATCGGCGCGTTGGCCGCGGGCCAACTCACCGCCACCGGATCCAACACGTAGCTTCCAAGGAGCATTCAATCGGTCGCCACATCCTGATATCCGCCGGGATGTGGCGATTTCTTGTACTGTTTCCTTGCTCTCCAAGCCGAACCACCTTCCCGTCAGTCCTTTTTCGGCGTTCCCGCAGAACCGGAGGTCGCCACGGAGGAAAGGCCATGCATAATGCGCTCACCTCTTGCACCATCGGCAAATCGGTGTTGCATGGACATTTGGAGCCATTAGGATTTCCATTATCTTAACATTCAATCGATTATCATGTCTGAGAACCAGCCGACGGTAGATTCGCAACTGAGCGACGAAGAAGTGCAGAGTCTCGAAACCATCAAGACGTCGACCGCCAAGATTCGCGCTGAACTCGGCAAGGTGATCGTGGGTCAATCCACCGTCATCGATCAGCTGGTGATGGCGATCTACTCCCAGGGCCACTGCCTCCTGGAAGGCGTCCCCGGGTTGGCTAAGACCCTCATGGTCAGCACGTTGGCCAAGTCGATGAAACTGGACTTCAGCCGGGTCCAGTTCACCCCGGACCTCATGCCCTCGGACATCACGGGGACCGAAGTCATCCAGGAGGACAAGACGAGCGGAGCACGGGAGTTCCGCTTCATCAAGGGCCCCATCTTCGCCAACATCATCCTGGCGGATGAGATCAACCGGACGCCACCCAAGACACAGGCGGCGCTCCTCGAATCGATGCAGGAACGCCAGGTCACCATCGGGGGAACGCGGCATCCCCTCCCGAATCCCTTTTTCGTCCTCGCCACCCAGAACCCCATCGAGCAAGAGGGCACTTACACCCTGCCGGAGGCGCAACAGGACCGCTTCATGTTCAAGGTGTTCGTCGATTATCCGCAGTACGACGAAGAATACCGCATCGCCGACATCACGACGGCGGCGACTCAGGCCGAGGTTGATGCCGTCTTGACCGGCGACGAAATTCTCGACGTGCAAAAACTGGTGCGCCGCGTGCCGGTGCCGGCCCACGTGATCCACTACGCGCTCCGCCTGGTGCGGGCCACGCGGGTTTCCGAACAAGAAGTCCCCGATTTCGTGCCCGAACTCCTGAGCTGGGGCGCGGGACCCCGAGCCGTACA